>JAJRRF010000249.1 GCA_024279735.1 Alphaproteobacteria bacterium
CGTGATCCGCCTGGAACACGCCCCCCACCCTATAGAGTTCGACATGTATTTCAGCTGCTAATCCCTATGGGCATGTGACACAAACAAAAAGGCCAGTCCCAATATGAGGGGCTGGCCTTTTGCATTGTCTTTTGTGTCTTTTGTGTTTTGAAGAAAAAATATGGGAATTATCGACAATTTTGGTTTTGCTTCTTGAAATGAACCAAAATATTGCCAGTTAATACTGGAGGGCGGGTGCGGTTTTATCTGCCAAAAGGATGGAGAAGGATGATTGGTCGGTTTTGTTATGTTTTGGGCATAGGGGTGGTTAACTATAATGAAACTATTCTTTGATGTATTTTTTGTGATTTATACTTAAGTAGTATTTTGGTGGTATGTTTATACTGTAGGTTTTATTGATTTACAAATGTGTGATGCAAATTTCACAGTAAATATTGTGCTGGCCTGTTGGCAGTTTTGTTGGCCTTGCCTGTGACAAAATATTTTTTGCAGTTTGCAAAGGGGCATAACTGATTTATGAAATGGTGGTAACAGCATAATTGGGGCGATTAATTTTGGACTGCTGTGTTTTGCCCCTTGTCTCTGGATATGTTACTGTTCTGGATACGGTGATTTTATGGGATGACATGCTGGTATCAGATGATTGCCTGGTCTGCGAGGTTCAGGGTTCGGCAATTTAAAAAATATATTTAGCTTGTTATCGCTGTGTGAAACGATACACTGGTAGACAGCAACAGGGGTTGTTCCGAAATGAAAAATATCACAGTGCCAGAAAATTTTGAAAAAAGGCAAAAAGTTCTCAATGAGGACACAGTTCCCCTTAATCATCATGGTGTCCTTAATCATGAAGTGGTTTTGTCTGACAGGGATGATGATAGCCATGATAATGATGTTGACATTATTACCAAGTCCCGTCCAAAAACCAGAAAACCTGACCTTTATAAGGTTGTCTTGTTGAATGATGACTATACGCCGATGGATTTTGTCATCAGCGTGCTGGAGCATTTCTTTAACAAGGGGGGCGAAGAGGCTACCCGTATCATGCTGGAAGTACATCGTAAAGGCGTGGGGATTGCGGGGGTTTTTACATACGAAATTGCTGAGACAAAAGTGGGGCAGGTCACCAACTTTTCAAGACAGCATGAGCATCCATTACAGTGTACGATGGAGAAGGAATAGTTAAACAGGAGTTCAGAAGTATCCATGCCGTCATTTTCTAATCATCTCGACAAGGCCCTGCACAGGGCACTTGAATATGCCAATAAAAAAGCACATGAATATGTGACCCTGGAACATCTCTTATTGTCCCTGATAGATGATGAGGATGCTGCTGCTGTCATGAGCGCGTGTAATGTAGAGCTTGACAGCCTACGCCATAAACTTACAGACTATATTGATAATGAACTGGAAAGTATCATAGTCGAGGGTGAGAATGAGGCGCAGCCGACAGCCAGTTTCCAGCGGGTCATTCACCGGGCAATTATTCATGTCCAGTCTTCAGGGCGTGATGAGGTGACCGGGGCCAATGTCCTGGTGGCCATCTTTGCCGAGCGCGAAAGTCATGCGGCCTATTTCCTTCAGGAACAGGAAATGACACGCTTTGATGCCGTGCAATATATTTCTCACGGCATCGCTAAGCGATCTGATTTTTCTGAATCAAAGGTTGTGCGCGGCGTTGACGAGGACAGCGGCAGTGAAAAACCTGCTGCCAAGAAGGGGGCAGGGGACGCGCTGCAAAGCTATTGCGTTGACCTGAATGAGAAGGCTCGTAAGGGCAAGATTGATCCCCTTATTGGCCGCGAAGATGTCATTGAGCGCACCATTCAGGTGTTGTGCCGTCGCCAGAAGAATAATCCGTTGCTTGTTGGTGACCCAGGTGTTGGCAAGACCGCTATCGCTGAAGGGCTTGCCCGTATGATTGTACGTGGTGAAGTCCCTGAAGTATTGGAAGGGGCAACGATTTTTGAACTGGATATGGGAGCCTTGCTGGCTGGAACCCGTTATCGCGGTGATTTTGAGGAACGCTTGAAGGCCGTGATGCGGGAAATAGAGGAATATGATAATTCCGTCCTGTTTATTGATGAGATCCACACCGTAATTGGTGCTGGAGCTACATCAGGCGGGGCAATGGATGCCTCTAACCTGCTGAAGCCTGCACTGGCATCGGGAGCTTTACGCTGCATTGGCTCAACAACATTCAAGGAGTTTCGTCAACATTTTGAGAAAGACCGGGCATTGGTGCGCCGCTTCCAGAAAATTGATGTTGTGGAGCCGAGTCAGGACGATGCCATTGAAATACTGAAGGGTCTCAAGCCCTATTATGAAGAGTTCCATAATGTCAAGATTACAGGCGCAGCCATCAAGCTGGCTGTAGAGCTGTCTGTAAAGCATATCCATGACCGAAAATTGCCAGATAAGGCAATTGATGTGATTGACGAGGCAGGTGCGGCTCAGAAGTTGTTGCCGCCTGAAGAACGCAAAAAGACACTGGGTATCAAGGATATTGAGGTGACGATTGCCAAGATGGCACGGATTCCGTCAAAGACAGTTTCCAGGTCGGATGTCCAGGTTCTGAAGAGCTTGGATCGGGATCTCAAACGGGTTGTCTTTGGCCAGGATGTTGCAATCTCAGCCCTGGCTTCTGCGATCAAGCTGTCCCGTGCTGGTTTGCGCGAGCCTGAAAAGCCAATTGGGTCCTATCTGTTTTCAGGCCCGACAGGTGTTGGCAAGACAGAAGTGGCCAAGCAGCTTGCCATGACGCTGGGCGTAGAGCTGTTGCGCTTTGACATGTCCGAATATATGGAAAAACATACAATATCACGCCTGATCGGGGCTCCTCCTGGCTATGTTGGTTTTGACCAGGGCGGCTTGCTGACAGATGGGGTGGATCAGCATCCCCATTGTGTGCTGTTGCTTGATGAGATTGAGAAGGCGCATCCTGACCTGTATAATATCTTGTTGCAGGTAATGGATAATGGCATGTTGACAGACCATAACGGTAAGGAAATCTCTTTCCGCAATGTGATCCTGATCATGACCACCAACGCTGGAGCCAGTGACATGGCCAAGGAAGCTATTGGCTTTGGCAGCAGCAAGCGTGAAGGTGAGGATACCGAGGCGATTAACAGGATGTTTACGCCTGAGTTCCGTAACAGACTGGATGCTGTGGTCAAGTTTGCTTCTCTGTCAAAAGAGGTGATTGCCAAGGTTGTTGAAAAATTTATTTTTCAGCTTGAGGCACAGCTTGCAGAACGCAATGTGACAATTGAACTGACAAAAGAGGCGACCGAGTGGATTGCCAATAAAGGGTATGATGAAAAATTTGGGGCGCGGCCTCTGGGGCGTGTGATCCAGGAACATATCAAGAAGCCATTGGCTGAAGAGTTGCTATTTGGCAAGCTGTCATCTGGCGGTATTGTCAAGGTTGGTGTTGAGACCAAAGGCAAGAAGAAGGTGCTTGGCTTTGCTTTTGAAAAACTCGCAAGGGTGAAAAAGAAAGGGATTCCTGCAACCCGGACCTCAAAGAAACCCGTTGTAGCCAAAAAGACGGCTGGCAAGAAGAGCCCTGCCAAGACAAAGCAGGGCTAGGGCATAGTGCAAGAAAATTGTTGCAATTTGCGGGTCTTTGATATGCGCCAATAAGGAGCGGGAGCAAGGGTTTAGCTTAAGTTTACTTGCAGTTGCCCTGGAATTACCTGTCTTTGGCTGATGAGGTCATGAAATATTTAGGCAGTCCCATGAATTGTGGGGCTGCTTCTTTTTTGTCCATTTTTGCTGGTCGGCATTTCATTAAAGTGTCGGCATTTCATTAAAGTAATGTTAGGTATATTTATGAATTTATAGGTATAAATTAGTTATATTTCTGCCGTTATTGTTAGGGATATTACGGTTGGCATGGATGTTGCTTGGTATAGCTGGTAAGTATTTATTATTATTTGTCTGGTATAATACTTGTTAATTAGGGTATCTGGAGTAACACTATGAAGCTTTTTATGATAATCGGGCTGGCCGTAGCAGGGACATATTTTTATATTGACCTGTATGGTATGCCTCAATATTTTGGCTGGAAAGCCCTGTTGCCATTTTGCTACCTGCCATTACTGACACTGTTCTTTGAAGACTAGTACATAGTGCGAGTAAATCGTTACGATTTGCGGGTTAAGATATGCGCCATATAAAGGGCTAGGGCAGGCCGGTTGACCGCAATTTATTGCAACTTGCTTTGGCATGTCTTGCGAACAGGTTGGTTTTGCCAAGGGGTCGATATCCCCCTGAAGGGTGTGATTTTGTGCGGCCTATTTGCGCCAAACAAAACGGCTAATACTCCATATAGTATAGAAATATAGGCTATTAGGGTCTGTTGGAATGTCTGGCCAGATTCTTAGGGCTTGATAATTGTGAAAAATACTTTGCTTTCAGTTAAAATACTTAATATTATCAATTAGTTAATATTTGGTTTCCCAGGTTTTTTCCTGTATATACCAGGCTGGGGGGATGCTGATCCAGGGACAGCCAGGCTGTTGCGCAGTTTTTTTTGGGCAAAGACTGTCCCAAAATGGTTGTTGAATATAGAATTGTCCCAAATTGGGACGTAACTGAAGCATCTGGAAACCCAATAGCCTGACAAGGTTATGTTCGTCGGGTTTCAGGGTCTGGCATCAGGTTATTGATGGAATAAGGAAGACACTATGTGGTGGAGGTGGAAATGCAAACCTTTATCCTGGCTGTGGGGATTGATACCGCTGGCATTATTGGGATTGATGGCTGTTTACAGTGAACGTTCTGCAATTGAGAATGACCTGAAGACACGCAGCATTGAGGCCTTGCGCAATGCAGGTATGGACTGGGCCGAGCCATCCTTTAACGGGAGGGACGGGGTTGTCTTTGGCAAGGCACTCTCGGCGGATGAAAAAATGATTGCACTGGATGCCCTGCGGGATGTTGAGGGGGTGCGTGTTGCAACAGATAATTCCAGCTTCTCACGGCCTGTCAGCCCCTATCTGTGGTCTGCTGAAAAGGAAGGGCGCAAGCTTGTCCTGGGCGGTTATGTCCCAACGATAGAGATGCGTGATGAGGTTCTGAAGGAGGCCAAGAGCCGTTTTCCCCGATTGTTTGTCTCCAGCAAGATGCAGGTTGCACCAGGTCAGCCAAGACGGGTGGACTGGAGAGATGCCATCAAGTTTGGCCTGTCCCAGGTCAAGGATCTGAAAAAGGGATCCGTCCATTTTGTGGATGAAAGATTTACAGTCAAGGGTGATGCGCTCCGCAGTGACAGCTATACTCGGCTACAGGAAAACCTGGAGAATGACCTGCCTGAAGGTGTCCGTTTGCAGGAAAACTTGGTAAATCCCCCTGTTCAGAATCCATTTGTCTGGAAGGCTACAAAAGAGCAAGACAAGGTCATCCTTACAGGCTTTGTGCCCAATCGGGGGGCTCAGAACCGTATCAGAGATATGGTCAAAAGAAAATTTCCTGACAGTGATGTCGATGACAGAACCCTGATGGGGAGCGGTGAGCCTGCCGGATGGGAAAATGTCTTGCGTGTTACGTTGGGGCAGCTTTCAGTTCTGGAACAGGGCGAAGCAAAAATATCTAATAAAAATATCTATTTTAAGGGGCAGGCAGAGAGCAAGAGACTGGCGGAGCGTGTCAAAAACAGCCTGAAGTCTGCACTGCCGACAGGATTTAAGACCATTAATGAAGTGACATGGCGCACCACAGGTGGAAACATATCGGAAGACAGGGATTTTGGGAGCTCCCTTGACCGTAATGACCGCCGCAGGAATGATAATCGTGACAACCAGGATAACCGTAATGACAGGTTTTCTGGGAATGATTTCGACAGTCATGACCGTAATGACAAGGGTGAGCGTCAAAATCCTGACCGTGCTGGCAAGACTGTGGATATTTCGCCCTATAGCTGGTCAGTGACAAAGAGAAATGATGCCCTAATCATAGGGGGGTATGTCCTGGATGAAGGGATGCGTGATGATATACTACGCCAGGCACGTCACAGTGCGCCAGATTTTCAGGTGATTGACAATATGAAAATCGGGTCAGGCGGTCTGGGCAAGGCCAGGCACATGATGGTTGCTGACTACGCCTTCCAACGCCTGTCTTCATTGGAATATGGCTCATTTACACTTCGTGACAATAAGGTACGCTTGTCAGGACAGGCACGCAGAGGGGCTTTCAGGCCTGAAGACCTGGACCATTCTCTTCTGCCTGCTGGGGTCTCACTGGCCAATGCCCGTATCCGTCCAGCAAAGGTAAAAAACTATAGCTGGAATGTGACGCGAAAAGGCAATGAGATTACCCTGTCAGGCTTTGTCCCTGACAAGCAGGCACGAAAACGGGTTATGGAACAGGCCAAGCAGCTTTTCCCCAGCCTGGATCTGGTGGATCGGATGAAAGAAGCCTCTGGTGTGCCTGATGGACTGGACTGGCAGGATGCCACAGAGTTTTGCCTGAAGCAGCTTGATGGACTCAAGAGTGGCCAGGTTGGCTTGCGCAACAGGGGGTATCATCTGGTGGGTATAGCCTGGTCGTTTGATGACCAGAAGAAGCTGGAACGAGCCAAGGCCTATATACCTGCTGGGTTTAACCTTGACTACCAGCGTATCCAGTTGCCAGTTGTAGAGCCTTATATCTGGCGGATTGATTTTCAGGATGGACGGATTACCCTGTCCGGTAATGTGCCGAACCAGGCCGCGAAACAGGAAATGGTTATTGCTGTCGAGGAGCGTTTTCCTGGTGCGGCTGTGATAGACCAGCTGGAGATAGCTGCTGGGGCATCTCGGCAATGGGCGGATAACGTCAAGGCAGGTATTTTTGCTGTAGGCCGTCTGAGCCAGGGCAGTGTCACCCTGATTGATAGGAAAATGACTGTCCGGGGCATTGCCAGCAATGCTTTTGTTAAAAGAGAAATAGCTGAAGAATTGAGGCGTTCCCTGGCACGAAATATCCGTCTGGAAAATAAGGTGCGGATCAACAGGACGGAAGATAATGATGGGAGTGCTGCTGATTATGCGGACTATGAAAAACGCAACAAGGACTACATGCGTGTTACGGATGAGGAACTGAACAGTGACAGGAAGGTTAAGGCCTCGACCTGTGAACGTTACTTGAATACTTTGGTCAACAGGACTTCCATTACCTTCTCACCTGCCAGTGCCAAACTCAGCCAGAGCAGTTATCGTGTCCTGGAAAAGTTGGCATTTATAGCCAACAGGTGCGGGCAGGCTGTTATTGAAATTGCAGGGCATACTGATTCGGATGGTGCAAAGAAGTTTAACCACTTCCTGAGCCTGAAACGTGCCCGCTCTGTGGCTGAATTTTTGGTTGGCCGTGGGGTGGACAAGGATCGTCTGGTCGCCGTTGGCTATGGGGAGACCAGACCAATCGCCCCAAACAACAGCAAGAAAAACAAGAGAAAGAACCGCCGGATTGAGTTTGTGGTCAAGGATAGGTTCTAGGTTCTAGGTTCTAGGCCTGAAGTGACTGTGGTTATGACGGGCAGAACTGGAGCTGCAGTTAAACAATAGTGTGGCAGGGAGTATCTGCCCTTTATACCAGTTTACAGCAGAGGTTTTATTGGGATCTCCGGCTGTTGACTGCAAAACGGTTTTTGTAAGGACGCACGCAAAAATAAAGGATCAGGATAGCGCAGAAATTTTGCTTGTTAGCCTAAGTCAAAAATGAGCGTGTAGCGGACTACACAAGCATTTTTGAAACGACACTGGCGGGCAAAAGGTCAAGCTAAATGATTAAATTATTTTGGTGGGTGTTCTAAGCCTGTATTCGTGGAGCGACCGAAAAATGTTTTACCTGTTTCAGCAATTATGGCCTTACATTGTGCTTGCATTTGTCTTTGGCTTTATTATTTCCTGGTTTACGTGCGAACATAACGGGGATGGCTCCGAATAGACCAAGCCTGTTTCTGGCCGAGGGATTTACCGCGTTGATGCGGTAAACCACTAAATATTGCAGGACGTTAAGATTTTGGATGAGTTATGACCTATTTTTATTTTCAGACATTTTTGCTTCTCATTCTGGCCTATTTGCTTGGGTCACTGGCTGGATGTTTTATGCGCAAATTCTTCCCGGCTGACCATGTGACCAGTCCAAGGCCTGCTGATGTTGCGGTAGCTACTGGACGAACAGGTGCTGGGCTAGGGGCTGCCCTTGGTACTGCTGGTGCGGCAACAGGTGCGGCAATAGCAGCTGGGGGCAGGAATACGGGAGAAACAGTTGGCAATGGAGGGTATATTCCTGCCGTCCAGCCTGAAATACGTACACCGGTCATCCAGACACCCATAACGCCTACAATACCCAAAACCACAGTGCCACAGCATATCCCTGTCCCGACACCTCCTCCTGCACCAGTAGCAGACAAGATGACTTGGGAACATCAGCAAACACAAACGAAGGTCGTTCAGGCTGACGACTCAGACTTCCTGACCGAAAAACGAACAAATATTCCATCCTATTCAACCCATTCTACAAGTATAGGCAAGTCAGTAACATCCAGTGACGACCTGACAAAAATTATCGGGGTTGGGTCAATCCTGGCTCTTAAGCTGAACAAGGCAGGGATTACCCGCTTTGAACAGATTGCGAACTGGAACCAGAGGGATATCCAGAACATTAACAGGCAACTGGAATTTAGTGGCCGTGTTGAACGTGAAGACTGGATTGGCCAGGCCAGCCGCCTGATGAGTGGCCAGGCTCCTGTGGTTGACGGCACAACAGCACATATCGGTACGGCGCAAAAGAAGACGAGTTTTCCTTCAGCCCAGGAAGACCTTCACCTGGACGCTGTGTCCAGCCTGTCCCTGCCAGTATCAGGGCAGCCGGATGACCTGAAGCGGATTGCAGGTGTCGGTGTTGTGCTTGAAGAGCAACTTAATGCAATGGGCTATACCCATTATGAGCATATCCAAAACCTGACCCCCTATGATATTCGCAAAATCAGTGAACGTCTTGAGTTCACTGGGCGGATTGAGCGCGAAGACTGGATGGGGCAGGCCGAAAGACTGAATGCCCATAGATAAGGGAAGATGCAAGGTTTCATAAACCTTGCCCCGATCCTAACCCAGTATTCTGGTATCTTGTGTCTTCCGTGATACTGCTGAGAGACTATTTTGAGGTGGCAGCCTTGGCAAACATTGCCAAAACCTTTGAAATTTTGGCAACAACGTTGTCACAACCTGTCAGTTTGTGACGCTTTTTCAGATAGGCCGGATCGTTATAGGACAAGTGGGTCTTGCCAAGCTTGTCCTGCCAGACCAGGGCTTTTTGGGGCAGGTCAATTGCTGCACTGCTGTTGCATTGCATCAGCAGTGTCCCGACCTTTGGGTTGCCAAAAATAACAACTTCTGTAGGGGCAAGTTCCTTGCCAACCTTCTTGGCACCTGCGCTGTGGTTGATGCGCGCAAAGACTGTCATGCCTTTGGCTTTCAAGACCTTCTCCAGCCTGTCTGCTGTGGTCTTCACATTAAAGGGACTGGGCAAGGTTACCAGGCCATCACTTGCTATTGCGGCTGTGCTGAAGAGAAAAAATAAAAAATATCCGAGAATTACCTTATACATGATCTATGCCTTTTACCTGTTTTAAGTGTCTGGTTGGCAGGATATGGGACAGCAAGTGATAAACAAAATCACAAAGCCGTGTCATTTACTGCACTGGGCTGTTTTTATAAAACCCAGCCAGGGCTGGACGGGAACTGCTATGGTATATTGTTTGACAACAATACCAGCCATAACGGCGGTGAGCGCGTAATTGTTTGTACTGCGGGAAACCAGTACAGGGCCGCCAGAACTGCCAAAATGGGTATCGCAGTCTGTCAGCCAAATCCCCTGGTGGTTCTGTATCCTTTGGCAGTTCCTGTGGGCTGTCAGGGCGAAACGGCGGTCTCCTGAATAGCTGGCATGGACAAGCTCCTTCTTTTTCAGGCCTGCTGTTTGCCCAGTAACAGGAATAGGGTGTAGGTCAAGTTTTTTTTTGAGGATGATCAGGGCAAGGTCTTTACTGAAGGGGAGGCGGACATTGCCACGGGATGGTCTATAGTCCTTATGGATGAAAAAGCACCTGGCTCTGGCATGTGCCATATATTTCCCGCGAGAGACTCCTGCAAGGAAATGTATTTTTTCTTTTTTTGTTGGTTTGCCTGTACGGCTATTGAGGAGGCAATGGGCAGCTGTCAATACCTTGTCGGGCGCAATAAGTGTACCTGTACAGCTCTTTCTTTTTCTGTAACCCGCTATATTGATTTGTCCAATGGCCTGCCAGGGTCTTTCATTTTGGGGTATTGCCTGTCTGTCATCAGAGCCGATAATGCCTGGCATAGTCTTTGCGGGCAGGCTTTGGGAGAGTAACAGGTATGTGGCGACGGCCAGTGATGGCAGAATGATGCCCCAAAACAGGACTGCCTTTGTAATTGATTTTTTAGTTGTTGTTTTCATAAGGCAGTTGCTTCACGGCTTCTGGGTCAACCTGTGAAGCATATCCATCATCAGGCTCTTCAGGAACGGCATAACTGTTATTCATCCATTTTGCCAGGTCAATATCAGAACACCGCCTGGAGCAAAAGGGGCGGAAGCTATGTTGCACATCCCTTTTTTTGCAGATCAGACACCGTGGCATGGTAAATATCCATTCGATAATATTTTGTGAGGTTTTGCGCAAGCTTTAAGGGAAGAAGCCTGAATAATAATCATTATATAGAATAAAGGTTTTAAAAGGGCAATTCTTCTGTCTGGGCAGGGTCTACACTCAGCTATGTTCCAGTTCGGCGCGGGACAGCCAGTTAAAGTAGATCGGGAAGCCTTCGCTGTAGAGCATGTTGACGACCTGGGCTAGAGGCAGGCCAACAACATTGGTATAGGATCCGATTATGTCGAGCACAAACACCCCTGCAAGTCCCTGGATGGCATAACCTCCGGCCTTGCCGCGCCACTCATCTGTGGTCAGGTAACTGTTAATCTCATCACGGCCAAGAACTTTGAAGCGTACCCTGGTCTCGACAACGCGCTTCCTGATAGCGTTGTCAGGTGTAATCAGGTACACAGCAGTATAAACCTTGTGAGAACGTCCCGACAGGAGTTTTAGGGAAGCGGCTGCTTCCTCAATGGTTTCCGGTTTTGTCAGGATGCGCCTGCCGCGTGCAACAATGGTGTCTGCGGCCAAAATATAGGCATCTGACAGGGTGTCATCTTTCATGATTATTTTTTGTGCGGCTCGTGCCTTTCCCAATGCCAGGCGGTTGACCAGTGTACGGGGCATTTCACCCTTTTTTACGCTTTCATCAATACTGGGGGGGCGAAGGGCATCAGGCTCTATCCCGGCCTGTTCCAGAAGGGCAAGACGGCGGGGCGAACCAGAAGCAAGCACCAGTTTCTTGCGTGCTGTATTTTTCTTGAAAGAGCGCGGCCGTGTTCGATCCTGCGCTGTATTTTTGATGGAATTGCGAATGCCGGACAAGGTGAAATCCATAACGACGGGGCTCTTTGTAAGGGGTTGTAATCTGAAACAAAGCCCTGGCATGAATGCCCTGGCTTTGTTTCATATAGTTTCTCATAGACCTGGTTCATTTGCCGTCAGTGCAAGACCTGTGCAATTTATTTATGACGATAGGTGATACGGCCCTTGGAAAGGTCGTAGGGGGTCATCTCCACGCGCACCTTGTCACCAGTCAGGACGCGTATCCTGTTGCGGCGCATACGTCCAGCGGTATGGGCAATAATTTCATGGTCATTTTCCAGCTTTACGCGGAAAGTTGTATTTGGCAGCAGTTCAATGATTGTGCCTTCAAATTCGAGAAGTTCTTCCTTAGCCATATGGATTCCTGTTTTTTCTGATGTCTTGTGTAATGCCTGCCTATCTCTGCACCATAGCGGATAGCCATGGTCAAGACAGTGTCTGGCCTAATTATTTATAGATTTGACCTGACTATAACGTTAAATCAAGCATATTCTATGACATTTATAATAAAATTCTGCAACTCCCCAAAATAAGGGCTGCCAGACCCTGCCAATAAATCAGGTTTGTCAGATGGCCGGACTGCCCTTGATCTCAAAATAGTCTGTCAGTGTATTGAGAAGGTTGTCACGGCACTTCCTGTAGGAGTCCATGATCTGCTCACGGTTTCCCTCAACAAGGGCGGGGTTAATCAGGGGCCAGTACCGCACCTCTACTGACATATAATGGGTCAGTTCCAGTGCTTGGTGGTGCGCTTCCGGTGTCAGGGTGATGATCAGGTCAAAATAGCTGTCAAACAGTTCAGAAACAGCAACAGGCTCATGTTCAGTAATGTCGATACCTATCTCTTTCATGACCTCGACGGTAAACGGGTCAACATCACCGGGTCTGACTCCGGCAGAGCGGATATAGTGTCCCGGGCCAGCAAGATGGCGGAGTAGGGCAGCAGCTATCGGGGAACGGATGGCATTCATATTACAGGCAAAGAGTACAGAAGAGGGAATCTTGTGTCTGGTATCAGGTTTCATGAACATCTCCCTTTCCAGTGCAGGGCACAGATCAGGGTAAACAGGCGGCGGGCTGTGAGGTTGTCGCATTTAACCTTTCCCTTGAGCCGTTCCTGTAACAGCTCGGCCCCTTCGTTATGCAGGGCACGCCGTGCCATATCAATGGTCTCGATCCTGTTGGGGGTTGCCATTTTTATGGATTCATAATAGCTGTCACAAATCATGAAATATTGGTTGATCATGGATCTGAAGGGGCCAAGAGCCAGGATGATGGATGTGATGGGGTTTTTGTCCCTGTCGCCAATATGGAGGACAAGACGTGACCCTTCCATAGCAATCAGCAAGGTATAGGGCCCCACATCGTGATCTGGCAGAGTGAAATAGTTTTCACGCAACAAATCATAGATTGCTATTTTTCGCTCATGGTCAATGTCACGCGTTGTACGTGTTATGGAATCTGGATCTAACTCTACACTGATGAGCGTGGTTTTCTGGTTTTGGTTTATGGGCTCTTTGTCTGGCATGGGCTATCTTTAAAAAATTTATCCCAAAGATGCCAGTTGTTTTTCAACATCGGCAATCATCCCCTGGCTTGACTGTGGTAACTTGTTTTTTTCCAACAGAGACTTTAATAATGCCAATGTCTTTTCAAGGGATGGCCTGGAATTTTTTTTGTCAAGTTTGGCCAGTATGATATAGCTGTTGGTAAGGCTAAGACTGATACGGATATGACCTGGAATTTTTTTAAGCACGTTTTCCTTGATGCCAATGACCTGTTCCAGGGATAATATTGCCTGTTCGGTTTCTCCTGACTTGTCCTGGATATAGGCAATTCGGCTGATATAACGCGCCAGGTCCTCTTGCCATAAAAGGTTGTTACTATCCTTGGCAAGCAATCCCTCCATTGTGTTTTTGGCTGTGATAAAATGTGGGGTGGCGGATGAAAAATCACGAGAGAGGCTGTGCAAATCCCCTAGACGCTCGTGACCTATCGCGACATCCCTTGAGAGGTGTATATTGTCGGGGCTCTTGGAAAGGAGGCTTTGTCTTATGCCTAGGGAGGCGGTGAAGTTTTTCAGGGCTGCATCTGTGTTCTTGTTGTGTAAGTCATTTTGTCCCAACTTGTTTAGGGCGATGGCATGATCCCTTTGGATATTGGCTTGTTCAGGATGCTGTTGCATGAGGGTGTTACTAACTGCTAAGGCCTTTTGGTAGTAGTCCTGGGCACTTGCTAGATCTTCTTGTTTGTTGAGCATATCACCAACCAGGATAGAGGTCAGGTAAATATCCTGGTTCAGGCTCTGGCTGCTGCTTTCGTTGGCGACAAGTGTTTCCTTGATTGCGATACCCTGGTCATAATTTTGACGGGATTCGGTAAATTTTTGCTGTGCCTGCTTTATCTTGCCAATGATGATATAGTTCTTGGCTGTCATCTGTGACCAGGAGGGGTCTTTGGTTTCGTTTTGTAGCTTCTGAGTGATTGAGATGGATTCAGTAAGCAGCTTTTCGGCCGTGGCAGTATCCTTTTGTTGGAAATAGAGAGCCCCCAATATCGTAAGCGCACTGGCCTGTCCTTTGGCGTGATCCTTTTCCCTTGAAATCTTCAGGGCATGTGAATAGGACTGGAAAGCTTCCTTCACCTTTTTTTGCCTGAGGGCAATATCCCCGTTTTGCAACAGAATAATTGGTTCATTTGGGGCAAGTCTCAGGGTATCTTCAATTGTCTGCTTTGCCAGATCTATATTATTGGGAAAGGCGAGGGCAGAACTGAAACGCATTGCATTGATCTGAAGTTTTGTGTCACCTTTTCGCTGGGCATCATCGCGGATGATGCCAAGGAAATGCAGAGCTTTGGAGGTATCTTTTTCACTGAGACTCACGATAGCTTCGCTTGCCGCTTCCCTATCTTTCTGTACCTGGCTGACCAGAAATAGTTGTGCCTTGAGATAGCTGTCCTGAATGGTTATGGGCCACTGTTTATAGTCTTCAGGCAAGAGCAGGCTGAGGGTATTTTCCTGGGTGGACCCAGAGGTTTCCTTGCCTCCAAACAGTTTCTTGAATGGCCAGCTTACAATGCGCCAGGCAATCCAGGCAAGAACCAACCCTGCGATGAGGGCTATGCCTAGCGAAACCAGATAAGGGGTGGCGGGCATGATGCCCAACCCTGAATCCATATATTGAATCCAGTAATCCTTATGTTCTGTTACGAGATCTGTAACTGACTGAATGTTTGCTGCTGATATCAAAATAAGACCCCCCCACACTTTAAATTTAGCCCTTTTGATAAAGATTAATCTTCAAATATTTAAATGGGGCATCCCAAAAACGTTTGTTCCTTATTCATGATAGGGGTAAAAGGCCTGATAAAACAAATAAATAATAAATTAGCTATCAAACTTAAGCCGTTTTGACACAGACAGGGCATGGGCATCCAGGCTTTCAGCAGCACCGAGGGTAACCGCAGAGGGTGCGAGTTCCCGCAGGGATTCCAGGTCACATTGCACCATGGATGTCCGCTTCATATAATCAAGCACACCAAGACCTGAAGAAAAACGGGCAGAGCGGGCAGTTGGCAGAACGTGGTTTGTCCCAGCGACATAGTCGCCAATCGCCTCAGGGGTATAGCGTCCCAGGAAAATCGCTCCTGCATTGGGGATTTTTGCGGCAAGTTCTTCTGGGTTATCCACAGCCAGCTCTAAATGTTCGGCGGCTAGCCTGTTCGCCAGAGCCGGAGCCTGGTCAAGGGTCGTGACTGTAATAACCGCGCCAAAGTCTTCCCAGCTTTGTCTGGCAATTTTTGCCCGAGGCAATGTTTTAAGGACAGTGTCTATACTCTTGAGGACTTTTCTGGCAAAGTCAGGGTCATCAGTAATCAGGATCGACTGGGCAGATACATCATGCTCTGCCTGAGCCAGAAGGTCAGTGGCAATCCATTCTGGATTGTTTTTGCCATCGGCAATGACCAAAATTTCAGAAGGCCCAGCTATCATATCGATACCAACGGTGCCAAAGACTTCCTTCTTGGCTGCGGCAACCCAGGCATTGCCTGGCCCCACAATTTTACAGACAGGTTCAATGGTTCTGGTACCATATGCCAGAGCCGCGATAGCCTGCGCCCCACCGATGCGGTAAATTTCAGTGATGCCTGAAAGGTTTGCTGCTGCAAGGACAAGGGGATTCAGGATACCGTGGGGGGAGGGAACCACCATGGCAATACGCTTGACCCCTGCCACCTTGGCAGGAATGGCGTTCATCAAGACAGAACTGGGGTAGCTGGCTGTACCGCCGGGAACATAAAGGCCTACGGAATCGACGGCTGTCCAGCGTGACCCAAGCTTGACCCCAAGGTTGTCTGTATAATAGTGATCTTCAGGCTTTTGGGTATTGTGGTGGCTGGCAATGCGGTCTGCGGCAAATTTCAGGGCTTCAAAAGTGGCAGGGTCAACCTGCTCCAGGGCTTCCGAAATTTCTTTTTCCGTGATGACCATGCCCGTTTTGGCCAGATCAAGATGGTCAAATTTTTGGGTGTATTCAAATACAGCCTCATCCCCGCGCGTGCGAACCTGGGTCAGGATTTCCCTAACGGTTTCACTGACTTCACCAGAAGTTTCCCTTTTGGTTGCCAGCAAATCTTTAAATTTTTCCTGAAAATCAGGGGCAGATATGTCCAGCCTGAAAGGCATTTGGGTTACTCCAGGGTGATTGACGGATGATATAGGCTATTTCATTAGAACATTATCATGACAGTTGCAATCTTTCCAAAGAACTGGAAACAAAAATCTGTGCCAACTTGATTTTTATGAGGTGTCTCTCCATGTCTTTAGGACATCCTCATAAATAAAGGATCAGGATAATTTTGCGTTCCGGCAAGTGTTTTTCTTCCATAAGATCATTATGGTTTTCAAAGATACTGGCTGGCACGAAATAGTATTGTGGAGATATATTGGTTTGGTGTTGTTTGATCACTTCGGTGATGGGACTGTACTGGAGGCATATATTTCTTTTCCTGATTACGCCATCCTCTCCGCCATCCTTATGAATTTTTCAGTTCTAGGGGGTGTACAGATGGAAATATAGGCCAGTCTTTCGATCATATCACCAAGTTTATAGCGTCTATTGAATCGATATTCAAATTCTGCGAG
>JAJRRF010000250.1 GCA_024279735.1 Alphaproteobacteria bacterium
AGAACAGTTGTTACAATGTCCATGAGTTCCTCCGTTTTGAAGGATTGATGTCGTTTACAACACCATCTTCCCACAAATTGAGGGCTCACTTATTTTTTTGTTGGGTGAAAACTGTCCGAACTATTGATAAAAACAGAAAAATTAAAAAAGTCGTTTTCAAACTGAAAAACTTGTCCTAAAGATGTGAGGTAGGGCTACAGGTTTGCTGCTGCTCCACAAAATCTCTTCGCACCATCACCGTTAGGTTTATCACACATGAATGTTGTCATTGTAGAATCGGCTGCCAAGGCCAAAACCATCAACAAATATCTCGGCAGTCGCTATAAGGTGATTGCCTCAGTGGGGCATGTTCGCGACCTGGTACCCAAGGATGGTTCGGTCAAGCCTGACGAAGACTTTGAAATGGTCTGGAAGTCGGACAGTGATGCGCAAAAGGTAATGCGCCGCATTACGGATGCTGTAAAAGGCTCAGACAAACTCATTCTCGCAACCGACCCTGATCGTGAAGGTGAGGCCATTTCCTGGCATATCCTTGAAATCCTGAAAAAACGCCGCGTCCTGAAAGATGTCGCCATTGAGCGGGTCGCCTTTAACGCGGTGACCAAAAAGGCCATTCTGGAGGCGATGGCCAACCCCCGTGAGCTGGACATGCCGCTGGTCAATGCCTATCTGGCACGGCGCGCCCTGGACTATCTGGTGGGCTTCAACCTTTCCCCTGTGCTGTGGCGCAAGCTGCCGCGCTCCAGTTCAGCAGGACGTGTCCAGTCTGTTTCCCTGCGCATTGTCTGTGACCGCGAACTGGAAATCGAGACCTTTGTCACCACAGAATACTGGTCGCTGAAGGCCAACCTGCTGTCTGAGAAAAAAGACAAGTTTGTCGCCAACTTGGTGACTGTTGAAGGCAAAAAGCTTACAAAATACGATATTGGCAACGAGGAAACCGCCCGCCCGCTGGAAACTGCCCTGAAGGAAAGCAGCTACCTCATTACCGATGTGGCGGCCAAGCCCGTCACCCGCAACCCTGCTCCGCCCTTCACCACCTCGACCCTGCAACAGGAAGCCTCACGAAAACTGCGCTTTAATGCCAAGCGCACCATGCAGGTTGCACAAAAACTCTATGAGGGCATCAGCGTGGGCGGCGAGACCGTTGGCCTGATTACCTATATGAGAACCGATGCCGTGATTTTGGCTCCTGAAGCCATCCAGGCTGTACGCAAGGAGATTGGCTCTGCCTTTGGTGACAAATATTTGCCTGAAAAACCGCGTTACTATAAGTCCAAGGCCAAAAATGCCCAGGAAGCACATGAAGCGGTGCGCCCGACTGACTTTGCCCGCCACCCCAAAGATGTGGAAAAATATCTCGACCAGGATCAGTTCAAGCTGTATCGCCTGATCTGGCAACGTGCGGTGGCCAGCCAAATGGCCGGGGCAATTTTTGAACGCACCACTGCAACCCTGGACGCAACAGCCAAAGACAATAAGATTTATGGCCTCCGTGCGACAGGCCAGGTGCAACGTTTTGACGGGTTTTTGAAGCTCTACCAGGAAGGCCGCGATGATGTGAAGCTTGGTGAAGGCGATGACAAGTCCCTGCCCGTCCTGAGCAAAGGCGAAAAGCCCTCACTTGAGAAAGTCGAGGCCAAGCAGCACTTTACCGAGCCACCGCCGCGCTATACAGAGGCAACCCTGGTGAAACGTATGGAAGAGCTTGGCATTGGCCGTCCCTCCACCTACGCCGCCACCCTCGACAAGCTGCAATATGCCAAATATGTCCGCATTGAAAAAATGCGTATTTTCCCTGAAGACAAGGGACGGCTGGTCACTGGCTTTCTCGAATCCTTCTTTAGCCGTTACGTCGAATATGGCTTTACTGCTGGCATGGAAGAGGAACTCGACAAGATTTCCGCTGGCGAGTTGGAATGGAAAGATGTGCTGGCAAAATTCTGGAAAGACTTTATCAAGGCGGTCGACGACACCAAGGAGTTGACCGTGACCCAGGTGCTGGACAGCCTAAACGAGCTGCTTGGGCCTTATGTGTTCCCTGCCAAGGAAGACGGCTCAGACCCGCGCAAATGCCCGACCTGCGATGAAGGCTGCCTGAGCCTGAAGGTTGGCCGTTTTGGCGCATTTATCGGCTGTGACAAGCATCCTGACTGTAGCTATACCCGCCAGTTTTCTGACACGGATGACGGCGACCAGCCAGCTGGCCCAGTCGAATTAGGTGTCCATCCAGATTCAAAACTGCCCATTACCCTGCGCACAGGCCGTTTTGGCGCATATGTCCAACTCGGAGAGGCCGTCGAGAAGGAAAAGCCAAAACGTGCTTCTATTCCCAAAGGCACTGATCCCGATGCCGTTGACTTGGAAAAGGCACTTGCCTTGTTGTCCCTGCCACGTGAGATTGGCAAGCACCCTGAGACAGGCACAATGATCGTGACCAATTTTGGCCCCTACGGCCCTTACGTCAAACATGGCAGCCAATATGCCAACTTTACCGACAGCGATGATGTGTTTACCATTGGCCTGAACCGCGCCATTGCCCTTCTAGCCGACAAGGCCGCCAAGGGTCCGAAAAAGTCAGCCGCACTGAAAGAGCTGGGTGAACATCCGGAGCTGGAAGGCCCTGTGCGTGTGATGGAAGGCCGCTATGGCCCCTATGTCAAGCATGGCAAGATCAACGCTACCATTCCCAAGGGCACAAGCCCTGAAGATATCACTATGGAACAGGCTGTTGAGCTGATCGCCGCCCGCGCTGCCAAGGCCCCCAAGAAAAAGGCCGCTGCCAAAAAGAAACCCGCCACGAAGAAAAAGCCAGCTGCAAAGAAAAAACCAGCAGCGAAAAAAACACCTGCCAAAAAGGCTCCGGCAAAAAAGGCAACCCCCAAGAAAAAACCAGCCGCAAAGGCTGGGGAGTGAGGGAAGGCTTGCACTAATGCATAGTGCAGGCACACCGAATCGGTTTGCGGGCCGCGATATGCGCCATTAAAAGGTTAGGGCGAGGTCTCTTGACCGAACCTGCAAGCAAGTTGCCCTTGCCCTGTCCACACAGTCCGTAGACGGTCATGTATTTTTAGGCCATTTACTGCATTTAGGGATAATTCCCAATTGAAAAGGGAAACGAACAGGTCTATGTCTAAGGGAGGGAACAAGACAGCCTGATGCAGGCCACTATATTCCTGCAAGCTACACCAACAAGATGTAAAAAAATAACACACAACACACCGCAGAAACACTCCAGACCAGGCTTCTGATGACCATTCCAGAACGAGCCTGTAAATTGATTTTATTTTTTCAGGGAGTTTTAGATGAATACCATGGCCAATCCTGAGTCCATCATACCCGCAGAACCTGCCGCCGCTCCAATGACCGAACTTGATAGCCGCAAGGCCAACGGGGCTTGCATTGCCAAAGACACAATTATCAAGGGTGAAATTTCTAAATGCAAACATATTGAGATTTATGGCCAGCTTGAAGGCCAGGCTGATGTTGGTCATGTCATTATCCACCGGGAGGGCGAGGTCAAGGGCTCTCTGACAGCTGCCAGTGCTGTTATTCACGGTATCATTGATGGCGATATTTCAATAACCGGATTGCTGGAAATAACTGGAAGCGGTTCTGTTACGGGCAAGGTCGAATATGGCCAGATTTCTGTTGAGAACGGAGCCATCCTTTCAGCCGACTTGCGAAAGAAGAAAAAAACAGCCTAAAGATCCTTGTTTGAATGCCACAATGCCACACAGGAAAACTTCTTTTCCCTATTATTAAACTGGGCAAACTAACGCCGCTTTTGATGGCTAGATAAAGACAGGTATTAAGGATACCCGCAGAAATAAAGGATCAGGATAGCGTAGGAATTTTGCTTGTCAGTTAGGCCAAAAATGTGCGTATAGCGAGCTATACAAGCATTTTTGAAACGACATTGACGGGCAAAAGATCAAGCTAAACGTTTCGATTAATTCTGAGGGTGTCCTAAGCAGCGATATCAGAAATTCCCCTTTATGCTGACTGTATCGTCCTAACCCCAAGGAATCTTGAAATTTTTCTGGCATCAGGCGCACTAGCCCAAGAACATGGCTGACCTGCCTGAAACAATGGAGCAAAATACATGAACCAACCCATCCGTCCTGACAGTATCATCTCAAACCAGGTGAAGGCTTCTGGCCTGACTCCTGGGTGTGCCAATATCGCCAAGGACACTTTACTGAAAGGTGAAATCTCAAAATGTGACTGCATGGAAGTCCATGGGACAGTCGAAGGTATTGCTACCATTGGCCATGCTGTGGTTCATCCCGACGGCAAGATTGAGGGCACCCTTACAGCCCAAAGTGCTGAGATCCATGGCACCTTCAAAGGCACACTCAATGTCAATAGCCTGCTCAAAATTTCTGGCAGCGCGTCAGTCCATGGCACGGTCAACTATGGCCAGCTTGCTGTAGAAGAGGGCGCAGACCTTGTGGCTAATATCAAAAAAATATCAGCCAAATCCTAAAGGTTTACCCCTCTCCCCATTTTTAAACCATCATATCCATGCCATTATTTGGCAATAAAACAAGACCATTAATGAATTAAATGGGGAACAGCCAGAATATGGACTGGCTTCCCCTATTTAACTGATTGCCTAAATCAGTGGAGACCTAACAATGAATCAACTCTTTCCCCCCACAACTATGCCATCAGGACAATCCCCGGCAAAGTCTGCAAGACAGGACTGCGCCATTATCGCCAAAGACACTGTCATCAAGGGTGAAATTTCCAAATGTGCCTGCCTCAAGGTTTCCGGATATATTGATGGTATCGTCCATGCCGGACATGTTGTGATAGAGAATGACGGCAAAATTTTTGGCACGATAAAGGCCTCCAGCGTTGAAATTCGTGGAACTTTCCAGGGTGAGGCTCATGTCTCCGGACTGCTGGATATAGGAGCAAGCGGCTCTGTCACTGGAAAAATATTTTATGGGCAAATCTCAATGGCTCAGGGTGCAATCCTTTCTGCTGAAGTCCGCAACATCCCCCCGACACTGTCTGGTGACCTTGACATTACAGTCACCCGTGGCAGTTCTGTCACCATTACAACAGCTGACCTCAATGCCATAGACCCCGATGATGACGATGATGCCCTGACCTTCAATATTTCCAATATCACAGGCGGCCATATCGCCCAGTCCTACGCTCCTACAAGTGCAGTCACCCGTTTCAGGCAGAGCGATATTACAGCCGGAAAAATCCTGTTTGTCCATGATGGCAAACCAGGCAACAAGGCAAGCTTCCAGGCTGTGGTTACTGATGCCAGCGGTGCCAAGTCTGGCAAACCGCAAACGGTCACTATCCATGTCAGGTAGCGGTACAGTACCAACCAAGGACACCCGTAAAAACAAGGGCTCATATTTGGCGCGGCAATTTTGTTTGTCTTCAAGGCACAGAAATGGGCGCATAGTACACAACATACTACACTCTATCACTGTCATACCGCAGAAATACGGTATCCACGCCGTGAAATTTACGTTGAAATGACAATGCTTGTTTGGGGGGCGTGAGACCCTATATTACCTCAGTCTCGTTTAAGAAGACAGTTAACCTATTAATATATATATATAACTTTGTCACCCTGAACTTGATTCAGGATTCATAACCCCAAGATTTTGTTATGTTTTTTGGGGTATTCATCCTGCCACATTTCACCTTTTGGGGTTATGGATTGCGGATCAAGTCCACAATGACAAGGGGGCTGATAGCAAATTCATGATCTTTAAGCATCGTCTGTCTTATCCAAGACTGGGGTTATAGTGTTAAATTATTGGTCTTTTTGATGTTGACAAGTGCAGGGCATGGATACCGCGTCGTAGCGCGGCATGACAGTGGATGTGGTCAACGATATCAAGTGCCCCCAAAAGTATAGTCATGTACCAAGGCGTGTTATACCAGATCACAAAGGGGTTCTTACTTTACAAGTGATGGCAATCCCCAACGGGTAGGGTTTGGCGGCTTGACAAAAGAGTCGCGCCCTTTGTGATCTCGTATTATGTCACCATTATTGAAACAACACTGACAAACAAAACTCCTGCGCTACCCTGATCCTTTATTTCTGGGGAAGTCCCAATACCAATCCCTAAAAGAGGGTTGACTCTTGCATTCCCCAAATCATTATTTTTTTCACTGTCATCCCGCAGCCCCATGCGGAATCCATGCCATGATCTTGCTCTCATAACAAATGTGACCCTGTATTTTTACGCGAGTTTGAGTAAAATAACAACCACCCATAATTGGGGTATAGATCCAGTTCTGGATACCGCATTTGCGGTATGACAGTAAAGTGCCTAGATCTCAAGGGTGTTTTATATTATGACGACATGGTATAAATACAAAGAGGCTTCATCATTCAGCCCCTGAAAAATAGGGAAACTCTTTGTCTCGCTCTTGGCGGACAAGTCTCTGTCGGGATTTATGTCTTCCCAGGTACGGCTTCCCTTTTTTGGCAACGACACTTTTGAGAGAATTTTTATTCAGCCTAGCCAAGCCTTTTTGGTAAGATTTAGCCCGGATATGGTAAAGCTTCACACCCTTTTTATAGGCCTCCATGTCTCGTAGATAGGCAGGCGTGAACAGTTCACCTGAAGAAATACGTTTTTGCTCAGAAACCCTCCTGTCCTCTTCCAGCCCCTGCCTGAAATTTTCATTCAGCACCCTGAACTGCTCAAGTTGTGCCAATGTTGGCAATACAGAAAAAAGATCTGCGACAATGGTCGCCTGTTTTAGCGAGTCACTGGCAATATTGCATTTTTTTTCCTGTCTTTTGTCCTGCCCCAAGGCAAGATTGCAAGAAGGCCCTCCCAAAACAACCTGTTCAGCCCTGGCCTGCGATATTCTCACTCCACCTGTTATTTCTGCTACAGTCTCCAAGGCAGCCATCATCAGAATGATATAAAGGCCTGCCCTCTTCCCAAAAAAATATGCCATAATTCAGCCTTCCCCCTATCACACACAGCAGACTGATTCGCCCCCAGTTGGCAAGCAGAAAGAGGTTTTAAGAAGGCATATAGGAGGCAGAATTTAGGCAGCGTGTCTTTTGGCAGCCCGTTCACGTTTCCCTGCATTGCGCCGCAACCTGGAAAGCATCCATGGGGCAGCAAACACAGGCAGAATAATCGGGATATAGAAATTATTGCCAACAACGCCCTTAAACAGGAACATCTGGCTCAAAGCGGTAAGGTCACGCCCGACAAACTGAACCTGAACCACATATTCAAAGCTCAAGGTAAACAGAACCCACAACGTCCCCAACACCCAAAAGGCAACATTATTGCGCGGGAACTGGATACAGCACATAAAGTTATAGGCCAGTATAAAGATACTGAACACTGACAACAATCCGCTTATAGGAAGAGCCAGCTCCTCACCAACAGTAGGTATAAGAATAAATTCCCTGACAGCAGCTATGGCAATGAAAAGGCTGGCCATATAAACCCATGCCAAGATACCCCATAACACAAAACCAAGTTCTGTTATGATCAGCCCAAGAAGATTGTTAATATTCATTCGACCCATGGTATTTTCTTTCATCACCTATCTACTCCCACTCTACTCAACACAAAGCACTTTTAGGTCTTTAATCCATAAAGTAGCATTGTTACCCAAGAACATACCAGCCAGTCTATTCTTGAACAGCCCTTGAAAACAAGGGCTTAGCGGTAAAAAACAAAAAACAAAATTCTTCACATAAACATTGTGATAAAAACACTACACATTAAGGACAAAATGTCACAGTGTATTCTGACTAAATGGTAAGTCTTTCAAGAAAACTCGAAAACGGGCGCGATTCCTGGCTGATCACAAAAATTTGATACCTTTCCACCCTGAAGAGCATTTTCCTGGCACGTTATTTGCTTTCGTTAATAAATATATAACGCGACCCTGCCAATGGGTCAAATCATAACACACTATTTATTTAATATTCATAGGCTTAAGAAGATCATGACGACGACGAAACAGAGTAAATATAGAATTGACTGGGTTGATTTTGCCAAGGGTATAACCATCATACTGGTTGTCCAGATGCATGTGACGGCAGGGATTGAAGCTTCACTAGGTATGCAATCAACTGTCATGCACGCCATTGTGGAATTTTTCAGGGCATTCCGGATGCCGCTGTTCTTTCTTGTCGCTGGCCTGTTCCTGCACCGCTCAATCGGCAAGCCCTGGATGGAATATCTTGACAAGAAGGTCGTCCATTTTGCCTATTTTTATTTCTTGTGGATCGCCGTCACCTTTGTGATAAAATATCCGCTTACTGACCCTGCCAGTGGACATGGCTTTTCTGTTGACCGCCTGCTCTGGTCAGTCATCCAGCCTTTTGGCACACTCTGGTTCATCTATATGCTGGCCGTGTTCTATATGGTGACCCGCCTGCTCAACAAGTGGCTTCCCATGCCTGCGGTCATGGCCATTGGTGTTGCCCTATACCTGTGGCAGCCAAACCCCGAAATTGCCTTCTTGCCAGATGGCCACTCCATGCTCATCAAGGAATTTGGCTGGCGTTATGTCTTCTTCCTGTCTGGGTTTTATGGTTATGAACTCTGGTTCAGGCTTGCTGAACGGGCAGGAAAATATCCTGTGATAGCACTGTCTGCTTTTACCGCCTTCGCCTTTGGCAACCTGATATTCCTCTCAAACAGCTTCCCCCAAAACCATCCGCTTGCCCTGCTCAACAGCTACGCTGGAGCAATCACAACCATTGGGATCTGCGCTGTGTTGGCACGTTACGGCACAGGACAGTTCCTGAGCTTTGTTGGCAAGCATTCCTTGTTTATCTATATCTCATTCTTTGTGCCAAACGCCTTTTTGCGCACCGCACTGGTCAAGCTGCAACTCACCCCACCGATCGACCTGTTTATCCTGCTTGTGCTGGTGGTCTCTGTGGTGCTGCCAATCCTGGCCTATCACCTTTTGAAGGATACACCTTTGGCCTTCTTCTACACCCGGCCAAAATCCTTCGGGCTGGGGCGCAAGAAAGAAAGCCCTTTGGCATTGCGGATAAAATCTCTTTGAGAACGGCCACACAGCCCTGCACCGTCACTTGCGGTAAAGCAGGGCTGACTGCTTGCGCTGGAATTTCCGCTCTGCCTTCTTCGCCTTGCGCAACAGATAGCGCACGGCTCTGAAAAATTTCTTTTTCGGTAAATAGCCAGTAATGCGGCCAACTTCCTTGCCACGGTTGAGCATGGTAAAGGTCGGGGTCGAGACGATCCTGTATTTCAGTTTATAGCCACCCATGCCCTCCTTATCAATATCGACATCCTGGAACGGCACCTTGAAGGACAAACGGCTCATCTGAAAATGGGGCAGGACATCCCTGGTAAAAATTTTGCAATAGTTACAGCTCTTGGTCTCAAACATCACCAGTTTATAAGGCAGTTCACCTGCAAAGACTGGCTGCGGTGTCAAAGATGATCCTGCCAGGGCAAGGAAAAATATTGTGAAAACGAAGATGCGCATATCTGAAGCCTCTTACTTTAAAAAGGGTGAACTTCCATATTCTACGCATTGATACCTGCCCAGCATTTCCAGGACAAACTATCTTTTATCCCGATCATGTGACCCCAGGGTTTTTCTCTTACCGTTGCTTAAGGACAAGCCGCAGACGACCTGTCTTTGTTACGCCCTGGCAAACCGTTATAAAAGCACAACTAATAAGATTCGGTTAACCAAGCAAGCCCCCCTGCGACAAAATGTTCAGACGGTGGCGCAGGGACAACAGTGCCTGCCCTTCAGGTTCTAAAACAGACATCAGGGATTATTAAGGTTTTCTGGAATTTTTCATCAACATATCTTTCATCCTGTTAAACAGCGGCACAGCCTGCGCAAACTTTCCAGCCTTGCAAAGAGAATTAGCCTTGTCGCTTAAACCTTCCAACACCCCTTGCAATTTTTCCATATCAACCCGCTGTTCCATGGATATAACCGCCAACATGCGCTGTTTCGGCTCACAGTTTTTGGTCTTTACAATATCAATGTCCTCAAAATTGGCTGGCAAACCCATCTTCATCATGCTGATTGCCATGAGGGTCTGATCATCCAGCGCGCCGCTTTGCGCCTTTTTGCGCTTTTCAAGGTCCAGGATAAGTGATTTCATTTCGCCAAAAACAGGAGCCGCCTCGGCAAATTTCTTTGCCTGGCACAACCTGCCTATCTTTTGTGCCAGATTGGGGGCGGCCTTTTTGAGTTCAGCGACGGTGAGCTCTTTTTGCTCAACTAACATAGCAGTCAGCTCTCATTTTTTCTCGCAATCCTGCTTCTTGACAATATCGTAATCATCAAACATTTTCCCTACAGGCATACGCTGCACCAAGGCCAGCAACATTGCCTTCAACATCGCATCCCCCATATTTTGAGACTTGCCGCGCTTTCCCGCTGCATACTCTGAAATTTTCTTTTTCGACATCTTGACGGTCAGTGCCAAAGAATTTTCATCAACAGTGCCGCACTGGCCAATCAGCATCACCGTCAATAGGCCGTCAATTTTCCGTACATCATCCTTGCTGACACCGCGCTCCTTGGCATAGTCAAACACCTCGGATTCATACTTCTCAATGCAGGCCCGCACCCTGTCTTTCTCCGCCTGACCCGCTGCAAAAGCAGACTGTCCGGCACTGACTGCCAATGCCACAACAAAAACTGCCAACCTGATAAACTGCATAATATGTACCCACGTCATTTACTGAAAGATGCTCGCAACCTAAAGCGCATACAAACCATTCACAATGCTTTGCGCAAACAAACTTTGCGCTGTTCATAAAATGCCTGTCCCACAAAAAAGGGCTGTCCAACTGGCCAGCCCCCAGACCCAGACAGCTAAACGTCTTTCAGCATATAAGACACCAGGCCGTCTGCCAGTTTTGGCTCGAACCAGGTAGATTTGGGCGGCATCACCTCATTGGCATCAGCAACCGACATCAGGTCTTCAATCGAGGTCGGGTAGAAGGCAAAGGCAATCGCCATCTCGCCGCTATCGACCCGCTTCTCCAGTTCACCAAGCCCGCGAATACCGCCGACAAAGTCAATCCGGTTGTCCTTGCGCGGGTCTGAAATCCCCAGAAAGGGCTGGATCAGGTTATCATGTAACAGGGAGACATCCAGCCGCTTAACAGGGTCATTTTGCGGGATAAGGCTCTTGTCAACCCGCAGGCGAAACCAGTCCCCATTGATATACATGCCAAACTCATTTGGTTTTTTCGGGCGTACCGGACTGCTTTCCTGCTCAATATTAAAGGATGTCGCAATCCGTTCCAGCAATTCGCCGTGTTCATTATCATTCAAGTCTGTAATGACGCGGTTATAGTCCAGTATCTCCATCTGGTGATGGGGGAAGATCACCGACAGGAAATGGCGGTGCTGCGCATCTTCAGCTGTTTCGCCAGCCTCAATCCGGGACTTGCTGATCCGTGAGGCAGAGGCAGAACGGTGATGGCCGTCAGCAATATACAGGTTCGGCAACGCCTCAAACAAAGCCACCAGCTGCGCATTGACCTCTGGGTCATCCATCACCCAGATCATGTGCTGCACCCCGTCATCAGCGGTAACATCAATATCTGGGGTGGTTTTTGTCGCCCCGTCAATAATCGCATCAATTTCAGCCTGCTCTGGATAGACCAGCATCACAGGGCCAGTCTGGGCGTTGACCGCAGTAATCTGGTTGACGCGGTCATCTTCCTTCACCGGGCGGGTAAATTCATGCTTTTTGATGCGGTTGGTGTCATAATCTGCCACAGACGCGCCCGCGACAATGCCTGTCACAATATGGTTGCCCATAATGATACGGTAGGCATAGAAACAGGGCTTTTCGTCCTGCACCATAATGCCCTCGGCAATCATCTTACCCAGATTTTCGGCGGCCTTGTCATAGACCTGCCGGTCATAGACATCAATATCTTCAGGCAGGTCAATTTCTGGCTTGGAAACATGCAAAAAGCTGTAGGGCTTGCCCTTGGCACGCTCCCGCGCTTCCGCGCTGTTCAGGACATCATAGGGCGGCGCAACAACATCATCTGCGCGCCCCTTGGCCGGACGTAGGCCTTTAAACGGTTTGACAAGGGACATCGGCTAAAACTCCTTCAGCGAGGGCTATATATTGAAGCTGGCTTTACCACAAAACCCCCTGACACCAAAAGAAAAATTCTCCCTTATGCCTGCCAGCGTTGCTTAGAGCAGGAACTTCCCATCCCTGCCCTGTTCTGCTATCATTGCCTTATGAAACCTGACCTGGACATACAGCGCATGACAGCCACAGAATATTTGCAATGGTATGAGGACCAGCCCAAAGGCAAACGCTACGAACTTGTGGACGGTGTGCCTTATGCCATGTCCCCCGAGCGGGTACGTCATGGGCGAATTAAGGGCATCGCCTTTATTGCCCTAAGAGCCGCCATTACGAAACAGAACCTTCCCTGTGAAGCCCTGCCTGATGGCATGAGTGTCCAGATTGACGAGGACACCGTCTATGAACCTGATGCCCTTGTGGTCTGCAACCAGGAACTGGACGGCGATGAGATCGTGATTCCCAATCCGGTCATTGTGGTCGAGGTGCTGTCTCCAGGCACAAAAAATACCGATACAGGCGCAAAATACCACGCCTATTTTTCCCTGCCCAGCATCCGTCACTATCTGGTGATTGACCCCATTGCCAAAATCATCATGCACCATTTCCGCACTGAGCGCGGCACCCTGGAAACAGCCGTAATTTCCAGCGGCCTCTTCACATTGTCCTCGCCTGGCCTTGAGCTAGCCTATAGCGATATTTTTTAGGTTTTTCGTTTTTTTGGTACACAACACTTTTTTGAGTGAGACCTGGATAGTTGACGACATCCACTGTTATGCCGCGCCACGACGCGGTATCAATCCTCTATAAACTTGCAGAAAACTCCATCACTTGTACCGATAATATTCAATATATTGTCTTACTGGAAGCATCACCAAAACAAATAAGAACTGCTCACAGGGAACAGATAACTTTAGGGTTATTTCCGATAAACGAAGTGCGAGATCTTGAATAAAACGCATAAAGATTAATAATCTGGTTTTCATTTCGTTGGAGTATAGATAACTTTCCACCCCGTCAGGCTTGTTTTTTTATAATGGTATGCTATTGAAACACCTGACCTTTAGCTTAGGGGTCAGACTGGATATTCAGGCAGTGAGACAGGTGCAAAAATTGGTGATTTTCGTGACAGCTGGAGCGTGTAGCCAAAAATATGTGGCTAAATGCCAGTAAATAAGATGAAAACAGTCAGGTGTTTATCTTATTTACTGGCAGGCTGGTCTTTATGATATTTATACCCATCAGCAGTCTTTAGGTTGCCCAAGTGACAGGCCTGCTTTAGGGATAGGCTTAAATGCCAAGGTCATTATAATACTTTGTTGAAAAACGCAGCAACCCCAATTAGCAACCCCAATTAGCAACAAGGGTTTGAAGGAAATTTTATGAAACTGACTGTCATAGGTAGTGGCGATGCCTTTAGTTCTGGGGGACGTTTTCACAGTTGTTACCATTTTGAAACAGATACAACTTCATTTTTAGTGGAATGTGGTGCCACCACCCTTGCTGGCCTGCGTCAATTTGGAATAGACCCCCTGAAGATTGACACCATCTTTATATCACACCTTCACGGGGATCACTTTGCAGGCCTGCCATTTTTCTTGCTTGATGCCAAATTTGTCTCCAAGCGGCGCGCACCCCTGGTTCTGATTGGTCCCAAGGCACTGCAAGAAAAGGTGAAGATACTATTAGATACACTCTACCCAGGCATTGATCCGCAAAAATTCCCGTTTGAAATTCGTTATGCCACCCTGAACCAGTTTCAGCTTTTATCATCAAACGGCGTGACAGTTCAGGCCTTCCCGGCCAAGCATTCCAAAGAATCAGATCCTTTTTGCATCCGTCTCAGCTATAAAAAGACAACAATTGGCTATAGCGGGGATACAGCCTGGACAAACAAGCTGATCTCTGTGGCAATTAATACCGACCTCTTCATAACTGAGTGTAGCCAGTGGGACGAGACCAGCGATGTTCACCTGGATTATATGACACTCAGTAAAAAGATTGACGACCTGACAGCCAAGAAGATATTGCTAACCCACATGAATCCCTCCATGCTGGAAAAAATTAATGAGGTTGATACTGAACATTTTATGGTAGCAGAGGACGGCATGGTTATTGATATCTAGGCAAAGCCACCGCAGGCTTGGCTCGCCTGTCACAATTTACGGCAGCTCCTCCCCTGGCTTCAAGGATATCAGTTATCAAAAAGTTCTAAAGTGAATGACAAAGACAATGACAAAAAAAACAAAAAATAGATTTATAATCTTTATGGTCTTATTGCCCCTGATAGTTGCTTTCCAGTTGTATATCATGCCCCATATCCGCGTTCTTGCCCCCTCACTGTTTGGCCTGCAACGTCTCACCAATTCAATCTATGTCGACCCATCAATGAACAGGTATGAAATCTGGAAAACCTATAAAAAGATCAAGAGTGCAGAAACATCAATCATTGAATTTTTTGGTAACAGGCATTCAAGCCCCATGATTATCGCCTGCAAGGCCACCTCATGTTACAAACGCTTTGGCGGGCAGAAAAACAAACCTGACACCGATAATATCATCAGGCTGAATGCCAGTGACATTAAGGACAGATATACTGTCCGCTTCAGGCTTGCAAAGCTGGAACTCCAGAAGAGACTGGGCAGCAAGCAGAGTTATGACCAGGTTCCTGTATGGTTCAGGGAGGGACTCGCCACCTATCTGTCAGGAGATCCCCGTTTTGGCAAGCTAGCATGGTATCAATATATTCGCAACTCCCCCAAAGCGAGAGATATCCAGAACATGGACAGCCTGCAAGACTGGCAAAGGGCACGTCGCCAAAAAATTCCTGTCCAAATTTTAGCACGTCAGGAATTTGCCAGGTGGTTTGATGAAACAGGGCAGGCAGGGCTGCTCAAGTTTATCGACGAACTCCGCACAGGACATCCCTTCAAGAAAGCTTTTGCTGAACAGATGCTCATAACCTTAAAACAACCCAATACATTAACCCCAAATTAACCATAATAAAAGAATAACCCCTGATTCGCCCACCCGTTAAGGGTATATTCAGCCTAATTTACTACTTTGGAACATAGTTTCCCTTTTCATCCCAGTTCCATGGTATTGCGTATGTATATTTCTGATGACCACATCTTTTTCGGCTCCCTGTCACTCGCTTTTGCTGCCTTTTTGCTGATTACCTTCTCCTTTACTGAGGCAAGGTCTATTGGTAAACTTCCAGCCATTGCCAAGCAGGCACAAACTGCCCCTGCCCTACAAAAAAAGGCGCATATAAAGAAGAAAAAAATTCAGTTTCGCTCGACCCTCAACAGGAAGGGTTCCAAAACGAAACATGATGTTGCACTGGCCATTCTTCAGGCAGGCTATCCCTGTACCTATATGACCTATATCAAGCCTCTGGCACTGTCTGGGCTTTACCAGGCCACCTGCATGAACCCAAAGACCAAAAGCACAAAAATCAATTATATCTATAATGTAAAATCCGGTTTTATCCACCAACTTTAGAGCCACGGTGACAGCATGGTAACCAACAATTGACAGGTTGCAAGGCAGGATATAGACTGGCACAACCTTAAATTTCGTGTAACTCCCCAGCTTGTTTTAGGTGTATTAACTAATTGATAAATAACGATAAAAATAAATCGTTATTTTTAAAACCACTAAAATATGATCATTTTTCCATTAAAAAACAGGATTTTTAGACTGTATTCCGCTTGAAACCG
>JAJRRF010000251.1 GCA_024279735.1 Alphaproteobacteria bacterium
AATTCTAAAGTGAGGCTAAAAATTTGAACCAAAACACTATCCACTCAAAAAAACAAAAAATAACGCCCTAATTGCCGTTTCAATTTAATATTTTGGAGCTGAATTTATAAAATCATAAAATTTCGTGCAATTGCCCTGGGGTTTATGTGTGTTTGTTTTGTAAAAAGCCCCCGGGAAACGAATCGCTTTTACCGGGTGATTCGTTTTTTTATGGGTTTTTCGCCGTAATTTTATCAGTTTGATGTTGCGGGGCAGGACAAAGAGGTCTTTTCTGAACATTTTAAAGATATGGCCAAAATGACGAAAACGCATAAATAGGAGGGGGTGTGGTTGCAATATTGTTACAGATACCCTGGTTTTGGTGAAAAAATCCTCTAGAGAGCTAAAACGGCCTTGCCATTGCCCCCTCTTTTTTAGTAAAAATGATTCAAGCGATCGGGAAAAGTCTACGGTAACTTGTTTATCGTGGTTTAGGTCGTCTTTTAAAGCTTTAAATGATTAAAGCAATTTTGGGATAGATTTGGGAGATTTAAAATGAAAAAAGCTATTATCTTTGCTGCACTTATCGGTACTGTAACTGTTCTTGGTGCTTGCCGTGAGCGTCACGTTCCAATGAAAATGGGTACAATGGCTCCAATCGCAGCTGACGTTGCTAAATAAGCTAACTAAGAAAAATATTCTGGTCTATGACTAGTTATTTTCTGTGAAGGTCACGTTTTGCTTAATGGCAAGGCGTGACTTTTTTTATGCCTTTGTGAAGGGCAGACCAATGGGACTGAAGCCCTGTGAGGGGATAGCTAACCCCAAAGTGTGTCTATATTATCCTGAAAAAATAATATTGATGCCATCTTAAGGACATAGAATCTTCTTTAAAAGGGTACACTATTTAGGGAAGTTTATAATTTTTGAACTGTTATGGCAGTTTGTGCAGGAAGGCTCTTTTAGAGAGAATATTAAAATGTCTCAACAAGACTATAATGTAACTATCCGCAAAATAACACGGTTTTTATCTGTTGCCTCCCTGGCTCTTTTGGTCTCGGCCTGTGCGTCACAGGTTGCGAATGTCCCCAAGGCAGGGCTGAACGGCAATGGTGGATATGGCTCATACGGTGGGGCAAATGGTGTTGCCGGCCCTGTTACGCCAGGCACGACACGCGATTTTTCTGTCAATGTCGGCAATCAGGTATTGTTTCCGACATCGCAGACAACCTTGACGGATCAGGCCAGACAAACACTGCAAAAGCAGGCACGTTGGCTGAACCAGTACCCCAATTTTACCATTACAATTGAGGGACACGCAGATGAGCGCGGCACCAGGGAATATAATCTGGGCTTGGGAGCAAAGCGGGCACAGTCCATAAAAGGTTATCTCGTCCAGTCTGGTGTGCGTTCAGCGCGTCTTAGGACAATCTCATATGGCAAGGAGAGGCCAGTCTCAATTTGTGACAATATCTCCTGTTGGTCAAAGAATCGCCGTGGCGTTACGCTCTTGAACAGGCGAAGCTAGGACTACGCTTGATATTTTGACAGGTCATGATGAGGAAGGGCAGGGCGATGTTTTGGTCGGTCTTCCTGAAACGGCGATAATCAGGTAAACGGGGAATATTATGCAGCATCTTCTTTCTTTCTTTGGCAAGGCGCATAAGTTCCTGACTGTTTCGGGGCTGGTGACATTGTTTTTGTGTGCCCCTTCACTAGCTTATGCTCAGGAGGCGGCCAAGACAAAAGTGTCTGGGGGGAATCTAGAGCAGAATAAAGAGATTGAAGCTCTGAAAGAGCGGATAGGCCAGCTTGAACAACGCTTTATCAATATGCAGAGTAGGCTTGGTACGATTGAATCGATGGCAGGGCGCAGTGGCAGTTCAGCTGTAGAAAACAGGACAGCATCTTCGCCATCCTTCACGCCCCAGAACAACTCTTCCGAAAACAATCTTGGAGGTGCGGCTGGTCAAGGTAACAGCCAGGGACAATATGGCGCATCATCAGGTGTCGATGGACAACAGGTTCCGCAACAGCCCCGTGGCGGTTCTTATCCTGTAGAAGAGAGTGATATCCCAGCTCCGGTTCCAAAGGGACGTAAGCCGCGCCGGATTGATTCTGATGATGGTTTTTCTCCCTTTAATGACCAGTCCTCCTTGCAACCAAAACAGGACAGGCAGGGTCGCCAATTTGCGGGAAATCCTGCTCCCAAGACAATGGCACGCAGGGTCAGTACCAGAAAAATGCCAGCCATGGTTCGGGCTCCTGCTGGTTTTGATACGTCCTCGCCAAAGGTTCTTTACCAGTCATCCTACAGAATGTTGCTAAAGCCTGACTATGGGGCTGCGGAACAGGGATTTCAGTATTTTTTACAGCAATATCCGCGTGACAAGAGGGCAAGCAACGCCCAATATTGGTTGGGTGAATCCTACTTTGTGCAAAAAAAATATAAGCAGGCCGCGAGTGCTTATCTTAAGGGGTATAAGAGGTATCCCAATAGCGTCAAGGCAGCAGACAGCTTTCTGAAACTTGGGGTTTCCCTCAGTAAGTTGGGGCAGAAACAGGCTGCCTGTGCCACAATACAGGCCTTTCCTGCAAAATATCCTAATGCCTCGTCCTATGTCAGGCAGCGTCACCGTATTGTCAAAAGCCGTGCCGGCTGCTAACATTATAGACAACCGTTCTTTTTTGCTAGACAAGTGACAGGCTGTTGAAAAACGGGTTGTTTTTTTGTGTTTGATGTCTGCCCTCCCGAAAAATTATGGCACAGGGCTTTATGTGTATAGATAGGGAGGGTTCTGAAAAGGAATAAAAGCTCTGGAAGCCAAACCTTTTTTACTTATTGGGTCACAGGAAAATGTTTACCGACCAATCCCTGTTGCAGCGTTTTCATTTTCTCGAAAGTTATCCTGCTGTTGCGTTGGCAGTCTCGGGCGGGGCGGACAGTCTTGCCATGCTCTATCTGGTAGCACAGTGGCAGTCCTGCCTTAAAAGAAGGGTATATTCTGCCCAGGCAGAGTCCCAAATCCAAAAAATACCGAAAATACATGTCTTGAGTGTGGATCATGGTTTGCGGAAGGCTGGGGCTGAAGAGGCGAAGGCTGTGGTCGGCCAGGCGAAGGAATTGGGGTTTCAGGCTCAGGTTCTGGTTTGGGAGGGTGAAAGTCCAAAAACTTCTGTGCAGGAAAAGGCGCGTAATGCCCGTTACTGGTTATGTGGCGGCTATTGTGTGAGGCATGATATTTCCATCATGTTGACAGCGCATCAGAGGGAAGACCAGGTTGAGACCTTCCTGATGCGCCTGGCTCGTGGGAGCGGGGTAGACGGACTGTCTTCAATCGGCCAGCAGGTGCGCATGAAGGGGCTGATTGTCTGCCGTCCCCTGCTGGATGTTGGCAAGCAGGAGCTGAAGGATTATTTGTCTGCCCTGGATGTGCAATGGGCTGAAGACCCCTCAAATGAAAACTGTGACTATGAGCGTGTCAGGGTGCGCCAGAATATTGGGGTGCTGGAGAGCCTGAATATTGGCGGTAATGCTGTGGCCTTGTCGGTGCAGCGTCTGGCTAGGGCACGTAAAGCCCTGGAATTTTCTGCGATGCAGCTTTACCATGACGAAGTCTTGTTTGATCCGGCACCGCTCTTTAGTTTTAGGCAAGACGTGTTGGAGAATGTGCCGGAGGAGCTGGTGATCAGGCTGTTGGGGATTATTCTTGCCAAGATGCCATTTTCAGCCAAAAGTCCAGAGTTGGCAAAGGTTGAGCGGCTGGTATCAGCGTTGCGTGAGGGGGAGACAGTTGTAGGTTGCCTGGCCTGTTGTGAAATTATTGTTTCTGGCGGCCATGTCTATATCTATCCGGAACGGGGTCGTATGTCTGATGAGGACAGCACCGTTATTCTGGAAAAGGGTCGTGCCGTTGTTTGGGGCAGGTGTCTTACTGTCACCCTGCAAAGGGATCTTGAGGGAGCTGTCACGGCAAGGGCATTGGGAAAAAAGGCCTTTGCGCCCCTGCGCGGGGCTTTGTCAGACTCCAGTGATGTGCCGGAATGGATGAGGTGCGTGCCATCAAGCGTCGGAGCCACATTTTTGTCCTTCTGGATGGGCAGACAGCTTTTGGCAGTACCCAGCATTGGCTATTATGCAACATCCTGCGACAGACATGATTTTTTACTAATTCCTGCAATAAAGCCGTAATTTAAAGATATATTCTGGGGAAATATTTGGCTGGACTTTGTGGCAGCCTTTACTTGTCAGAGAAGCGTATTGTTTGGAATTATAACAATTCTTAACCAATAGTTCGGACAGTTTTCACCCAACAAAAAAATAAGTGAGCCCTCAATTTGTGGGAAGATGGTGTTGTAAACGACATCAATCCTTCAAAACGGAGGAACTCATGGACATTGTAACAACTGTTCTGGATCAAATGC
>JAJRRF010000252.1 GCA_024279735.1 Alphaproteobacteria bacterium
GAACACCTGCTCAAAACCTTTTCTTCCATGTTAGGTTTTGAGTTGAACTCCATTAAATCACAACCTGAATTCAAGAAGCTGTGTAACTACGGGACTATAGCAGCATGAAACTGTCCAAACTATTGATTAAGGATTTGTTTAGCAATAGTATAAATTTTTGAGTAATAATCTTTATCTTTATTGTTGTTAAAGTTTCAAAAAGAGAGATAGGTATTGTGAATTACTTGCCCTACTGTCAATTGATTGTGTCTTTTTAACCACTTATGATGCCTTGTCACATCAGTATCGCGATTAATGGGCGAAACAAGGGGCTTTTTTGAAAAACAGAATTGAGAATCTATAACGAATACTTATCTCTATTGTGTGTATATATGTGATTGCGTCAATTGTGTCCATTGACTTCAATAGAGAGAGAGACTCATAACAATGTAAATTAGGCTGTTTGACTTTGTGTAAATCTATAGGGCTGAAATTCAACCTATTTCTTTTGTCCAAAAAACAGCATTTCTATATAACTTATTATTTTGGTGGAAAAGTAAGATGACCCCTATCAGTGACCTTGAAGTATTTGCCCGCGTTGTCGTTGTTGGAAACATGTCAGCAGCAGGAAGAGATATGGGGCTATCTCCAGCCGTTGTATCAAAGCGCATAAGCCAGTTGGAAAAGCGTCTTGGCGCAAGGCTTATCCAAAGGACAACCCGCCGATTGACCCTGACCGAGACTGGCCAGGGCTTTTATGAGCGGATAATTGGTGTGCTGGAAAATATCGCAGATGCCGAAGCTTTTGTCACCAAGGATCATTTGCAGCCCAAAGGCATGTTGCGTGTTTCTGCGCCGACAGCTTTTGGCCGAAAGTATATTGCACCGCGTCTGCCAGAATTTCTTGAGCGTTATCCTGACCTAAAAATCAACCTTAACCTTTCTGACAAGGGTGTTGACCTGGTTGGCAGCGGGATTGATGTAGCCATCCGTATTACCGACTCAGAAGAGGGTGCCTCCTTTGAAATGAAAAAGCTGGCTCATAACAGGCGTGTTATAGTAGCTTCCCCTGACTATCTCAAGGCGCATGGCACACCCAAAAACTTGAGGGAACTGGCAAAACATAACTGTCTGGCAGAAGAAGAAAATGATGTCTGGCATTTGCAGGGTCCTAAAGGCATGGTGAACTTTAAAGCCAAGGGAAATCTTCAGTCCAATTCAGCTGAGGTTATTCGTGAGGCTGTTCTGGCAGGAGCCGGTGTTGGGTGGTGTTCAACCTGGGATTTTGCTGAGCACCTGAAGGCAAAGGAACTCAAGGTTATCCTGCCTGAATTTAAAGAGTCTGAAAAACTGAATATGTATGCGATCTATGCCAGCCGTGAATTTGTACCTGCCAAACTAAAGGTCTTTATTGATTTTATGGAAGACAGTATCGGTAAAAAAACACCACATTGGGACAAAGGCCTTAAAATAGGCTAGGGCATAATTAAGAAAGTTAACCCATTGATATATATAGCTTTGTCATCCTGAACTTGGTTCAGGATCCATAACCCCAGGATTTTGTTATGATGTTGGGGTGTTCATTCTGCCTCACTTTTCCTTTTGGGGTTATGGATTGTGGATCAAGTCCATATCTGGATGTCTGACGCACCATAAATAAGAGATTATTTCGTTGCAATCTTCATGAGATGGATGCCAAGATCTTCGTCTTGGCATGGCAAGGGGGCTGTCTTGCCAGCTTCCTATGTTGTCAAATGCTGGTATTCCTTACCGTGCTGGCGTTCATAGTAGAATTGCAAAATTTCGTCAGTCATGTTCCCCACAGTAAAACGGCTGGCAATACTGTCCTGCAATTGTTTGGCGCGCTCAATAAATGGGATAGGATTGTTGATAAAATCTGCCATTTGTTCCAAAAGCGCGTCGCTGTCACCCGCCTTGATAAGGGGGGTGTCTGTGCCTTGTGTAATTTCAGGAATCCCACCGACTTTTGTGGTGATCAGGGGAACTTGGGCGGCGGCGGCTTCCAGAATGATGTAGGGCAGGGACTCTGCCCTTGAGGGGACTACGAGACAGCAGCCGAGGGCAAAGGCTTGTTGGGCAGGTTTGACACCTGCAAAACTGATTTTCCCTTCAAGTTCCAGGGTCTTGGCTTGTTTTTTGAAACGCTTTTCATCAGGCCCTGCCCCAACAACAAGTGCCCTGATATTGTGTTTCTTGCTGAGGGCTGCAAAGGCATCCAAAAAGACATCAACACCTTTCAAGGTGCGTAGTTCTCCAATAAAGATAAAGTCAACAGCCTGGGCATCAAGATAATGCTCGTAAAATTCTGAAGGTTTCAGGCCATTATGGATGACCTTGATGGGGGCCTTGGGTGCGCCGATCTTTTGTTTGAAAATATCGGCACTATAGGCACTTTCAAAAATAAAGCCGTCTGTAGACTTGGCAAGCCTTTTTTCCAGGTTCAGGAACAGCCGCCCTTTGGCACTGTTAGCGCTGAAATGCAGTGTGCCGCCATGCGGAGTATAAAAAACACTCAATTTCTGCTTTTGCCGCTTTTTTAGGGCTTTTCCGGCTGAGCGGGCATAAGCTCCCCCTTTTGCGCCATGACCGTGCAGGATGTGTGGCTTTACTTTGGCAGCATAATTCAGGGTGGCAAAAAAGGCTGAAATGTCTTTTGGCCCAATACCGCGACTCATAGGGATACGCTTGATACCCAATGTGCAATATCTTTCCAGGCTTGAGAGCTGTTTTTCTGCCCTGTCACTGCCTGTTAGGGAATCGCAGATAATGCCAACCTGATGACCGCGTTCGGACTGTTCTTTTGCTAGGTCACAGACATGACGGAACAGGCCGCCAACCGGGGCCCTCATACAATGGATGATGCGGAGAGGTTCAGTTGGTTGCACAGTATATCAGCCTTTTTCAATAACGTGTCGGGATCGGGCGCGGCATTTAGTTGTGGGAAGTCGGTAATGCCTGTCTATTTTGGTATCACGTACAAAAGCCATCCGCAATTTATAATGCGCATGGCTTTGGTGTGTGTTCAAATGTCAGGTTCTGTATGCGGCAGTTATGCCACCTTAATTCTGCGTGTATCCTTAGAAAAACCTTTCGCGAATTTCCAGTGTATCTCCTGGCCGGATATAATAGCCTGGCTGGACATAGGTGGTAATGCGTTTTGCATTGAGCCGCCTGGTCAGCAGTATTTTTCTCTTGTTGGCTCTGGCAGTGTATCCCCCAGCAACAGCGACAGCACTTCTGACAGTCATACCATTGACAAAAGGAAAGCGTCCAGAGTTGCGAACCTGGCCAAGAATATAGAAGGGACGGTAAGTATTGATCTCGACAGAAACCTTGGGGTCTCGGATATATTTCTCACTGAGCTTGTCCGCAACAGCCTGTTCAACGCCCTTGGTTGTAAGCCCTCTGACAGAAACATTGCCTATCAGCGGCACTGAGATATAGCCGCCTGCGTCAATCACATAAATTCTGGACAGGTTGCGCTGTTCAAAAACACTGAGCCTGATACGGTCTCCGCTGTCGAGTTCATAATTGTCACGGGTCAGGTCATCCTCAATGATAACACGCTGGGTTCTTGATCTGGAACGAGAGGCAATGACTTTCCGTCCAAAATGGGAGACCCTGCCTCTTCCCCAGCTACGGGAGTGGGGGGCGACAGATACAGGTGGTGCAATCTCTTCAGCCACTTGGGGGCGGGGGACTGTCAGGGCATCAATCCTGCCTGGTTCTATGTCCTGTTCTGGCATTGCGGTAGGCATACTGGCTGTAACGGCAGGGGCTGGCATCGGTGCAGGTATGTCGTCAGGTGTATCTTGGGAAATTGAAGCCGTGCTAACAGGAACAGGCACGATAGCCTGTTCTGATAAGGGGGAGATAGTGGCAGATGCCATAGAAACTTTTGTCCTGTTCTGACAGCCTGCAACGCCGACACTGATGAGTGTTATTAAGATTGTTGAACGAATAAACATAGTTTTTCACCTTGACGACTTGGGCAATAGCATTTCCACCAATTAGAAGTGATTCGGGTTAAGAAATTCTAAGCGCAAGTGCAAAAAGGGCACATATAAAGTTTTTTTGTAACTCCCCAGCTTCTTTTTTCACGTAAATACGCGGTTTCAAGCGGAATACAGTCTAAAAATCCTGTTTTTTAATGGAAAAATGATCATATTTTAGTGGTTTTAAAAATAACGATTTATTTTTATCGTTATTTA
>JAJRRF010000253.1 GCA_024279735.1 Alphaproteobacteria bacterium
ATTATCATTCTGCTGGGTCATATGAAGTTCCTTCGTCGTTGATGGAACACTTCAAATACCTGATTTTCCTCTTTGGGTCACATGTGACCCAAAGAGGAAATAACATCCCCCAAAAGTCCACAGCTCAAGTTACACTACCGAATTGAAACGGGGCTTTAATAACGACGAAAGATATTTGTCAGCGTTTATTTTCAAAGATTCTAGTATAACTTTGAAAAATAAAAAAATAGAATTAGTGAGAATTCACACGTATTCATCTGGCTGGATTCCATGGAATAATGCATCGAAGAAGGATGGTAGTTTCAAAAAATGGCTAGATTGGGAATTAGATGCTGAAAACCTTGCTAATTTACGACTTCAACATCTGTGTAAAAATAGATATGTAGCAGCCGAAGTAATACGCCTTTACGCTAAAAAAGTTCTTTCGCTCAAGGACTATAGCACAATACCTATGTCAACAACTAAAGCATATTGTTCAAGCCTCTGAAGTAAGAACTTCGTGGGAATAAGGATGTTCCCCGTTCCCTACCTTCATGCCAAACTTTGCCACATGAAAATACAGTGCTGTTTTGCAAATATCCTTGCATGACCCTTGCAAACGCATAAGGATTTTTTATCTCCTTGTCGGTGAAGAGTTGAACTCTTCAATGGAACGTTACAGCATCAAGCCAGCATTTATCTGTAACGTTCTGGTCAGCAGTACAACTGTTGACCAACATAATCTATCAATTGACTTGCCCCCCAAAAAGAAGCCCCCCCCAAGGCCATCTTATCCACCCCCTGCCCCCATTGTGCTTGCCTCTGCCCCCCATAACCCGCTATCACCAAGGCCAATGACACTTTTAGCAAAACCCAGCACAACCTAAGGCCTGCCCATATGTCGCAAAACTCCCTGCCAAAAGCCCCGATAGCCGCCAAAAAGCCGTCCAGCTTCAGCCATCATGGCATTACCAAAACCGATGACTATGCCTGGCTGAAGGATGACAACTGGCAGGAGGTGATGCGCAAGCCAGAGGTACTGGACAGCGAAATTCGCGCCTATCTGGAGGCCGAAAATGACTATGCCACGGCGGTGATGAAGGACACAGAAGACTTCCAAAAAATCCTGTTTGAGGAAATGAAGGGGCGGATCAAGGAAGATGACAGTTCTGTGCCCTCCAAAGACGGGGATTTTGACTATTATTCGTCTTATGTGATCGGCGGCCAGCATCCGCGCCTATGCCGCTATAAACGCAAGGATTGCGGCGGTGACGGCGTTGAGGAAATCTTGCTGGACGGCGACGCGCTGGCCAAGGGTCATGCCTATTTTGACCTGGGCGGGGTTGACCATGCCCCAAACCACACACTTCTGGCTTATGGCTTTGATGACAAGGGGTCGGAATATTATACTGTCCATTTCAAGGATTTGCTGAGCGGGGAAAACCTGCCTGACATATTGGAAAACACCAGCGGCGGCATCAGCTGGTCGCGTGACAGCAAGAGCGTGTTTTATGTCACCCAGGATGACAACCACAGGCCGCTAAAGGTCTGGCTTCATGTGATGGGCACAGCGCAGTCTGAAGATGTACTGGTCTATCATGAAAAGGATGAGGGCATGTTTGTCGGCCTGGACGAGACCCAGAGCGGCAAATATATAATGGTTTCCATCCATGACCATGACACCAGCGAAATGCTGCTGATTGATGCCGACAGCCCCGCCGCCGCGCCGCAAATGGTGCAGCCGCGCCAGGTTGGCCTGCAATATGACATTGAGCATGATGGCGGTGACACTTTGGTGATCCTGACCAATGAGGGCGGCGCAGAAGACTTTAAGATTATGGAGACTCCAGTTTCTAAGCCAGGCAAGGACAATTGGCACGAGATCGAACCCCACCGCCCGGGACGGCTGATCCTGGACATTGTCAGGCTAAAACACCATCTGGTGCGGATTGAACGGGAAAACGGCCTGCCGCGCATTGTGATCCGTGACTGCAAAACCAATCAGGAGCATGACATTGCCTTTGATGAGGAGGCCTATTCGCTTGGCCTGTCTGCGGGCTATGAATTTGACACGCAGTGGGTCAATTTTTCCTATGCCTCAATGACCACCCCTGACCAGCAATATGACTATAACCTGTCCAACCGTGAAAGGAAGCTGCTGAAAACCCGTGAGGTGCCCAGCGGCCATGAACCGTCTGACTATGTGACCCGCCGCCTGATGGCTCCGTCCTGGGACGGCGAACAGGTGCCAATTACCCTGCTTTATCATAAGGACACAAAGCTGGACGGCACTGCGCCCCTGCTGCTGTATGGCTATGGCTCTTATGGCATCTCTATGCCTGCCGGGTTCTCGACAGGCTGCCTGTCTTTGGTCAATCGCGGCTTTGTCTATGCCATCGCCCATATTCGCGGCGGCAAGGACAAGGGCTATCGCTGGTACACAGACGGCAAGCTAGACAACAAGACCAACACTTTTAGGGACTTTATCGCTGCCGGGGAGTTTTTGGTCTCTGAAGGGTTCACGTCAAAGGGGCAGATTGTGGCGCATGGCGGTTCTGCGGGCGGGATGCTGATGGGGGCGGTCGCCAACATGTCCCCTGAGCTGTTTGCGGGCATCATTGCAGAAGTGCCGTTTGTTGATGTCTTGTCGACCATGCTGGATGACACCCTGCCGCTGACCCCGCCGGAATGGCCTGAATGGGGCAACCCTATCAAGGACAAGGCCGCTTACCAGACCATTGCCGCCTACTCCCCGGTTGATAATGTCACCGCCCAGGCCTACCCCAATATCCTGGCGGTCTCTGGCCTGACTGACCCCCGTGTCACCTATTGGGAACCTGCCAAATGGGTGGCCACCCTGCGCGCCAACAACACAGGACAGGACAATATCATCATATCCAAGACCCATATGGACAGTGGGCATGGCGGGGCATCAGGGCGTTTTGACAGGCTGAAAGAGGTTGCCCTGTCCTATGCCTTTGCGCTGAAAGTGAGCGGCAAGGCTGGGACGTAATCTTGGCGGTCCTGCGCTGCTTTCTCACCCCGCTTGTCAACACCCCACACACAACCATTAAGGGAATATATGCGACTTTTTGTATTGCAAGGTCGAATTATTCTTGACATATGCCTAAAAATCACATCCTTAACACCCTTGATAGTCGGTCACCGCCCCTCATTTTGCAGAGATTTCACTTCACGATTTTGTTATTCCTGTTCTGGGTGGCGATATACTATTATAAATCGAATTTCGTTTTATAACTTTAGGTGATTTTTGTGTTCCAGCCTTCTGGAAGCAAAGATAAATGTGGTAATCAGGTATAAAATTATGATTTTTTCAAGATTCTTCAGGACAGCCTTGGCTGTGATCGCCCTGCTGGCCTTTACAGGCCTGTCAGGCACCCTAAGCGAGGCGCAAGCTAAAAAGAAATCTGGCTCCTCCCGTCATGCCATCTTTAAGCAAGGCTATAAGCCCGGCACAGTGATTGTCAGCTTTGGTGACCGCAAGCTCTATTATATTTCCAAGGCCAAGCGGGTTATTGTCTATCCTATCGGTATCCCACGCAAGGGATTTGAGTGGAAAGGCACAACACATGTCAGCTGGAAAACAAAAAATCCGCGCTGGACCCCTACCAAGCGTATGCGTGAGGAAAATCCTGACCTGCCTGAATATGTAGAGGGCGGCACAAAGGCCAATCCTTTGGGTGTCCGCGCCCTTTATCTGGGCAAATCTGAATACCGTATCCATGGTACAAATGTGCCCTGGACCATTGGCAAGGCGCGCTCTTCTGGCTGTATCCGGATGCATAATGCCCATGTGATTGACCTCTATAACAGGGTCAAGGCCAAGGCTTCTGTCGTCATCACCTGGAAAAAGTTCTCAAAAAGATCCCGTGTTGCCAGCCGGAAAAAATCTAGGAGCAAACGCTCCAAATTACGTTCACGTAAGCAGAAGGCCAGAAAACAGCGTAAAAGGCGGGCTTCTTCCAGAAGAAAAAAGAAGCATAGTTCATAGCGATTTGCCCTGCTTCAGGAAAAGAAAAAGCAAATATTATCGAGAGACAAAAAGCTCCCCTTTCCATATTTTTGGAAGGGGGAGTTTTTTTATTTTGAAAATTCAGGGTTCGTTAACCATCTTTTTCCACATTATTTTCACAATGTTTCGTTACTATAGGCAGCAGGTCAGAACACATTCTTTTTTATAGTTTAATCCAAAACATCCTACAGAATATTACAGCCCCTCTTATTACCATTAGAGCATATGTGGCTGGCTGTCCGCCCCAGCGGAGCAGGGGATATTTTTTGTCTACACAGGATGATATCGGTAAATATTTACAGAATCCCTGCCTCCTTCAGGAGGTAGGGGATATTGGGTAAACCATAAAAAATATTGCGAAGGCCTTCCCAATCCTTGTATCTTGTCTGGAGTTGTTGAAATATGAAATTTACCGCGTCCCTTATCCTGTCCTGCATTGCCCTGGTCTCCTCAATATCCTCCGCACAAGCCAAGTATAAACATGAGAACGGCATGAAGTTTTATATTGTTGGCAGCCAGGACAAGACGGTCGTCCAGCCCTGGCGCACAATCAGGCAGGCGCGTATCCCTGCCAGATCCCATGTGAGGCCAAGGCATAGTGAAGAGAACCCATTATCCAGCCTGGTCAAGCATACCTTTGTCCATCTCGTCCCAGTCTGGGGCGGCACGAAATGCGGAAGCAAGTGGACGGAAGTGATTATCCCTGATTCCTTTACCTCCCCAATGGGCGGTGTCAGCTTTTCCAACGCCTGTGCTGTCCATGACAAATGTTATGGCGACCAGAAAGGCAGGGGGTTTTGCGACCGCCAGATGTATAGTCACCTGAAATATGAATGCCGCCGTTCCTTCCCTGCCAAAAACAATCACCTCAGGGCAGAGTGCCTGAACTATTCAGGACTTTACTACAAGACAATCCGACAATTTGGAATCCTCGGCTACACTGCCAAAGTCGTCACCCGCTCTGGCAGAAATATACAGAAATATACCTACCGCCAGACACAGACTGCCGCCCAGTGGATCACAGGCCGTAAAAGAATACGTTTTAACAGATAGGCTTACCAGGTTTCAGAGATTAGGATACCCTCAGAAACAAGTGCTCATATTTGGCGCGGCAATTTTGCTTGTCTTCAAGGCACAGAAATGGGCGCATAGTGCACTATCATAGTACACAACATCCTACACTCTATCACTGTCATACCGCAGAAATGCGGTATCCACGCCGTGAAATTTGCGCCCAAATGACAATGTTTGTTTGGGGGTCGTGAGACCCTATATTGTTAAATTGTTGGTCTTTTTCGTGTTGACAGTGCAGGGCATGGATACCGCGTCGTAGCCCGGTATGACAGTGAGTGTGGTCAACAATATCAAGTGACCCACCCAAAAAGTATAGACATTTACCAAGGCGTGTTATGTCACCATTCATAGTACACGACTAATTTGCATAAGACATTGAAAAAGCGTTAAGATTTTCTGATTTGTTTCACGACATAATGAGGAAACCTTATGAAACACTTGATCAATGCCCTGCAAGGAAGCCTAAAAGAATATATTCCACTTC
>JAJRRF010000254.1 GCA_024279735.1 Alphaproteobacteria bacterium
CATTTGATCCAGAACAGTTGTTACAATGTCCATGAGTTCCTCCGTTTTGAAGGATTGATGTCGTTTACAACACCATCTTCCCACAAATTGAGGGCTCACTTATTTTTTTGTTGGGTGAAAACTGTCCGAACTATTGTTAATAATGATGGATTTTTTGTCAGGGTCTGTAAAGTCTGGTAACGTGAAATAAATTTCCTTGCCAGCCTTTTTGGAGCCGTAACCCCATGACCAGCCAGCCCAGCCAATATTCCAAAGCCTATTCAAAAACCCTGTTCCAGGCACTGGTGGAAGCCGCGCAAAAATACGGCAAAAAGTCTAAGGTTTTGCAAGACCCGACCATGGTCAAACTGGACTATGACAAGCTGATTATTGGCGCGCTGGCTTTGGGCAAGAAGATCAACAGTTTTACCAGGCCAGGTGAGGCGGTGGGAATATTGCTGCCCAATGTCAACGGCGCGGTGGTCACCCTGTTTGCCCTGTCGGCCTATGGCCGTACCCCCGCCATGCTGAATTTTTCGGCAGGACAGGCGGCAATCTCTTCAGCCTGCCACACGGCGCAGGTCACAACCATATTGTCTTCACGCAAATTTATCAAGATGGCAGAGCTTGAACCGGTTGTTGAGGGGCTGGAACAGGAAGGCATCACCTTTCATTGGCTGGAGGACATCAAGGACAGTATTGGCCTGGCCAGCAAGGTTAGCGGTCTTCTGAAGTCCAAAATGCTGAAATTTTTTTTATATAAACACAGGCAAGACCCTGAAACGCGCGGCGTTATCCTGTTCACCTCTGGCACAGAGGGCGCGCCAAAAGCTGTTGTGCTGTCCCATCGCAATATTGTCGCCAATGTTGACCAGATTTTTCATGCCACGGACTGGCGGAGGGAAGATGTGGTGTTCAACCCGCTGCCAATTTTTCACAGCTTTGGCCTGACTGCCGGGCTGCTCAATCCGCTGTTTAACGGCATGTCGTGTTTCCTGTACCCCTCGCCATTGCACTACAAACAAATCCCTGGCCTGATCCGCAAGACCAAGGCGACTGTGCTGTTTGGCACAGATACCTTTTTGTTCGGCTATGTCCGCCAGGCGCGTGACCATGACCTGGAAACCCTGCGTTTTGTGATTGGCGGGGCGGAAAAGCTCAAGGACAGGACGCGGGCGTTCTGGAAAGAACGCTTTGGCAAAGAACTTTATGAAGGCTATGGCGCGACCGAGACCTCTCCTGTGGTGTCGGTCAATGTGCCGGGGCGCAACAAGCCAGGCACGGTCGGGCCTATCTTGCAGAATATTGACTATAAACTTGAACCTGTGGCGGATCTGGCGCAGGGCGGCGAGTTGCATGTCAGGGGGCCGAATATCATGATGGGCTATATGTTTGCCGACACTCCCGGGGTGCTGGTGCGTCAGGAAAGCGAATGGTATAATCTGGGGGACATTGCCAGCGTGGATGAGGACGGCTTTGTCACATTGCAGGGGCGGACAAAACGCTTTGCCAAGATTGGCGGCGAGATGGTGTCGCTGGCAGCGGTCGAGAATTTCATTTCCTCGCTCTGGCCAGATAACGCCCATGTGGTCTGTGCGGTCGAGGATGAGCGCAAAGGCGAGCAGCTGGTACTGGTCACTGACCTGCCAGGCATTGAACGCGCTGCAATTACAGAAGGGGCAAGGGCGGCAGGGTTTTCAGAACTTGGCCTGCCGCGCAAGATCGTCACCGTTGAGGAAATCCCCCTGCTGGGGACTGGCAAGACTGACTATAACGCCGTGACTGTTATGGCAGTAGGCGGGGCATGAAATTTGGCCATAGCATCGCTTGTCGGTCAACAGTTGAACTGTTGACCAGAATGTTACTGCCAAGGTCACTGTTTGGCTCAAAATGTTCCGGTTAAGGGTGTAAGCCTTAACCAGCATCATGTTGATTGATATAGCCTTAAGTCTTGTCAGAAAGCCGTTTGTTTGTATCATGAACGGCCTGGACAAAGGCCTCGTCAATATACCAATTCCAATAGTCTATGCTGGCTTGCTTTTGCGCTGGGTTCATAGGCTTGTCATAAGAATAGTGCCAGCCCTGAACCATTCAAGCTTCATTTTTATCTCTCTTTTAAATTTATCCCCTGCCCCGTCATCCCTTATGGCCAGTATGGAGATAGTCTTCCAAAAAGCGGGAATAGCGTGACATGGCGTAGCAAAATATCCAGAACACCATCGCGGCAAACAAATAGCCGGTATGGCTGATATTTGGGGCAATCCAGTTGGCATCGGTGAAGCTGAGCTGGATCATCCCCAGCATATCGAACAGGCCAATCACCAGCACCAGGGTTGTGTCCTTGAACAGGGCAATAAAGCTGTTGACGATGCCAGGTATCACATGCTTCAGGGCCTGGGGCAAAATGACCAGCATCATCATTTGGGGATAGCCCAGCCCCAGTGCCTGCGCCCCCTCATATTGTCCCTTTGGAATGGCCTGCAAGCCGCCCCTTATCACTTCTGCCATATAGGCAGAAGAAAACAGTGCGACCCCGATCAGGGCGCGCAGCAACAGGTCAATATGGGCTCCGCCTGGCAGCAGCAGCGGCAACATGATGGACGACATGAACAGCACGGTAATCAGCGGAATGCCGCGCCAAAACTCAATAAATCCAACCGATGCGGCCTTCAACATCGGCCTTTTCGACTGGCGACCCAATGCCAGCAAAATCCCCAACGGCAAAGAGGCAACAATCCCTGTCGCCGCAACAATCAGGGTGACCAGAAGGCCGCCCCAAAGGGATGTGTCAACCTGGCTGAGGCCAAACCTGTCGCCATAGAGCAGGACAAAAGCCAGCACGGGAAAGACAACAAGCAGGAAAATGGCATTATATTTCTTATATGGCGTAGACGGGATCAGCATAGGCACCAGGCCAAGCAGTCCCATGATATAGACGATATCAACCCGCCAGTGCTGGTCAGCCGGAAAACGTCCATAAATATAGAGGCTGAACTTTGCCTTGACGAAAGCCCAGCACGCCCCGCCATCCACCCCCAGGCAGACAGAACGGTTTTCCCCGTTCCAGACCGCATCGACCAGGCTAAAGCGGATCAGGGGGGCAAGCAGAAGATAGAGCAAGACCAGGCTGACCAGCGTAAGCAGACCATTTAGTGGGGTGGAAAACAGGTTGTGCTGCATCCAGGCCAGCATACCCTTTTGCGTTTTTAAGGGCGGACGGGCAGCCAGCAGATTTTCCCTGACAAAATGTTGGGTCATTGGCCTACCTTTCCACCAGCTGCATTTTCCTGTCAAACCAGCCCATAAACAGCGAGGTCAATAGCGACAGGGACAGATAGACCAACATCACCAGCATCACCAGCTCAACCGCCTTGCCTGTCTGTGACAGCATTGCCCCCATCGTGACATGCACCAGGTCTGGATAGGCAATGGCGACCGCCAGAGAGGAGTTCTTGATGGTGTTCATATACTGGTTGGTCAGGGGCGGTATGATAATACGCATCGCCTGTGGCACAACAACCAGTTTCAGGGACTGGCTGCGTGACAACCCCAGGGCGGCGGCAGCCTCTTTCTGTCCCTGATTAACCGCCAAGATTCCGCTGCGGATAATCTCTGCTATATAGCCAGCGGTATAAAGCGACAGGGCAAGAAGCAGGGCGATAAATTCTGGCAAAACCTGCATCCCGCCGCGCAGGTTAAAGCGTCCCAAAGCAGGATATTCAAGATGGAGCGGTAGCCCAAGCAGCAAGAATACAGCCACAGGAAAAAGGCTGATGGCGGCCACCCACCGCCAGAAAAAATCCAGTCTGTGACCTGTCGCTATATGGTTGAGCCTGTTTTTGCGGTGCAGAAGAAAAGCAGCAGTAACAGAGGCCAGGACTGCCAGGCCAACCCATATCATCGCTGGATCAAAAACCGCCTTGGGCAGGAACAGCCCGCGCTTGTTGAGAAAGAAACTGTCCAGCAAGGCATGACTGTTTTTAGGGTGTGGCAGGGTGCGCAGGACAGCAAAATACCAGAAGAATAGCTGGAGCAAGAGTGGGATGTTGCGGATAATCTCGACATAGGCCATTGCCAGTTTTGCCACCAGCCAGTTGGGAGACAGGCGGGCAATCCCAACAATAAAGCCCACAATGGTGGCAAAAATAATCGCCAGCCCAGACACCAGCAAGGTATTGAGCAGCCCGACCATAAAGGCGCGGCCATAGCTCGAACTTTCACTATAGGGCAGCAGGGTCTGGTTGATGGCAAAGCCCGCGCTGTCTGAAAAGAAAGTAAAGGGGGCGGTGACAAGATGCCAGAACCCTTGAAGCAGGAGGGCAACAGCCCACAGAAGCAGGGCAGAGATGGCAAAAGCTGCCAGCCCAAACAGCACAGGATTTTGCCTATAGAGCGTTATGGCACGGGATTTCAAGCGACTATACAGGGCAAAAACCTGCCCCTGTAACGCCCCACTATTAAAACCCCGAAACCCCAACCGATTTTCCCCCAAATATCAAGCCCCACTATAGGACACCCACAACAATAACAGCTCCGCCTAGCGCGCCCTTTTGCCTGTCAGCTACGTTGCAAAAATGGTGACATAGCACACCTTGGTACAGGGCTATACTTTTGGGTGGGCCAGACCACATCCACTGTCATGCCGCGCTACGACGCGGTATCCATGCCCCGCACTGTCAACATAAAAAGACCAACAATTTTACAACACAGGGTCTCATAATACCCAAACAAACATTGTCATTTCAACGCAAACCTCACGGCATGGATACCGCATTTCTGCGGTATGACAGTAATAGAATATAGTATGTTCTGTGCCTTGAAGACAAACAAAATTTCCGCGTCAAATATGAACACTTAAAGTGTTGAGAATATCCTTATCATATCATTAAAAACCTGATATTTCACCGAATGGGCGGGGCGTACATCAGGCCGCCATTGCTCCATAATTTATTTGCACCGCGCGCCAGTTTCAGCGGGGTTTTTGACCCAAGGTTGCGTTCAAACACCTCACCATAATTGCCGACCTGGGAAATGATGCCATAGGCCCAGCTTTCCTCCAGCCCCAACATCCGACCAAAACTGCCCTCTTCCCCCAGCAGCCGCCTGATTTTTGGGTTTTGCGAAGATTTCATTTTGGCAGCATTGGCCTGCGTCACCTTCAAATCCTCTGCGTTAATCATGGCAAACACAGACCATTTGACAATATTAAACCATTGGTCATCGCCTTCACGCACCAGAGGGCCAAGCGGTTCCTTTGAGGCGATTTCAGGCAACACCAGATGTTCTTCAGGCTTGGCCAGCTTTAGCCGCTGGGCGGCAATGCCGGAGCGGTCAGTAGTGTAGACATCACACCGCCCGCTTTCATAGGCTCGCACCACCTCATCAGACTTTTCAAACACCACAATGTCATATTTCATCTTGTGGGAACGGAAATAATCCGCAAGGTTCTGCTCTGTGGTTGTGCCCTGGTTGGCGCAGACCGTCGCCCCGTCCAGTTCCCGCGCGCTCTTGACACCCAGTGCCTTGCGTACCAGAAACCCCTGGCCGTCATAATAGGTCGTGCCTGTAAAATTGACCCCTAGGCTGGTATCACGGCTCATCGTCCAGGTGGTGTTACGCGACAACAGGTCGATCTCGCCCGTCTGCAAGGCGGCAAAGCGTTCCTTGGCAGAGAGCGGGCGGTACTTGACCTTTTTGGCATCCCCGAACACCGCAGCCGCCACAGCGCGGCAAACATCGACATCAAGCCCGCTCCATGTGCCGCTGTCATCGACACTGGAAAAGCCTGGCAGTCCCTGGGAAACGCCGCATTTCAGATAGCCCTGCTTTTTGACATCATCCAAAGTAGCTGCCCTGGCGACCCCCGCAAACAAAACGAGACTGGCAGACAACAAGACAGCCATAAAAAAACTGCCTCCCAAAAAGGTTGGCAGAAAACCCCTGTGCTTTTTCATCAATTTCCCCTATCCTTGCGCCAAATACTGTATTGCTCAAATCCTGTATTGCAGAGTATATAAGCATATTTCCTGGCAAAGATAACTATTTTTAAATCACGCTTTTGCGAGAGCCCCACAATCATGACAGACAAGAAACAAGACCACCCGCTTCAGAAAAACAGTTTACAGACCCGCCTGCTCCATGAGGACAGGCATCCGCAGGACTATCAGGGTTTTGTCAACACCCCGCTGTTTCGCGGTTCCACTGTGCTGTTCCCTGATGCCAAAACCCTACTCAGCAATGACCAGCCCTATACTTATGGGCGTTACGGCACCCCGACCACCACCGCCCTGGAACAGGCACTGGCACTGGCGGAACAGGCGGCTGGTTGCCTGCTGACCCCTTCTGGCATGTCAGCCATCACCACGTCTTTGTTAGCCTTTGTGCAAAAGGGCGACCATATATTGGTGGCTGACAGTGTGTATTACCCGACCCGCAACTTTTGTGACCAGCTGCAAAGGTCTATGGGAGTCGAGACCACCTATTTTGATCCGCTGGTTGGTGAAAAAATCACTGATTTGTTTAGGGATAATAGCCGCCTGGTGTTTCTTGAAGCCCCCGGGTCGCTCAGTATGGACATGTCTGACATTCCCCTGATCGCTGGCCTTGCCCATCAGCGCGGCATGACAGTGATGTGTGACAATACATGGGCCTCGCCGCTGCTGTGCCAGCCCCTGACGCTCGGCGTTGATATTTCACTCCAGGCCTGCACCAAATATGTCACGGGACACAGCGATGCCATGCTGGGGGCAATTCTCTATAATGAAAAGGCTGGTCAGCAAGTCAGGGACTGGCACCGCTTTGCCGGTAACTGCCCTGGCAGCGAGGAAGTGTTTTTGGGAACTCGCGGCCTGCGCACCCTGGCAGTGCGGCTGAAAGCCCATGAACAAAGCGCGCTAAAAATTGCCCGCTGGCTGGAAAGCCGCCCAGAAGTGGAAAGGGTGCTGTATCCTGCCCTGGAAAGTGATCCTGGCCACAGCCTGTGGAAACGGGACTTTAGCGGCGCAAACGGCCTGTTTTCTATTGAGCTGAAGCAAGGAGACAGCCGGAAAATCCACAACATGATGGATGCCCTGACGCTGTTTGGCATGGGCTGGTCCTGGGGCGGGTTTGAAAGCCTGGTTGTGCCGTTCAACCTTCACAACACACGCAGCGCAGTAAAACACCCCGACCGCACCAGCCTGCGCCTGCATATCGGCCTGGAAGACCCTGATGACCTGACGGCAGACCTGGAGCGGGGTCTGGGCAAGCTGGCTTAGGATGATTATTTTTGGCAATTGGCCTTAGAGCATACCAAAGACAAATCTAATCGGCTTGTCTGGTTAACCTCAGTCTCGTTTAAGAAGACAGTTAACCTATTGATATATATAACTTTGTCATCCTGAACTTGATTCAGGATCTATAATCCCAGGATTTTGTTATGTTGTTGGGACATTCATTCTGCCTCACTTTAACTTTTGGGGTTATGGATTGTGGATCAAGTCCACAATGACAAGAGGGCTGGTAGCAAATTCGTGATCTTTAAGCATCGTTTGTCTTATCCAAGACTGGCGTTGGTTAAACTATCCGAGCAATGACAATGGAGCAAGAAATTAATTTTTTTCTCCTACACATAGCCATTTGCTGTCAGAAAAAACATCATCAGCAAGGATCCGACAAAAAAGGCACTTGGCAAGATCACGTTAAACAGCAGTTTGCGTATCTTTCCTGGGTGAAACAGCTGGTAATGATGCCCCTTAACCATCCCGCCCCGCACCTGCTTTCTCCTGGAATAATATTCCAGACGATTCTGAAACCTGAACATGCCCCAATTCCCCTGTAAAATATGATGTAAAATATGAATTCCCGTTACTGACCGTCATATCATCAATTTGCATAAAATTTTAACAATTCAGGTAAACAGGATTAAAAAAGGGTGAATAGCTGAATTGATTTAAGAAAATGGCCTTTCTGCTTTTCACTACATTATCATAGTACACGACTCTCTTCAGGCTAAAGCCTTTTGGACGGGCTGTTTTTTCGTTTGTGGGGCTAGGAACTTTTTAAGCAGGCGGATTGCTTCATCTTTTTGGTGCATGAGCAATTGCCGTAATTTATCAAGCCCATA
>JAJRRF010000255.1 GCA_024279735.1 Alphaproteobacteria bacterium
AAACAATTCCCCGAAAATGGCAAGATTTTTGCAGCCAGGTTACAGATAATTTTAGAATTATATCCCATAAAGGTGTTAAAATTCTTGAACAGGATGAGTGCGCCCTAAAAATATAGGTTTTCATGTCTTAGGAGTATATGAAAAGTAAATCAGAGATTGTTCTGGCTGATGACCAAAAACAAAGTGTTCTGGATGGTTTTGGTTATCTGCGTTGGTTTGGACAATTGCGTGAAGTCAGTGTTTTTATAACTGAAGACCAACACATTGTGAGACGTGATGATGATCCTGTGGCTATCATTGGAACGGAGTTGCTGACACCCCACTTGCTGGAAATGGACTTTGCTAAGCGCATAGTCACAATTAAAAGTCAGAAACCCACTGGTTAAAAATAAACAGAGGGCATTGACTATCGTCGTCAGTGCCCTTTTTACATGAGACCACCAAAAAGAAAAAGGCTGCCTTTTAAGGGGCAGCCTCTCTGCTCTTTCAAGAATGAAGAGTTTTGCTCGCAAATCTATCAGGCATCACGTCGCGAAAGACGCTCGTCTATCCAGTCTTCAACCTCAGACAGTAACCACGCTACCCTGTTCTGGCCGAGCCGCAACCTCTTAGGGAATTGGCCTGCCTTCTCAAGACGCGCAATGTGTTGGGGTGAATATTTCACCAGCTTAACAAGTTCTTTCTTGTCGATCAGCTGCTTAGGATGCTGCATCGTATATCTCCTTAATTAAAAGAAGCATCGCGATGCCTCAAGAACGGCGGCCAACCGAACCCATAGGGCAACTTCAGTTTATGATATTTTGAGTGATCTGACAAGATGAGCATGGCTGAACATAGCTGCTTATTTTGGAAGAAGGTTAATTTTGTGGCCTCTGTTTAATCCACAACTTATCACCAGTCTTCTCTTCCCTACTCATAGATGAACGCCAAAACACCTATTAATTTGCTACCTATAGGTTACCTTTTATGGTTTTGGTGTTTTTCTTTGGGAAGGTTTTGTTAGGCTAACGTATTGATTTGATTGAATTAAAAATGGTACCACTGCCCTGGTTCGAACAGGGGACCTCCTGATCCACAATCAGGCGCTCTAACCGGCTGAGCTACAGCGGCACATTTTTGGGCGGAATGGGCTGGAATATCTTGGCAGGAACTTGTTTTAGTCCCGCGTGATGACAGCCATTCCTATTGGTGTAGACATATAAAATAACCTGAAACCAGGCCAGGCACAAGACCTGTTTTACATCAGTCTAGACTTCTTAGTCTATGTAGGCCGTGCGTCAAGAAAAAAGTGAACGCTGCCTAAAAATTTTGGTTAAATTTATTTTAGGCTTGGGGTGTCTTGCAGTCGGTGTCTTTGGATTCTCTGTTGGCCTAGGCATTTGGAAGCAGTTATTTTGACCCTGTTTAGCTGGCAGCATCAGTGGGTGAAAATATCAGGCTTTCTTGGTAAGGACACCCGCAACAATAACCGAATCGTTTAGCTTGATCTTTTATCCGTCAGTGTCGTTTCAAAAATGCTTGTATAGGCAAGGGGCAGAGTTGCCTGGACGTTGCATAATTCAGTCCAGAGCAAAATGCATTTAATCTCGATCATTTTTTTGCTCCAGAGTCCTTGATTGGTCGCATACTTTAACCAGACAAGCCGATTCGACTTGTCTTCATTATGCTCTAGGGACTGTCTTTGCCTGAAAGAATACCCCGTTTACAGCTTCATCATTAATGATAGTGGACAGTTTTGAGCTAAAAAATTGTAATATCATTGTGGATAAGTTAAAATGACAGCAGTGACCGGCTCTGGCTATGCCATTTAAATGACTGTTTTCATTAAACTTTAGGGTTGGTAGTTGTGGCAACAGTCTGATATTGGGAGTGTAGCTGCCTGGCAAAAGACATGTTCATAAAAATGAATGAGGTTGTTGTAGACGTGAAGATAGATGCGACTTGGATATGGGATGCACAGTTGTGCCGTATGGATTGGGCCAATCAGGAAGGCCTGGCCTTTATCGGGCTGGAAAGCCTGTCTGGCCTGCAAAAAATCCGCTATAACAGTACACTGCCTTGGGTGCAGCAAATAAACAGCTTGAGCGCGATGACTTTGCCAGAAACTGGGTGTATGGAAAAAATATCTTTTCCAGACGGTAGTGTATTGAATTGTTGGGTCAAGAATCACCGGACTGAAAATGGTCACCAAGGTTTATGGATTATCCTTAAGGGAGACCAACAGGCCGAAGAAGATGGCACAGTTGCACCTAAAAAGACCGATCAATCCTTTGCTTTAGCGGACGAGACTGGTGATAGACTGGTTGTAGCGGATCACACGTCTGTAAACCCAAAGGCATCAAATGGCCTAGCGGACACGTCTGTTTCCGAGCGTTCAAAAAATCGTTCTGCGGCGGAGCAAGAAAAGTCAGAAAGCGGCAAAATTCTAGCCCTGATTGCGCGCCAGATTAATGCCAAGACCAGTGATGTTTTTAAGAAGGTTCGTCTGCCCCGCACAGCAATATCCCCTGAAGGCGTACTGACGGCTCAGGATAATGTCACTGTGCCCTCGCAAGAGGAAGTCTCCCAGTCAGAGGGGGGGGCGTATGATCCTAAAGACAGGCAAAAGCCTGGAGCTGGTTTGCCTGGTATGGCTGAACTGGTGGAGCAGATGAAAAGGGTTGGGTCTGTTAATGATAATGAGGTCGATGCGGTATCCCCTCCTGTTGCTCTGCAAGGTGATGGCCTAGGTGATGGTAAGGGGCAGATATCGGCTCAGACTGCCAGTAATTCAGAAGGTATCCAGGATGCGGTTCTGGTTTCAGGGGTCGGAGATAGCCGCCCTTCTGAGACAAAGGATTTGGCAAAGGAGGCAGGACTTCAGAAGCCAAAGAGCGAGGAAGCTGTGGCAGTGCAGCATTTACCTGATAACGCTGGACTTCCTGTTGCCTCGGCCATTGTTGATGACAGGGGGGGCTTTAGTGCCTCAAGTGAGCTATTTGCATTGGCTCTGGGCTATCATAATGAAGATGATTTTCTGAAGAATGCCGACTTGGAAAAGGTGTTGCCACAGGTTTATGAAAAATTGGTCGCCCAAAATGGGGGGACGGTTGATAGCCAGTTGTTTGAAAAAAGCGAGGCCATGACCAAAAGCGGCAGAAAAGTGAGCCTGTCCCTAAGTGCCAAGACTGGGCAAGCTGAAGGTGGCACTACCCATTACCTTATCCTGTATCCGGAAGGGATACCGCAGTCCATAGAGATGCCGAAGGCTGTTGACGGGGCGAAGCCAGCAAAGGTTCAGGGGGCAGGGTCGGCAGCTGGTGTTGCCAATGCTGTGAAGAAGAGTGCAAAGGGCGAGCAGTCAAAACCGGGAAAGTCACTGAAAGGCAAAACGCAAAAAGCTGTCAAAAAACCTCGTCCCAAGGTGGGGAAGCAAGGCCAGCGCAAGCAATCACCGAAAAGGCCTGTAGTCCCAAAAACAGTCGCTCCAAAGGAGCAGTTGGTAAAGGGGCATTCTGGAACTGAAGCCCATTCCAGCATCAGTGATGACTATGAGCGCACTTTGCCGTTTTTGGCTAAGGTCAGTCATGAAATACGGACACCGCTCAATTCCATTATTGGCTTTTCTGAAATCATGAAGGAAGAGCAGTTCGGTCCGATTAGCAATGAGCGTTACCTGGGCTATCTGGATGATATTTTTGTCAGTGCCAACCATGCCCTGAGCCTGGTCAATGACATGCTTGATATTTCCAGGATACAGGCCGGTTCTATGGAAGTGGAGCGTGAGGGACTTGACCTGAATGAAGAGGTTCACAGCGCGATCAAGTCTATGGCACCGCAATTTGCCAATAAGGAAATCCATGTTTGGCAAGGTCTGTCAGAGGAAAGCCTGCCAATATTGTGTGATAAGCGCAGTCTTCGGCAGATTGTGTTGAACCTAGTGTCCAATGCTGTCAAATATACGCCCAAAGGGGGGCAGATTACGGTCTCGACTGCTTTGGAAGAGGGAAGCAAGGTTGTCTTGCGAGTCCGCGATACCGGGATAGGGATGTCTGAATCTGATATCAGGCAGGCGATGAAGCCATTCCAGAGGCTTGACACAATCTTGAGGCATGAGACTAATGGCAGTGGTTTGGGGCTACCCCTGACCAAGGCCCTGATTGAGGCCAACAAGGCTGAATTCAGGATTGAGAGTGCTGTCGATAAGGGAACTGTGGTTTCTGTGACTTTCCCTAAAACCTAATGCGTTGGTTGTATTTGGGGCACTTTGTCCCTGCTGCTGCAACGCCCTGTCCTTTGGTCTGGAAATATGGTGTATTTGTGAAAATACCTATTGATTCGAAAAGGGCAAGGCAATGGCAGGGACAGTGCTTGAGACGGACGTGAGTGATGCCGGGCACAAGCTGTGCCTTGTTTCCGACCTGGAGAAAACGGGCGCGAAATCGGTGTCGCGCGATGGCAAGGACGGTTTATTGCTTGTATTGTCTGAAGGTGAAGTCAGAGCCTATGTCAGCCATTGTCCACATCTGGGCGTGCCGCTGGAAACGATCCCTGACTATGTGCTGGATGAAAAATGCGAATTTCTGGTCTGCTCCACCCATGGGGCACGTTTCCAGGTTGAGGACGGCCTTTGTGTGCGCGGCCCATGCCGCGACCAGAGTCTAGAACAGGTCGGGGTGAAAGTGAAGGATGGGGCTGTCTATCTGGCTGGCTAAGGACACCCTCAAAAAACAAGTGCTCATATTTGGTGCGGCAATTCTGTTTGTCTTTAAGGCACAGAAATGGGTGCATCGTGAACTCCCATAGTACACAACATACTACACTCTATCACTGTCATACCCCAGAAATGCGGTATCCACGCCGTGAAATTTGCGCCCAAATGACAATGTTTATTTGGGTGCGCGAGACCCATATTGTTTAAATTGTTGGTCTTTTTGATGTTGACAGTGCAGGGCATGGTTACCGCGTCGTAGCGCGGTATGACAGTGGATGTGGTCAGCTATCAAGTGGCTTTACTCAAAGGATAGTCATGTAGCAAAATTTGGCTGGCTAAATGATCGCCCCTGTTTTGGGGTGTTTGAAAAAAATAAAAATTCCCCTGATAAATCATTGCGCTTGTCCTGACATATTTGCATAATGCGGCAATACTTAAAAGCCATTATGTAAGAGGGGCAGCCATGTCAGAAGGAAAAGTTTATCCCGTATCGCAGGCCTGGGCAAAACAGGCTCATGCCGACAATGCCAAATATCTGGAAATGTACCAGGCCAGCATTGACGATCCTGACGCGTTTTGGGGAGAGCAGGGCAGGCGGCTGGACTGGATAAAGCCCTATAGCAAGGTCAAGAACACCTCTTATGGCAAGGAGGATGTCTCAATCAAGTGGTATGAGGACGGCACGCTGAATATTGCGGCCAACTGTATTGACCGTCACCTTGAAAAACGCGGCGACCAGGTGGCGATTATCTGGGAAGGCGATGACCCTGCCGACAGTACAGAAATTACCTATAAAGAACTGCACAAGGCGGTCTGTTCCTTTGCCAATGTCCTGAAGGGGCTGGGGGCGAAAAAGGGCGACCGCATCACTATCTATATGCCGATGATTCCGGAAGCCACCTTTGCCATGCTGGCCTGCGCCCGTATTGGCGCGATCCATTCAGTGGTGTTTGGCGGCTTTTCGCCTGACAGCCTGGCGGGGCGGATTATTGACTGTGACAGTAATATTGTGATTACCGCAGATGAGGGGGTGCGCGGCGGCAAGGCGATCCCGCTCAAGGCCAATACGGACAAGGCCGTCGCGCAATGCGCGATGGTTGAAAAGGTGTTGGTTGTCAAGCGCACAGGCGGTGATATTGGCTGGAAGGAGGGGCGTGATGTCTGGCTGCATGATGCGCTGAAAACCGTGGATGACAACTGCCCGCCAGAAGAAATGAACGCGGAAGACCCGTTGTTTATCCTCTACACCTCTGGCTCAACAGGCAAGCCGAAAGGCGTTTTGCACACCACAGGGGGCTATCTGGTCTATGCCTCAATGACCCACCAATATGTGTTTGATTATCAGGACGGCGATATTTATTGGTGCACTGCTGATGTGGGCTGGATTACAGGCCATAGCTATATTGTTTATGGCCCGCTGGCCAATGGGGCAACAACGCTGATGTTTGAGGGCGTGCCGAATTATCCTGATGCCTCGCGCTTCTGGCAGGTGATTGACAAGCACAAGGTCAACCAGTTTTATACCGCGCCGACGGCCATTCGCGCCCTGATGGCTGTAGGGGAGGATATGGTGAAAAAGACAGACCGTTCCTCGCTTAAATTGCTGGGGTCGGTGGGTGAGCCGATCAACCCTGAAGCCTGGGAATGGTATTACCGCACGGTTGGCGAGGAAAAAAGCCCTATTGTTGATACCTGGTGGCAGACTGAGACGGGCGGGATTATGATAACGCCGCTGCCAGGGGCAACAGACCTCAAGCCAGGTTCTGCCACCCGTCCATTTTTTGGGGTGCAGCCTGGCCTGATGGATACAGATGACAACATTATTGAAGGCGAGGGACAGGGCAACCTGGTTTTGCTGGACAGTTGGCCTGGACAAATGCGCAGCCTGTACGGAGACCATAAGCGTTTTGTCGAGACCTATTTCTCCACCTATGTTGGCAAGTATTTTGCGGGTGATGGCTGTCGCCGTGACAAGGACGGTTATTACTGGATAACAGGGCGGGTGGACGATGTACTGAATGTTTCCGGTCACCGTATGGGCACGGCTGAGGTCGAGTCTGCCCTGGTGGCACACCCGAAAGTCTCTGAGGCCGCTGTGGTGGGTTATCCGCATGATATTAAGGGGCAGGGCATTTATGTCTATGTCACCCTGATGGGCGGCGAGCAGCCTTCTGATGAGCTGATGGTAGAGCTGCGCAACTGGGTCGGCACAGAAATTGGCCCGATTGCCAAGCCAGACCTGATCCAGTTTGCTCCCGGCCTGCCCAAGACCCGCTCTGGCAAGATTATGCGCCGTATCCTGCGCAAGATAGCGGAAGATGATTTCGATAATCTGGGCGATATTTCTACCCTGGCAGAACCGGCAGTCGTCGAAGACCTGATCGCCAACCGCCGCAACCGTGCTGGTTAGTGGCCATAAAAAAAGTGCAGGGCTGGCCTGAAATTATAGGCTGCACTGCACTTCATTTTAAACCGTATATCATAGTACACGACTCTCTTCAGGCTAAAGCCTTTTGGACGGGCTGTTTTTTCGTTTGTGGGGCTAGGAACTTTTTAAGCAGGCGGATTGCTTCATCTTTTTGGTGCATGAGCAATTGCCGTAATTTATCAAGCCCAT
>JAJRRF010000256.1 GCA_024279735.1 Alphaproteobacteria bacterium
CATACTGTTCCAGAAAAGCAGTGATGCTTAACCCTTTTTGCAATTGAACCGAATTTTGAGCCATATCTATATCTCCTTGTTTTTAAAGAATAATATATTTTTGTGGCTATACAGCGGAAAGGAAGTGGTAATCAGGTAATTTTTAGTGACAGGACACCGCCAGGCCTGCATAATAATGGCACAACACAGCAAAACACACCTGACCAAAGGAGCCAGACAATGCCCTTCCCAAAGAAACTGCCATCTGCCCTCGCATTCTTTCTTATCTCCTTGCCCGTTTTTGCAGGAGAGATTATTACTGTTAAAAATATAGGCATGGATCTGGCACGTGACCTGGCCAATCAAGCCGTCCTGGCTTGCCGTGCAAAAGGTTACCAGGTCAGCGCGGTGGTTGTGGATCGCAGTGGCAACCTGCGCGCCTCATTACGTGATGACCTTGCAGCCAGCTTCAGCCTTGAAATTTCACAACGCAAGGCCAATATGGCTCTTTTTGCCGGTACCAATACAGGTGCTTTCAAAAAGGCGCGCGGTGATATTCGCCCAGAACTGAACCATATTGCAGGACTGATTGTGATGCGCGGCGGCCTAAACATAATGGCTGGCGGCAACCGTGTCGGGGCAATCGGGGTGAGCGGCGCACCTGGCGGTGATATTGATGAGGCCTGCGCAAAGGCTGCTTTAGAAAAACTGTCTGAACGTCTGGAATTTGCAGACTAGCTTACCCAAATATGTTATAATCACTGAAACATTCCCATATATGAATATAAGAACTGCCCCGATCCATACGAAAGACGATTAGAATTCATGGCCATTTTACCAATTATAACCGTCCCTGACAAAAGGCTCAGGAAGATTAGCGAACCTGTCAGCCAGGTGACAGATGAATTGCGCCAGCTGGCAGAAGACATGCTTGACACCATGTATGATGCGCCAGGTGTTGGTCTTGCCGCCATCCAGGTTGGCCATCCCGTTCGCCTGCTCGTGATTGATGCTGCCAATAAGGAAGACATGCCGCCCAACCCGATGGTGATCTTTAACCCTGAAATTATTGCCGCCAGTGAGGAAACCAACTTTTACGAAGAAGGCTGTCTATCTGTCCCTGAATATTTTGCTGACGTAGAACGCCCCCTCACCTGCACCGTGCGCTACCTTTCCAAGGATAATGAGCAGAAGGAACTGGAGTGCACAGATTTCCTCGCCACCGTTATCCAGCATGAAATGGATCACCTCGAAGGCAAGATGTTTATTGACTATCTCTCCAAGCTGAAACGAGACAGGGTTGTCAAAAAGCTGACCAAACAGGCCAGGGAAAAAGCAACTGCTTCCTGACCCTGTATATTGCCCTTCACACCGCCCCTTAACAATGGATCACACCCATGTCGCCATTACGCGTTATTTTTATGGGGACACCAGATTTTTCTGTGCCAACCCTGCAAGAAATACTGAAAGCTGGCCATAAGGTCGTTGCTGCCTATTCCCAGCCCCCTAGTCGCTCTGGACGAGGCAAAAAGCAACGTCTTTCTCCTGTCCACGACTATGCCCTTGGACAGGATATCCCTGTCTTTACCCCCAAAAGCCTGAAATCCCCAGAACAACAGGAACTGTTTGCCTCCCACAAGGCAGATGTTGCTGTTGTCGTTGCCTACGGCCTGTTGCTGCCCAAGCCCATCCTGGATGCCCCCCAATATGGTTGCCTGAACCTGCACGGCTCGCTGCTGCCCCGTTGGCGCGGGGCTGCTCCGATACAGCGCGCGTTAATGGCAGGGGACAAGGCCAGCGGCGTGATGGTAATGGCTATGGAAGAAGGGCTGGATACCGGTCCCTATTGCCTGACATATCGGTGCGAACTGTCTGATGACATGACAGCGGGCGCGCTTCATGATGACCTGATGGTCAATGGGGCCAAACTGATGACGGAGGCCTTGGCTGGCCTTGGGGCAAGCACACTCACCTTTGAGACGCAACAGCAGGACGGGGCGACATATGCCAAAAAAATACAGAAGAAGGAAAGCAGGATAGACTGGTCGCAGCCTGCCAGGACTGTCCATAACCAGATCAGGGGACTATCCCCTTTTCCAGGTGCCTGGTTTGCGGTGACATCCGGGGAAAAGACAGAACGGATCAAGGTTTTACAGGCCAGCCTGGCAACAGACCCACCGCAAGGAAACCCTGGGGATGTCATTCTTGCCAAGGACAGGGAAGTTCCCCTGACAATCCTGTGCCAGGACGGCGCAATCCACCCGCTAGAAGTACAAAAAGCCGGCAAGAAACCAGCTCGCATTGCTGATTTCCTGCGCGGCTTTTCGCTCCCAAAAACTCTTTCTTGACATAACTGGCTTGATAATAACTGGTGGTGACTGACCTGAGCCTTCCAGCATCTGTCACCACCAGTATCCTCCCTCAAGGAACCTCTTCAAAATTTCTCAACATTATAATTTTAGCGGCTTATTGAAGTGCAGCCTGTTGCAACAAACAGTTGTTACCCTGAAGCTGCCTGGTCAATCCACGAACAAACTCTTTTTCACCTGTTTTTGCCACCAGTTCACGGGCTTGCCATAAATTCACACAACTATTCTTATGGTCACCCAGCTTGACATAAATCTTGGCCAAATTTTCATAACCCTTTGCCTGTGCAACAGTGTTTTTCAACTGGCCGTTCATGAAAATGGACTGCCTGAACATTTCTGAAGCCATGTCATACTGGCGGCGTTCCATATGCGATGCTCCCAGCCTGTCATAGGTTGCGGCCATTTCCGTGTCACGCATCACCCAGCCAGACTGCTGCACTGGCCTTATTGCCTGTTTCTTTCTGGCAACCCTGGTCACGGCCTTTTTGGTTGGCACAGAAGTCCTGATACGTGCAGTCTTTACAGACTGAACCTGACGTACCCTGGCGACTGTGAAGGAAGACAGCTCCCTGCTCGAAACCCTGTAAAGCCTGTTTAATGCGTATTTTTTGCTCAGTCCCTTTGCCTTGGCCAAAGCCCTCTTGGCCCAAGTTTTATTTTTCTGTTCTTTCAGGATACGGCCATACTGGAACAGGGCATTAACGCGCAAGGCATGTGCCTTTGTTCCCCGTGTCAGGCGCATCGCATTACGAAACATCTCCCTGGCCTCTGACTTCTCACCCAATTTACGCTGCACCATCCCTAAATTAATATAAGATGTCGCCCCGTTCAAGTCATCATCACAATGAACAGACACCTGGACAGCCCGTCCAAACCATTGTTCAGCCTCAGTAAGCCTGTCCTGACTGTAAGCCAGCCGACCCAACCTGTTATAAAGATCCGGCAGTATCCTTACTGACCTGGCATTTTCAGCCCGCTCAACATCTTTCCTTAATGAAGATTCACACGACTTATCACAATGTGGCGCAGAAATATCAAGGTCATCACCTATCAGGGTTTGGATACCAGCCTGTGCCTTAACCAATGGACTAAATACAAGTGTTGCCAGGAATGCCGTTGCCATAAAACTATAATGTGATGAACCTTTTGTCATTTTACCTACTCCGCCAAGGAAACTAAGCCAATAAAACTAAACTTTCTGTAATATTCATACTAACCCCGAACAAGACCTCCCAATGGTTCAAAAATGCTCTTTTCAAGATAGTTTATGACCATTTTGCGACAGGACAGCCCGACCCGAATAAAAACCCCGCCGACATCAATTCAAAATTAACCATTTTGCGGTGAAATAGGGACAGAAGTTATTTGTAATTTTTGCAGTAAAATCCGTGAGTTAAGTCCTGTTTCATTCGGCCAGAGGGCAACATAGCCCCTGCCCTGTCCAGATACTGACCTGACATCACCCAGACTTTACAGCAATCAGAAACGGGTTGGGTATCATGGGTCAAGTTTTAGCACGCTCTATTTTTAACCAGGTTATGCTTGGTGACTGCGTTGAGCAGTTGAACAGCCTTCCTGAAGCCAGCGTTGACCTGATCTTTGCCGATCCCCCCTATAACCTCCAGCTTGCAGGCGGCCTTAACCGTCCCAACGAGAGCGCAGTGGCTGGGGTTCATGATGACTGGGACAAGTTCAGCTCCTTCAGGAGTTATGACCAGTTCTCAAATGACTGGCTTCGCGCAGCACGGCGCGTTCTCAAGCCAAACGGGGCAATCTGGGTGATTGGCTCCTACCATAACATTTTTCGCCTTGGCACATCCTTGATGGATGCAGGGTACTGGATTCTCAATGATGTGATCTGGCGAAAAACCAACCCAATGCCCAATTTCCGTGGCCGCCGCTTCACCAATGCCCACGAAACCCTGATCTGGGCTGGCAAGGATGAGAACAGCAAATATACCTTTAATTACGACTCCATGAAGACCTTTAATGATGACCTCCAAATGCGGTCTGACTGGCTGATCCCGATCTGTACTGGCGGTGAACGGCTGAAGGGCGAAGACGGCAAGAAGGTTCACCCCACCCAAAAACCGCTGGGTCTTCTGCAAAGGATACTCCTGGCCACCACCAACAAGGGCGATGTGGTACTTGATCCCTTCTTTGGAACCGGTACAACAGGGGCAGCCGCCAAGATGCTTGGCCGCAAGTTTATCGGTATTGAGCGTGACCCGATATATGCCGCCGCTGCCAAAAAACGGATTGCCGAAACCCAGGTCATTGACACTGAAGCCCTTCAGGCCATGCAGAGCAAGCGCGCCCTGCCCAAGGTTCCTTTTGGCACATTGCTGGATATTGGCCTGCTCAAGGCTGGCACGACCCTCTATAACAGCAAGGCCAATATCAGTGCCAAAGTACAGGTTGACGGCAGCCTGAGAGTCAAAAAGGATGTCCAAGGGTCAATCCACAAGATGGGTGCCCATGTCCAGGACAAGACGGCCTGTAACGGCTGGACCTATTGGCATACCAAGGATGGCAGCAATCTTATCCCGATTGACAGCCTGCGCAAACAGGCCCGGGTGGAACTGGGGCTGGTACATTAGGGGAATGATGTGTGTCACCTGAATATGTCCCCCTCAGTATTTCATAGCTTCTTCCGGCAGGTCAGGATTGTCATCCTTGGTGGTGGTATAGTCCTGGCCTGCTTCGTGCTGCCTATCCCTGATCAACATGAGCAGGGTCTGGGCTGACATGTGATGAAAACGTTGCATATTAGTCTCCTTCATTATTTCCTATATGTAATTGGTCATTAGTTGCTAATGACTTGCAATTGCATAATTAACCAGTTCGGAATAGTTGTCAACTAAAATATCAAAGGCAGACTATAGTACCAAGGCAATTCAATTCAATTCAATTCAATTCATGGTTTCCACTATCCTCTCCCACGTTTAAACATTTAGGCTCAATATTTATCCTTTTATAAGGGGGACAGCCTTATTCCATCAAACACCGACCTCCTTTGTAGGGGCGGACCCATGTGTCCGCCCTGGGTGCTATAAAACTCATATTTATTGTTTTGGAACAGAAGGTTGCTTCTGAATCACATGCCCTTTTACCATGACCTGTTACGAGAGAGGGCAGACACATGGGTCTGCCCCTACATTCATAGTGCCTCTGCAAACGGTCTGTGCAATTTTACTGTCCCACGAACCGACACCCCTCTTTTAAGCAACAATATCAACCGCAGCATTGAACGGATGGGCACAAAAAAGCACCATACCCTTGGGCATGGTGCTTTATAATATCATCAGGACATCAGCTGACTGCTACCACTTCATAGTCCATTTTTTAGCCTTGGCATAACGTGGCTTACGCACTGTCCTTTTACGTTTGCTATAGCGGCGTTTTCCTGCATGGGATCTTACTTTGCGTGAATATCTGGTATTGTGCCTTACCCTGGCACGTCTTGTAGCAGCACGTGTCCGTTTTCTGTAAAATTTACGGGTCTTGGGGGCTTTCTTCCGCAGTTTCCGCGCGACAAGGTCAGCCTTGCAGGGCTTGGCTGTCACGGTACATTTCCAGCCTGTAGTCGGATGTGAGCATTTATAGTTCCTGTCCATTGCCAGGGAAATATTTCCCCATTGGTTGCCATATTCCCAAGCGGTAAAGGAAGACCAAGAGCGGCTTGCGCTGGCCTTGGCCTGTGACAGTGTCGAGACAGTGTCACCAGAACCGGAATGATAATGGTCAATCTTACAATAACGCCCCCCGCCAGCATGGGCAGGAGAGATCAGCAGCATAATGCTGGCGACAACAAGGAAAGACAGGGTAGCAAGTTGCTGGTGGGTCAGGTAAGGCATGGCAGAATTCCTATATGACAGTATAATTAATATAATTAAATATATACTACATATAAACAGTAAAAATCTGACTAACGAACCTTATTTACTTCGCAATAAACATCCAACAAGTAAATTTTAGAATTTACCCGCAGCATTTGCTGTGTGTACATTGTCTGCAACTTCGTCCTGACCAACATTTGAAGCAACGCCTGTCATCATACACGACCAGGAGGGGTTACTGATCCCTGGCGCATTCAGCGGCGGAGGTGTAAAGGTATAGTTCTTACCGCAAGCCTGACTTTCTGGCGGGGTCAGGGTTGCCTCAAACACATCATAACCCTGTTTAAGGTTCCACCAAAAATCTGTCCAGCGGCTATTGCCATGCTTGTCAATATTGGCGGCTGTCATCCGGAACGGGAAGGCATGCACAGGAATAGAGGCCTGTCCATTCTGGAAGGCAGACTGCATCAGCCCATAAATTTCCTCAATCGCCGGGTCTGTCATCGCGTAACAGCCAATAGACTTGCAATCCCCATGCACCATCAGGTAACTGCCTGTCCTTTTAAACGCGCGGTCATACCTGTTAGGGTAACCAAGGTTAAAGGACAGGTGATATTTGCTGTTCGGGTTCATTTGTCCCTGGCTGATCTTATAAAAACCCTCAGGAGCCTGCTTGTCACCTGTTCTCTGCTTTGGCCCCAGCTTGCCAGACCATTTACAGATGTCATAGGTTTTGACCAGGGTATAGCGTTGGCCGCGCTTCATCCACAGCTCCAAAACATTTTCAGTCTTGAAGATACGGATAAACATCTTGGCACCGCGCTTCACCCTTTTTTGCCTGAGACGTTTGTTAATAGCACGGTTACCCCTATTGATCTTGCTGGAGGCTGACTGTCTCTGGGGTTTGTAATAGCTGGTCTTGCCGAATTTGCTTTCCAGGTTGTTTTCCCATTCCTGAGCCTGTACTGACGCTGAGGAGACAATAACATAACTGGCAAGCATAATTTTTGAGAGAAGACGCAACATAAAGCATACCAACCTGGACAGCGCAAAAAACATGACACCTGTTTTCTTCAAGGCTGGCAGTGATAGCCTACGACGGAAGATTTTCAGGTGTCCTTCCATCTATAATAGGAGGGAAAACAGGCTGTAAAAGGCTGTGAATAAGGAAAAATTAAGATTTCGGTTTTGTGCCGTCCATTGGTGAGGCCTGCCAACCAGAAATCCTGTCCTCATCATCTTGTTTGGCAGTAACCCATTGCGGCTTCCCGTCTCCCTGCTCATTTTTCCAAAAAGGAGCCTTGGATTTGAGAAAATCCATCATGAACTGGGCGGCTTCAAAGGCGGCAATACGGTGAGGCGAGGCCGTCAGAACCAAGACAATATTATCCCCAGGAAGCAATTTGCCATAGCGGTGAATGATCAGGCTGCCCTGGAGTTCCCACCTTTTATGAGCCTCCTGCTCTATGGTCTCCAGTTCCTTTTCTGCCATGCCAGGATAGTGTTCCAGGGTCATGGCAGAGATCGGGCCATTTTGGTTCATATCGCGAACCAGCCCCAGGAAGGAAACAATCGCCCCAATATCAGTCCTACTACCTTTCAGGGTATTGATGGCGGCGGTAATATCAAAATCATCTTGTTGTATTGTTATCATGGGTCTTTTCTGAACCTTTTGAGGCCTGCTGGGAAGGTATGACCTAAAGCCGTTCTGTGCTATATAGCACAAAACTGTCAGGCCAAACGTGAAAAGACTCCTTAACATCATGACCAAAATCCAGTCTATCGGCGCAAAAAAAACTGTCCTTGATGACCTTAACCTCAATGGATATGTACGACTGCCCATAAAGCTTCGGGATGCACAAACAGAAGCCTTAAGAACCATCTTTGAGGAAAATGTTGGCAGGCAGGAGGCCGGGAAGCGGTTTGCAGGCAACAAGGCTGTTCAAATCTTATCTATATTGGAGGCTGTTCCAAGTTTCCTCAAAGCTATTTCCTTGGTTCTGGGGGAAGAGGCGGTCATAACCAGAAGCCTTTTTTGCGTAAAAGCAATGAGGTCAACTGGCCGCTGGCCTGGCATCAGGATGTCACCCTGGTCACTAAGGTAAGTTCTAAAATTCCTCCCGGTTTCGGCCCTGTCACCTATAAGGATGGCTTGCCCCATGTTACGGCCACCGCGCAATTTCTGGCAGGTATGGTGTCTGCCCGTATCCACCTCGATGATACTGACCAGGACAGTGGCGCGCTGGAAATTATTCCTGGTTCCCACAAGAACGGACGCATCCCCCCGCGCGTGATGGAACAGGAAATTATGGGCAAGGAGCTGGCCTATGTCCCCGCTCAATGCGGTGAAATTCATCTGTTCCGCCCCCTGCTGCTGCACCGTTCAGGCAAGGTTGTCGGGGAGGCCATGCGCCGTGTGATCCAGCTTGAAATGACACCCAGGGAAGCCTTGCCACAACCGCTTGAGTGGCTGGATGCTGTCCCCCTATTTTCTCAGAAAATGTAGTTTTCTGCCGTCAAACCATGCAGTAGCAAGACGAATAAATATACATTATATTCTTATATTCTTTTAAAGATATAATTGACTTGTCGGTTTTTGCTGCTATAAGTTAACTCATTATGGCCATAATGTCGCACTTGTTGGCTGATTTAGAAGTATGATGCATTGTCCCCATAAAAATGGTGGATTGGGAACGCATCCTAAATCATGCCAAGTGTCGGCTATGCCCAATCTGGTTCTTCAATTCTACATAGTTCATCAAAAATACAGGGGTACTCCTGGAGTTTTTCGGTCTGGTATTGTTTCCGTTATGGGGTAGAGGCTTGTCATAATCAGCAGTTTAGGGGGCGCAATGAACAACTTCACAGACAAATCCAATTTTACTCAAGACACCATGCTATCTGGCATGATTTCTTCACTCAGTTTATCACCAAGTTGCATCTGCACAAATGAGGCGGTGCAACTGTTTGGTCTGGAGTCTACGACCATTCTTGATGTGCGGGCATCAGGCAGTGATGACGATAACATATCCTTGATAGAGGATATGACACGTATTCCTTATGACAAGGTAGATATAGTATCTGGGTTTATACAGAACAGCCTTGAGATCCAAAATTTTTCCAAAAAAACTCACTTCATTTTTGTCTGCGAATATGGGCTAAGGTCTGAAAATATAGTGCGGCAGCTGTTTGAAAAGGGAATTGGCGATGTCTACCATTTATGCGGCGGCTTTTCTCACCATGAAAAAGAGATAGCACTAATGTCGTCATGATCCTCTAGGCGCAGCTGCCCGTTTCAGCCGGTCATTAATCGCGATGCCAACACCCTTATGGGGAACAGGCATGACATTGATAACCCCTACACCTGTCTCATCCAATATGTGCAGATAGGCATAGAGATTGGTCGCCGCCTCATCCAGGTCAGCAGAGGGGCTGAGGTTAAGACCAGGCACTTTTTCGGGGCCGCCTGTGCCAAAGGCCAACAACATTTCCCCTGCCCCGCTCTGCATCGCATTCAGCCTCAATTTGGCACGCGGGGCGTAATGGCTTTCAAGCTGGCCAGGAGCTTGCGGTTTTGCGCTGCTGCTTGTCTTCGGCAAACTGACCTTGCCCCCAACTGCCTGCTCAATTGCTGAAAGGGCAATCCCCCCAGTGCGCAACAGGCAAACCACGCCATCAATCACAGAAATAATAGTTGATTCCAGCCCTACCCCGCACATTCCGCCATCCAGGATAAGGGAAACCTTGTCCCCAAGGCTGCCTTCCACATGCTCCGCCTCAGTCGGGCTAAGCTGCCCTGAAGGGTTTGCACTGGGCGCAGCCAGTCCACCGCCAAAGCCTTCAAGTAAAGACAAAGCCGCCACATGGTCAGGAATGCGCAGGGCAACAGTGCCAAGATTTGCACTCACAGCGGAAGCCAGCCCACCGCCCTCCTGCACAGGAACCACGAGGGTCAATGAACCGGGCCAGAACGCAGCCGCCAGTTTCTCCGCCACAGGACAAAAGACACCGAACCTGCGAGCCTGCTTCAGAGAGGCAACATGGACAATCAGCGGGTTACATTGCGGCCTGCCCTTTACGCGAAAAATAGAGGCCACGGCCTGCTGATTGGTGGCATCAGCCCCAAGTCCGTAAACTGTCTCTGTTGGGAAAGCCACCAGCTCCCCCTGCTTCAGAAGGGCGACTGCCCGCGCCAACGTATCTTTATCAATCTCTTCAAGCATTTTTGATACCCACATCCCTTTTTTAGCTTCTAGCCTCTTTAACTTTCCTGATTACGCCATCCTCTCCGCCATCCTTATGAATTTTTCAGTTCTAGGGGGTGTACAGATGGAAATATAGGCCAGTCTTTCGATCATATCACCAAGTTTATAGCGTCTATTGAATCGATATTCAAATTCTGCGAGA
>JAJRRF010000257.1 GCA_024279735.1 Alphaproteobacteria bacterium
CGCTTCAAAAGCAGGTAAATCTTTCGGAAAATCTTCCCAAAGCTCTCTCTTATGGTCTTCTGTCATGTCATATTCTCCCTAAACTATTAACAACAGAGAATACAATGAATATGAGCCTTAATTAAGGGGATAGGTATGACCGAGCTGGGTGTAGAAAATATAAAGCTAATCCATAAAGAAGGCGAACCTGCCAAGGTAATTTTGGAGGTCGCCAAGAGTGAAAAGGCTGACCTAATTGTTGTTGGCCGCCATGGCCATAACCCAATAGTGAAATTTTTCCTGGGCAGCACTGCCAAAACTATAGTGCAATATGCCGACCGTTCTGTCCTGACTGTTGACTAATGGAGCCTGAACAAAGACAAAAAGCCCCCTTCAAACAGGGGGCTTTTAATATCATGGCGTTTTAATGTCTTCTGTATGGTTATTCAGCCCCCACCTCTTCCAGGTCAATGTCAAGGATAGCCATCTGGAACTGGAAGGAGCGTTCATCGTCTTCATCGTCGACAAACAGCACACCCAGGAACTCGTCACCAATATAGACCTCCGCACTGTCGTCCTTTTCGCGTACCCGTATATCTATCTTTTTGTTACCAAAGGTGTTTTGCATAAATTTCTGGATTTTCTGCACTTCGTCTTTTGTCATTGTGTCTCTTTCCTAATTTCTAAACCCTAACTGTGCATAGGGATACCAAGTCACCTTCTGATAACATATTTCCAGTATATTTTAACCTATTGATATATCTATTTTTTGTCATCCTGAACTTGTTTCAGGATCCATAACCCCAGGATTTTGTTATGTTTTTTGGGTGTTAATTCTGCCCCACTGAAACTTTTGGGGTTATGGATTGTGGATCAAGTCCACAATGACAACAAGGATCACATACCAAATTTTTAATCTATATCTATTGGCAAAGAAATAACATGACAGTAGACAGGCCGCAAGTACAGTAAGTGCCAGCCATTATTTTTTTAAGATGAAAAGTGACTATTTACCATCATCGCCAGCCTTGCCCCTACTCTTTTCAAGCAAGGCAGCACTCAGCATCTGGTCCATCACCAAGGCAGGCTCTGAACATCCTGCCTTACCAATCACCCTGGCAGGCACACCCGCCACAGTAGATTCTGGCGGCACATCCTTCAGCACCACACTGCCAGAGGCTATCCGTGAACAACAGCCCACCTTGATATTGCCCAAAATCTTGGCCCCCGCACCAATCATGACATTATTGCCAATCTTGGGGTGACGGTCGCCGCCAACCTTGCCAGTGCCGCCAAGGGTAACATTATGCAGGATAGAGACATTGTCGCCAATAGAGGCGGTCTCGCCGACCACAATGCCCGTCGCATGGTCAATCATGATACCGCGCCCGATCCGGGCCGCCGGATGGATATCGACCGTAAAAATTCGCGAGGCCTGGCTTTGCAGGTAAAAGGCAAAGTCCTTGCGGCCATCCTTCCACAGCTCATGGGCGATGCGGTGCGTTTGCAGGGCATGGAAGCCCTTAAAATAAAGCAGCGGCTCAATATAGCGGTCACAGGCCGGGTCACGGTCGCGCACAGCCACAAAGTCAGACCGGAAAGCCTCACCCAGGTCTGGATGGTCCAGCAAAACTTCCTCAAAGGTCTGTCGCAACAGCCCGGCATCCACATCGCTATGTTCCAGACGCATGGAAAGGCGGTGAATCACGCAGTCTTCCAGGCGGGTATGGTTGAGGATGGTGGCATAGATAAAGCCCGCCATCGCCGGCTCAGCAGCCCGCACAATTTCAGCCTCTTCGCGCAGGGACTCCCATACAGGGTCAATATCGGGGTTTTGGCTGGAAGCAATATTATGGGGCATAAACTGGGTTACCTGTGACATTAGGACAAAAACACCTTCTGTTAATACTATTCTACAGCAAGAGCCTCTTGGTCGTCAATTCCATCAAGCCAATAATACGGGATCACAAAGGGCGCGCCTGTTTTGCCAAGCCGCCAGACTGCACCAACCTAAGGATATTCATCGCATGGAAAGCAAGATCCCCTTTGTGATTTGGCATAATACATTCAACAATGTGAATATAGGATGCACTTGCAAGATTTCAAGTTATTATCGGAACTATGCTGAGGCCTTTGTTAAAGATAAGCTGATAACAGACTGTTTTGGCAAACGCGGTAATGAGTTGTTTAGAAATATGCAGGACACTGATGATTTACCTCGCATCAGGATGGACACCCCGTACCCACCGCGTCAGTTTCACCTCTTGCGCGAACAAGTATGTTACTCGTTTGCAACGTTCATGCAAAGATATTTGCAAAAAAACACTGTATTATCAGGTGGCACAGTTTGGCAAGAACGTAGGGAATGGGGAACTTCCTCATTCCCGCGAAGAGTTAATTTACGTTTTGCTCTCCAACGTCTTTGAAGTTTGGTTTTTGGGTTATTATTTTCTTGTAACTCCCCAGCTTCTTTTGAGGATGATAACTAGCTGATAAATAACGATAAAATAAAATAGTTATTTTGAAAACCGCTAAAATACGACCGTTTTTTCATGAAAAAATGGGGTTTTAGAGCTAAGTTTCGCTCAAAGCC
>JAJRRF010000258.1 GCA_024279735.1 Alphaproteobacteria bacterium
CTTGGCAGAACCCTTCATGCCAAAGCGGGAACCTGATGTTGTGCCGCCACCGACAGAATAGATATCATTATCACTAACACCATTATCATTGGCATCCCACACCATGATCGCCCTGTGGACAAAGCCAAAAAGCTTCAAAGAAACTTTCCTGTTGCCCTTGCGAACCGTTGTGGCCTCAAGCTCTGCAACACGTTCTTCAAGGTCTGCGCAGCAATTCCCCCCAAGATCAGCTGCACTGGCAACACCCATTGGGGCTACCGCAAAAAACAAACCTGCTGCAACTGCAACAGCCAAATTACTCGTAGACTTCATAAATTCACCACCCATTACTATCCTCCATTCCCACAATAAACTCAACAACTTATGCATTCACGTTAGCCTTATCACCCCCAAAACACAAGCGCACATCTACACACACAAGCACTTTAAGACCTCATTGTGGCGAATCCACCACTTATTCTACTTTGCGAATACTCGACATCCGCATAAAACCATGCACAAACAGCGGACACAAAAAAGGCCACCCCGAACAAACAGGGCAGCCTTATCTTATTTTAGCAATATCCTAACGGACTAGAACTTGATGCGAGCACCAACCATTGCACTTGAATACTCAGCTTCTGACGCAGACGCTGTGTTAGCAACAAGATTGTCTGTTTCATAGTTCCGGTATGCAATATAAACTTCCATTGCAGCAGCATCAATCTTCTGCACAACACCAAGACCCCACATTGTGGCCTCTACACCATTACCGCCGCCGCCATTATTGACATTGTCCATATCATAGGAAGCATACTCGCCGTAAAGGGCAGTTGCACCAAGAGATGTCCATTTTTGCTTGATACCAGCTTTTACATGCCAGTACTTATCTTTTCCAGCATCGGCAGCAGCATTGCCTGTATCACTTGATTCAGCTTGACCTGTTGAGAAAGCCACATTCAAGCCAGTTGGGACATGCATTACAGCAAGAGAACCTGAAAGCTGTGTAAGCTCACCCTGATCATTGTTAAGATTAACACTCTCATCAGACCTGTTCATGTAACCGATACCAGCAGCAACCCGAAGCACGCCGCCAAATTCATTGGCATAACGCAGAGCCACACTGTAAGCATCATCAAGGCCATATGTACCAGACGCTGTAAAGCCAGCAAATGTTGGTGTATCATAACGAATTACAGCATCAATACCTGTAAATCCATCAATATGGTCAGCATAGTTACCCCAAGTACTGGCTCCAGCTGCAAAGCCTGCATTCCAAAGGTTGTCAGAAAACTTACCAACTACTTTTGTGCCAGACAGGTCAATTTCAGCAATGCCGTCTGTTGAGTCTGAAGAATGACCCATGTAGAAAGTACCAATCTGCTTGTTTTTGATGAACAAGACATCATGGAAAGCCTTAGGGCTAGCCTTGTCTCTAGCTGATGAATCATCCTGCGTCACCTCATTAGACTGCGTATCACCAACCCAATATTCAAGCAAGAAGCCAGCTGACCAGCCGCCGCCAATATTAGCAGAACCCTTCATACGGAAACGAGACTGTGAAGCAGCATTACCAACAGAATAGATATCACTCTGGTCGCTGTTTGCAGCACCAAGACCATCGTCATTTGACCAGATCATAACTGCGCGGTTAACGTGACCAGAAAGGCTCAAAGAAACTTTTCTGTTACCTTTACGAACTGTTGTGGCTTCAAGCTCAGCAACACGTTCCTCAAGATCGGCACAGCAGTTTCCTCCCAGATCAGCTGCACTGGCGGACATAGAAGCCGCCGTCATAAATAGGCCTGCTGCAATTGCAACTGCCAAATTACTTGTTGATTTCATAAATTTATCACCCATTACTTTATTCTCCACTCTCACTTTTACTATATAGTCACGCACCATTTTAAGAGACCCGCTCTACAACACTAATGCACAAATATACAGGCTTATACCTGAAACCATCCTAGCCAATGAACAAAACCCTAATGCTACTGGACACCTTCAAGACTTGTCCGGCTTATGCTTCCCTCATTAAGCGAGGTTTACATTGCCGTTGAACTGACACTAGCCAAGAACCTTTTAACAAGCAACAAGGGAGTCAGTGATTCATTTTTTTTGCAAGCATCTTGTGGCAAAATCACCACAAAACACTTAACAATATTTGTAACACCTTCCAAGAACCCCAACAGAAGGCCAATCCAGAACAATGCCACCCCTTGCGCTCCGCCCCATAAAAACATCAAACAGCATAAACCAAGGATATTTTTCACCTTTTGAACCATTCTGCGAACCGCAAAATCCTACCAACATCAGGATTGCCATCACCCAGCCCCCCCCCCCCCCAAAAAAAGTGCCCATATTTGGCGCGGCAATTTTGTCTGTCCTCAAGACAGAGAAATGGAGGCATAGCGAACTATCACAGCACACAACATACACTCTTAATCACTGTCATACCGCAGAAATGCAGTATCCATGCCGTGAAATTTGCGTTGAAATGACACTATTTGTCTGAGGGTCGCAAAAGCCTATATTGTTAAATTTCTGGCCGGTCTTTTTGATGTTGACAGTGCAGGGCATGGATACCACGTCGTAGCGCGGCATGACAGTGGATATGGTCAGCGATATTGACCCACCCAAAAGTATAGCCAACCTCAGTCTCGCCTAAGGAGACAGTTAACCTATTGATATATGCATAACTTTGTCATCCTGAACTTGATTCAGGATCCATAACCCCAGGATCTTGTTATGTTTTTTTGGGGGGGGTATCCTGCCTCACTTTACCTTTTGGGGTTACTGATTGCGGATCAAGTCCACAATGACAAGGGGGCTGGTCGCAAATTTCTGGCCTTTAAGCATCGCCTGTCTTAGGACACCCGCAAAATTAACCGAATCGTTTAGCTTGATTTTTTACCCGTCAGTGTCGTTTCAAAAATGCTTGTATAGCCCACTATACGCTCATTTTTGGCCTAACTGACAAACAAAACTCCTGCGCTACCCTGATCCTTTATTTTTGAGGGTGTCCTTATCCAAGACTGAGGTAGCCTAGGCCAGCATTCAGCAGCTCACAACAACCTCCTACACGCTACAGAATTCTCAGCCCAGGCACACAAAAAAAGCCGCCCCTACATATAAGGAGCGGCTTTTTATAGCTTCAGAAGCCTGGAAACCAGACCCTATCCAGTCACATAAGGATTAGAACTTGATACGGGCACCAAGCATAACAGCACTCAGATCATCACTCTCACCAACAGCCACAGCATTATCGAAATCATACTGGCGGTAAGAAGCAAAAACTTCCATTGCAGCAGCGTCAATATACTGGACAACACCTACGCCCCAGACTGAAGATTCAGAATTAAGCGGCGCACCACCACCAAACTGGCCTTCATAATCGCCGTATTCACCATAAACAGCGGTCATGCCCAGACGGTTGAAGCGGCGCAGCAACCCACCCTTAACATACCAGTAAGAAGCATCTTCACGTGTGCTGTCATATTCACGCTGACCAGCAGCAAAAGTGATATTCAGACCCGTAGGAACATGCAAGGCAGACACAGAACCAACAAGCGTATCCGACGAATGAGGGGCAAAATCTTCATCATCCTGCACCCGGTAGCCAATCCCGCCAGCAACCTTCATGACACCGCCGAACTCACCCGCATAGCGCAGAGCAACATCAAACAGGTCGTCCTCACCATAAGACACAGAGGCTGTAAAACCAGCATATGTAGGTGTGTCATAACGAATAATATCGTTTCGCGCACCATCAAGGTTATCCTGGACGTTACCCCAGTTCGTCCCACCAACAGAAAAACTCTTATTCCAGTCACCAACGTCAGACTGGGAAATAACCTTTGCACCAGAAAGATCTATCTCAGCAATACCATCTGTTGAAGTGGACGTATGCCCCAAATAAACAGTACCGATACGGGCATTTTCTAGGTAAACAGCTTCGTGACGCAACTGAAGCAGACCAGGATCTGAGCCCTTGCTATTATTCTGACTTACGTCTTTTGCCCATGTGTCACGGGTCTGCCATTCAAGCAAGAATCCTGCTGACCAGCCAGAACCTATTTTTGCGCCGCCCTTGATGCCAAAGCGTGACGGAGAAGCACTGTTGCCGACTGAATAGATGTCGTCATCATTACCACTATCCCAAATCATCATGGCACGGGACACCATACCATAAAGCTTGACTGAAACCTTGCGATTTCCTTTTGTCACCGTTGTGGCTTCAAGCTCTGCAACACGCTCTTCGAGATCTGCACAGCAGTCGCCGCCAAGATCAGCAGCATATACAGGTGTCAGGGCCGTTGTCCCCATGAACAGAGTAGCTGCAAGAGCCAAACCTGCTTTATTAATTCCCTTAGTCATTCCCAATAACTCCAATTTTTTCCAAAAAAAATGTTTGGTGTCTTCCCCGACACCACACGTATTTTACGCAAAAACAACAAAGCCCTTCAGCATGGAGGCAACTTTTTGATGCCTACACATGAACTAAAGGACTACGCGATATTCACTAAAACTGAACTTTATTCTTTAAACTAGGTAGCGAGATAATCTCTCGCTGTTAAGAAAACAATAACAATTAAAATTTCATGAGTAAACATAAAAATAACAAATTATATTACATTTTCATTTTTGTGTCTTTTGGGTGACTATATCTTTCGGCATTATAGCCACGTAAATTTTCTATACATATAAATACCTAAAAAGTGACTCTCTTATGAAATTTAGTATTTAAGAAATATATTTTTTACTTGATCCTGACATTTTATTACTTCTAAAATTTGATTCGCGCCCCAGCAAACACCGCATCAATATCATCAGGGTTTGCAACGCCATCAATCTCCAGCCCGTAATTCCTGTAGCCGACATAAATCTCCATGGCAGCAGCATCTATATTTTGCACCAGACCCAAACCCCAAACCTGCGCCTTCGAACCTGTAACAAGTTGGGGGGCAGCGGGCTGGCCAACAACTTCATCAACCCCAAAATCATTATAAACGCCATATTCGCCGTAAACAGCTGTCTTGCCTAAACGTGACAACCTGCGAAACATGCCAGCCTTGACATAATGAAAATCTGCATCAACATCGCCTGTTTCACGAAGGCCAGTTGCATAGGTTACGTTCAGGCCGCTCGGCGCATGAAGCAAGGAAACAGAACCGTGGATATAATCCACATCACTGCCTGTTACATCATCACCGCTGTTTTGACGGTAACCGACTGCGCCAGCCAGCAAGAGCTGGTTGCCAAGTTCACCAGCATAACGCACAGCAACATCCCAATAATCATCTTCGCCAAAGCTAGCAGAAACCGCAAAACCCTTAAAGTTGGGACTGTCATAACGCAGAAGGATATCCGCACGGATACCGTCGGCATTGTCTATATAGTCACCCCAAACACCTGTGCCAGTGCCAAAAGAGGCAACCCAGTCACTTGCCAGGGAGTAGGCAACAACATCCGCGCCAGATAGGTCAACCTCGGAAACGCCGTCTGTTGCCTGGGAGGAATGGCCTGTCGAGAATGTGCCCAAACGTTTATGGTTCAGGTAAATGGTTTCATGACGCAAGACTGGCACACCAGGATCATTGCTTCCGGCGGCATTATTTTCAGACACTGTATTGACAGTCGTGTCGTCAACCATCCATTCCAGCAAAAATCCCGCTTCCCAGCCGCTTCCGATCGCAGCCTTACCCTTCATAGAAAAACGGGAATTATAGTCATCCGCACCGCCAACAGAATAGACATCTGAATCGTTGCCATTATCCCAGAACAGCACAGCACGGTTGACAAAACCTGAAAGCTTCAGGGACACCCTGCGGTTGCCCTTGGTCACTGTTGTGGCCTCAAGCTCGCCAACGCGCTCTTCCAGATCAGCGCAACAGTCACCGCCAAAGTCATTGCCGCCGCCCTTCATGTCAGCTGCCACTGTGCCAGAAGCTGACACTGTTGTAGCCGAAAAGCCCAACATGATTGCCAGCACAAGACGGCTGGCCTGATTTTTTAGGTAAAATTTCATTCTTCATTCTCCACAAGGATCGACTTATTTTACGCGATGAGTGGAGCAGAATGCTAAAAACTGATTTCTGCCCGATAAAAACACATGTACCCGAAAAATTTAAAGCCAACCCCCAACACAGGGACTGACCGACAAAACAGATACAAATCATTCTTACGAGAAACCAGACTGGCAAAACTTATGCCAGCGATAATATAAAGTTCAGGGCTAAGCTGATTTTAGGAGGATGTAAAGTCAGGAAAACAACAGCCCAGACTTTTCCAAAATACTGTGATATTTATGCACAAAAACCACCTGCAATGACTGCCGTCTCAGGCTTTAAAATCATACCTATCTCCTTAATTAAGGCTCATATTCATTGTATTCTCTGTTGTTAATAGTTTAGGGAGAATATGACATGACAGAAGACCATAAGAGAGAGCTTTGGGAAGATTTTCCGAAAGATTTACCTGCTTTTGAAGCGCGTTTTGGCACAGA
>JAJRRF010000259.1 GCA_024279735.1 Alphaproteobacteria bacterium
ATAAATAACGATAAAAATAAATCGTTATTTTTAAAACCACTAAAATATGATCATTTTTCCATTAAAAAACAGGATTTTTAGACTGTATTCCGCTTGAAACCGCGTATTTACGTGAAAAAAGAAGCTGGGGAGTTACCAAAATTACTGTATTTTACATAGTACACGACTAACATTGGTTATGAGTGCTGAGACCAATGGCTCACATCTTGAAGTCTCTTTAGGATTCTTACTATATCCCCTTAACATCACACTGTCATACCGCAGAAATGCGGTATCCATGCCGTGAAATTTGGGCTTGACTAAAAAGAATATTTTAGACTGGGTTGACAATACACGGCATGGATACCGCGTCGGGGCGCGGTATGACAGTGACTTGAGGTATTGCGTCAAGTAAAATTCAACACATTCAAAAGATAGTCGTGTACTCTCGTATTTTATCTATGTTTCTCCTCTATTTCCCTGTCAGGATTCCATCCGTTAATGCGGGCTGTCGCAATAGCCTCTTTATAAATTTTTTCATGACGCAGGCGGAGTTCTTCAGGCAGACGGGAAGGAATGAAACCATTTTTATCCCAGGCATCAGTCACTTTTTCCTGAAGTGCCAGGATACCAGCAGCAAACCAGCCTTCACAATTTTGGTCTTCTTCTATCAGGCCAAAAACACGGGCATCCAGAACAATCTTGACAGTGGTTGTCATGCCATTCTTGATATCCTCTTCAAAGCCGATGTATTTTTGTCCCTGTTTACCAGGTTTTTGATTCATTTGGATATTCCCTTTATTTTGTCATGATAATCCGACAGACTGGTCTGATAAGGCTTTGTTTAACGGTCTTTCAGTGTAGAAAGTAAAGCATAAACGGGGCTTTTAACCCATATCACCATTTTAAAACGAAGTGGTATAGAGGAGCAATAGCATCATAAGATAAGACAAGGGAAAATTTATGCAAAACCAGCTTGATATCAGTTTAGGAAAAATGCCTATCATGGCGCAGCGCGATAGTTATATCGAAGCCAAGACCTATAATATTTGGCGACGTGCCCGTCATATTTGGGGTGCGCCGATGAAAATGATCTTACCTGAAATTAATGAGTTTCAGCTTCATTTGACGGATGAGTATTGGGTTGTCGTGGACCTTTCTAAGCATGAAGTTCCTGTTTTGGCTTGGGTTGAAATGGCAGACGAAAATCGCACAGACATGTATGAGCCGATCATTTGCAAGCTGAATTATTACCATTTCGCAGCCTCCGCCATTCGTGCAAAAACCCTTGATCTCGTAGAAGTCATGTTATCAGACCGTTTGTATGATTATTATCACTGACCATTCTCTTCTTTATCAACAAACCGACGATGTGGGTCATCCTGTAAGGGCGGCAAACACGGCTGGTAGACGTTCTGGTAGGCGTTCCACATTGTCGATAATCGAATAGCGGTTGTCACCAAAGATACGGGCGACATATTGGTCTGCCATCGGGTCAAGGGTCAGGCAATAGGTGTAGACACCTTGCATCGCCAAATCCTCGACAGCCTTTTTGGCATCATGGCGCAAATATTGCGGGTCACGCTCGTCAATATCGGCAGGTTCGCCGTCCGTAATCAGCAGGACAAGACGTTTTTGCACAGGCTGCTCCGAGAGATGATGACCGGCATGGCGCAGGGCTGTCCCCATACGGGTTGAGAGGCCGCCTTTCATGCCTGCCATCCGTGCCTTGACATCATCATTATAGCTCTCGCCAAAATCCTTAAAGCGGTAATATTGCACATCATGGCGGCCATCAGAGGCAAAGCCGTGGACTGCAAACGGGTCACCAATTGAGTCAATCGCCCAGGACATCAGGCCAGTGGCCTCGCGGGTGAGGGACAGGATGCTGCTTTCGTCTTCCGGATCATCCTTATTAATGCGTTCATTGGTACTTTCAGACAGATCTAGCAAAATCACAACCGCCAGGTCACGGACATGACGGGTAATGCGGATGTTGATTTTTGGATCAGGACTGATACCGCGCCTGATGTCGATCATGGCATTAACAGCAGCATTCAGGTCAATTTCCTCGCCCTCTTCATAGCCGCGCTTGCGGACAATGCCTTCCGGCTGCATGGCATCAACCAGATGGCGGATGCGTGCGGCAATTGGGCGGTGCTTGACCAGTATATTATCCATAATTTCTGGATCGTCCAAAGGCTGGCGGCGTTCAATCACGGTAGCCCAGTCAGGACGGTGCAATTGGATATGGTAGTCCCATTCAGGATAATGGAACGGCTCAGAAATTGGTTCAGGGCCCAAGGTTTCATTAATGGAAACGCCCATGTCCTCATAGGGCATCAGCTCGGTTTTCAGTGTCCAGATTTCCTCGGCATCATCCCCTGCAAACTCATTGGGCACTTCATTGATGAATTCCATCAGGCCGACATCACGTCGCAGCTGTTCACCTGAGGCGGGCATATATTCCGCGCCATCAGCGTTCCAGGCCAGTTCGGCAAAGCCCCAGACATAACGGTTGTCATCACGGTAGGGGATAGGGGAGTTTTCCAATATGTTCAGGGACGGCAGACCCGCAGCCTTATACATCAGGTGATAAAATTCCATCCCTGCATTCCAGCTGGCCTGGTTGTTTTTGGGATCATCAGCCAGTGCTTTCCTAAAACCAGTAATGATGGTCATTAAACCTGTATCATCACTCAGGCTTTCGTCCAGCAACATGTGGGAGGCCTTGGTCATCAGCTCCATAGCTGGATGAAGCGGCGTAGCAGGGTCACGTCCAGCCATATAATTGGCAAAGAACGGCAACCACATTTTTTTCAGGCCAGGAAATTCCTGGATGGCAAGATGCTCAATGCGGGCATCCTCAAACAGGTCAATACATTTCATTTGCGCAGGGGTAAGTTCACGCGCCTCTATGGGATTTTCAGTATAGACCAGATGGGCAGCGGCATGGGCGGCGACAGCGCGGTAACACTCCATGCCTGGGATGCCATGAAAATCATCAAACGCATCAGGCATGTGGACAAAATAGTCCTCGATAAACGGGCGCAGCCCAAGGCGGTTTTCATAGTCTCCAGCGGTTGGGCGCATAAAGAAGGCACGACCCCACAAGGCGCGCAGATAAAAGTTAAGTTTGCGCTGGTTGTCAACAAACAGGGTGCCGCGCCGCTCCTTTTGCAGCATCGACTTTGAACTTTCAGACGACAATGAAAAATAGGCCATTTGGCCGTCAAGGTCACGGGTATGAGCCTGCATTCCCCACATCACCCAGCGGCGCAGTCCGCCCAGGGTGAGTTTTGAGAGCAGTTCTTCCATATTTTCCATCATCGGGCGGATGCCGCGCGGGGCACGGCCAACCATGGTATGGAGCAATTTCATATAGTTACGGATCATGCCTGCTTCACCAAAACGGCGCGCTGCCAGTGGCAGACTTTGCAGCAACAATACCAGCACCGTACCGGAAGTGTGGGAAGAAATTTTCATGATGGCTTCGATAATGTCGGGAATAACATCTTCGCCAACTTCTTTTGCCACCTGGGGAATTTCCTGGATATAGGACAGGATCAGGTCTGGCCCGCGCCCAAGCACGCACATTGCCTTCACGCCCTCAAGATAGTTATTGAGACCCTGCGGCGAGAGGATGCGTCCCGCCTCATGATAGGAAGCTTCAAGAGCCTGGACATGGGGATGGTCTTCCTCAAGGCAGCTCATATATTCTTTAAAGTCTACGCTCATTATGTTTGTTCCTTATACTTCACGCATTTTTAGGTCTCATGCGAAGCCTGCGGCAACGCTGCGACGGCGCGAGCTAAGCTCGGCGGCCGCTTGGCCTTGTCTCACCGTTTCAAGGCTTTGCCTTGCTTCGGTTCATTTTCTTGTTTCCTTGCGAGATTTTGACTTGTATCTTGTTGCCTAAATCTAGTTTTTATAGGTCTCTCACTTACGTCATAGTTGGACGTGTTCCAACTATCCATGCTGTGAACGCTAAGCCGCGATCAGATCAATTTTATCAAGTCCAAAATCTTCAGCATGAATTATCGGGACAAGCCTTGCGCAAAGGGGTATGGGATTCACAGATCTTTTTGAGAAACGCATCTCACACCAACGACTGTCATGCCGTAGTCCCATGCGGCATCCAAGCCGTGAACTTTTATTCTTGACAAAACAGCTGTTTGTTTTTCCATAATTCTTCTCAATAATAAACGCCTTGTCTTGCCGTAACATCATGGTATGGATACCGCATTTCTGCGGTATGACAGTCAGAAAAATGCCGTAGGTAAACATACCCCTTCCCACATTAAACTTTTGGCTCTCCAGCTGCTTCAGGGGTTTTGTACCATATGGCTAGTTCGTTGCCAGTGGGGTCGAGAAAATGGAATCGTTCTCCGGCAGGAAAATCAAAATGGCCAACGATTTCTGCACCGAGGTTTCTGATGATGACTTCTGTTGCGGCAGGATCTTCTGATTTCAGCATAATGATTGGGCCGCCACGGGGTGGGGCTTCGTATATTTTGGAAAAACCGCCCTGGATTCCAGAATTTGAAAAGCCGACATACTGAAACCCACAGTCTTCAAATTTCCAGCCAAAAGCTTGGCCATAAAAGTCTATCATTTTGTCAAAATCCAGAGCCGGCAACTCAATATAACTAATATCCATGATTAAAATTCTTCCATCTTGATTACACTAAAGCTTCATGGGTGAAGGGGTGTTTTATTTACCCCTTTGTAATGTTCATGTGAAAATTGGCAGGTTGTATTATCGTTAGCTTTTAGCGTGAAGATGAGGAAACTGTGAGACACCCATTTTTACACTAAATCTCTCTCCTTGTCATAGTTGGCGTGTTCCAACTATCCATTATGTGAACTGTAACATACCATAACAAGCCTGTTATCAAGACCAAATTCTTCAGCATGTATTATCGGGACAAGCCTGATAATGACGTGCAGAGAGACCAAGCCATATCTATTAAGGATACAAGAAAATGAGCTGAGGCAGCAAAGCTGAACAGTGAGACAAGGCCAAGCGGCCGCCGCGCAAGCGAGCCCCACTGGGGCAATTGCCCTTTAAGGGGCAACTTGCGTGAAGTCTAAAAGTATGTTGCAACAGCTGCGTCAAGGGTGTCACGCATGTCCGGGTCGTCGGTGAGCGGACGGACAAGTGCCATTTTACAGGCATCTTCTGGGTTAATGCCTTTTTTGATCAGCATCGCTGCATAGATCAGGAGGCGGGTAGACATGCCCTCATCAAGGCCGTGACCCTTGAGGTTACGCGAACGCTTGGCGATCTGCACCAGTTTTTTGGCAGAGGTGGCATCAATACCCGATTCATGCACCACAATTTCTGTCTCGGTATCTTCTTCAGGGTAATCAAAATCAAGCGCGGCAAAACGCTGTTTGGTAGATTGCTTAAGGTCTTTCATCAAGCTTTGGTAACCAGGATTGTAGGAAATCACAATCTGGAAATCAGGGTGGGCGGTGACTTGCTCGCCCTTTTTCTCCAGTGGCAGTACCCGGCGATGGTCGGTCAGGGGATGGATCACAACGGTGGTATCCTGGCGCGCCTCAACAATTTCATCAAGATAGCAAATCGCGCCAATACGCGCAGCCACTGTCAGCGGGCCGTCCTGCCATTTGGTGCCGTTAATGTCCAGAAGGAAACGGCCAACAAGGTCAGAGGCCGTCATGTCTTCATTACAGGCCACAGTGATTAGCGGCTTTTTCAGCTTCCAGGCCATATGTTCGACAAAACGGGATTTACCGCATCCTGTCGGGCCTTTCAGCATCACAGGCATTTTGGCATCATAAGCGGCTTCATAAAGCGCGACTTCATCTTCTACAGAACGGTAATAAGGCTCGTCCTTGATAATATATTGATTTTTATCCAGTGGATCACTGTCGGATGCTTCTGCTGTTTTTGTGCCAAATGCCATTTTTTTATTCCTTATATGTCTTCATACTATTAGCAATAATGATAGGGTCAAAATATAAATGACAATGCGTATCAAACCCTATGACAATTGGTAATTTTTGGAAAAAATAAGGCCACACCCTTGCGCCAAAAGGGGCATTGCGGTGTGGCCTCATTGATTATTCTAAGCAGTCACTTAGACAGTTTTACCACGGTAAAGCACCATGTTTGCACCTTGTGACTGGGCATAGTTGTCATAGCCGATCAAACGGAGATGGTTTTTAGGATGGGCTTTATGACAGGCCTCAACTTCAGCCAAAATCACGTCGACATCTGTTTCGCCAAATAATGGCAATTTCCACATATACCAAAAATTGCTGGACGCATTTTCAGGCTCAGTATGTTCTACAGCAGGGTTAAAACCTTTCTTAACCAGGTATTCAACCTGTTTACGGATTTGTTCTGCTGTCATTTCTGGCAAATATGAAAAAGTTTCAAATTTACGGCTGCTTGTGTCCGACAGGCTGGACGCATAATCTTGTACATCACTCATAAGTAAAATCCTTCGAGTTTCCCAACTAAAGTTATTTTTCCAACAAAGTTGGTTCTGTTTTTAAAAGTAAGTTGAAAGACAAGACGTTTTTATTACGCCTTGCCCTATATCCGATAAAAGCCGGCTTATTTATGAGCAACGTCCAGTTTGTCAACTGTGTCGAATTCAAACTTGATCTCTTTCCAAGTTTCCATCGCAGCACCAAGTTCTGGGCTATGTTTCGCAGCAGTTGTCAGAATGTCTTTGGCTTCTTTTTCAAGCTCACGGCCTTCGTTACGTGCCTGAACACAAGCTTCAACAGCAACGCGGTTTGCCGCAGCACCAGCCGCATTACCCCAAGGATGACCCAAGGTACCGCCGCCAAACTGAAGAACACTGTCATCACCAAAGATATTCACAAGTGCTGGCATATGCCAAACGTGAATACCGCCAGAAGCAACAGGGAAAACGCCAGGCATTGCGCCCCAATCCTGGTCAAAGAAGATACCGCGTGAACGGTCTTCCTTGATATAGCTGTCACGCATAAGGTCAATCCAACCCAATGTGGCTTCACGGTCGCCTTCAAGTTTACCAACAACAGTACCGGAATGAAGATGGTCACCGCCAGAAAGACGAAGAATTTTAGTCAAAACGCGGAAATGGATACCGTGATGGGGATCCCTGTCAAGAACCGCATGCATCGCACGATGAATATGAAGCAGAAGACCATTGTCCTGACACCACTGGGCCAGCTGCGTATTGGCAGCCCAACCACCTGTAATATAGTCATGCATAATGATTGGTGCGCCAATTTCCTTGGCATATTCCGCACGTTTCATCATTTCGTCAGCTGTTGGGGCTGTTACGTTCAGGTAATGGCCTTTACGCTCACCAGTTTCAGCTTCTGCCTTATGAATAGCTTCCATCACGAAATCAAAACGGGCACGCCAGCGCATAAATGGCCGTGAGTTTACGTTTTCATCATCTTTCGTGAAATCAAGACCGCCGCGCAAACCTTCATAACAGGCACGGCCATAGTTTTTGGCTGAGAGGCCAAGTTTTGGCTTAATGGTACAGCCAAGCATTGGACGGCCATATTTATTCAAAATATCGCGTTCAAGCTGAATACCTTGTGGCGGGCCGTTACAAGTCATTACGTAAGCAATTGGGAAACGAATATCTTCAAGACGAAGCGCACGCAATGCTTTAAAGCCAAACACGTTACCAACCAAAGATGTCATGATATTCACGACAGAACCTTCTTCAAAAAGGTCGATTGGGTAAGCGATAAAGGCATAAAAACAGGTATCATCACCAGGCACATCCTCAATGTGATAGGCACGGCCTTTATAATAGTCCAGGTCAGTCAGAAGGTCAGTCCAAACGGTTGTCCATGTACCAGTGGAGCTTTCAGCAGCAACCGCAGCAGCAATTTCTTCGCGCGGGACACCGGCCTGTGGTGTAATTTTAAAACAGGCCAGGATGTCTGTGTCTTTTGGGGTGTAGTCAGGCATCCAATAGGTTTCGCGGTAGTCTTTCACACCGGAATCGTAGGTTTTTGCCATTGAGGCGCTCCTTCATTCGTGAGGGATTATAAAGTGTACAATGATAAATGTTTTATCAAGGTTATATGGTTCTGAGTGCCCCCTATAACCTGAGAAAAAGTTTTCTTTTTGTCATTGCACCATAAATTTTGTTGTTGCTATGCTTTTGAATATTTTCTCAACATATCAAACACAAAAGCAATATTCAAAGATTAGGATTATTACTTCTGAGGCAGACACTATCTGATAATTTTAGCAATTGGAAATAAAATATGAAATTTGATTTTATAAGAAAAACTTATAAAATTATTGTGACGGAAGTGCCTATGATTTTGCGGCAATGGCATGGCAATAAGGAAATCAGGTCACTGAACGAGGTGCAAATTGCAATAATGTAAGTGATTATCTTATAAGGGTTTTATTGGTTGCGGGGGGAGGATTTGAACCTCCGACCTTCAGGTTATGAGCCTGACGAGCTACCGGGCTGCTCCACCCCGCGTCAACAAAACATAAAAACATTCATATTTATGAAATATTTTCTTCAAACATAAAAACAGGCCTACTTTGAAGTAAAGCCTGTCTTGTATCTGGAAGCACGATCTATATATGATTTTCAGAAAAAAGAAAAGAAAAAAAACACATGTTCACAGTTTTATCCTGCATTCTTGACATTCGGTCATTGGTTGTGGCTGTATTTTCCCAGTTCTGGTCTATTCCCCAGTTTCCCGGCCGTCTTGTTTGTGAAGGCTTGTCACCGCCTGATGGGTCGAGAGGAAAACCTGTCCAGGACTGAGACGGGTGATCAGTTCAGTCCGCTCCAAATCATCCATGACAAGGTCCCTTTATACTCAAGCTCAGAACTGTCAACAGAGCTGACTGCTTTCATATTCAGGACAAGATGTTTGACAGCCTTGTGTTCGACACCAGAACAAAAGGTCGCTACCACAATCAGGGCAGATAATTTTTTGATAATGTGTCATACAGAGTAAGCTATAGAACAAATGAGTCGTAAATGAATCACAAGTTTCAGCCACTATCCTGAAATTGATACCCCGCAAAAAATGCAAAAATTTTGTATCGCTAGGATGAAGGAAGGTGGTATGGGTGGGATAGCAGCCTGGCTTCTGACCCGCAATATTCCCAACCTGGAACGCTGGAAAACCTAACCTGACCTTAAAAATCACGGAGAGTCCTATCACGTCTGTAACAGGCCAGATTAATGATGACTATTTCATGGGGCTTGCCCTTGGCCTGGCAAAGCGGGGAAAGGGGACAACTGCGCCAAACCCTTGCGTTGGTGCGGTCGTGGTCTCTCCTGATCATCCCTTCGAAATTTTGGGGGAGGGCTGGACCGCGCCAGGCGGGCGGCCTCATGCAGAATCGCAAGCACTGGATATGGCAGGTATCCGTGCCAGGGGAGCAATACTTTATGTCACGCTTGAACCCTGCGCCCATCATGGCCACACACCACCTTGCACAGAGCGCATTATTGCGGCAGGTATTTCGCGCGTTGTATGTAGCGTTGCCGATCCTGACAGCAGGGTTGCAGGACGCGGCTTTGGGATGTTGCGCGAGGCAGGCATAGAGGTTACTGAAAATATTTTACCTAAAGAGGGTTATTATAGTCATCAGGGTCATCTCTTGCGGGTGAGCCAGAACCGTCCTTTTGTCCAGCTCAAGCTGGCTGTTGATGCCAATGACATGATTGCTTCTGGCAATGGCGCGCCTGTTTGGGTGAGCTGCGCGCAATCACGCAACTGGGGTCATTTGATGCGCTCCCGCGCTGATGCTATCCTGGTTGGTCGCGGTACTGTCCAAGCAGACAATCCCTCCCTGACCTGTCGTTTGCCAGGGCTGGAAAAACGCTCCCCAATACGGATTGTGCTGGACAGCCAGCTTATCCTGTCCCCAAAAACAACACTTGTAAAATCGGCTCATGATGTGCCGCTCTGGATATTTTGTAATAACCTGGATAAAAATGAGCATCTTTTGTCAGATTATGCAAAGTTGGCCAATGTTGGGGTAAAAATATTTAAGTATAACAAGGCTGCTATCGGTCATATAGACCTTATTTCCTTGCTTGAGACCCTGGCCAGTGATGAGAACGGCATAACGCGGCTGATGGTGGAAGGCGGACCTTGCGTCCTTGGCTCTTTTCTGGAACAGGGTCTTGCAGATGAAATGGTTGTTTTCAGAAGCGATAATGCCCTGGAGAGAGATGTTGCTGAAGCTCCTTTTGGTCAGGGTATCCTGGTGGACATGATAGAGACAGCTGGGCTGGTTTTGCATAGTCAGCGCAGGCTTGGCAATGACACAATGTTGGTTTACCGAAAAGTATTACAGACAGGATAAACGGAAGTAAGGCTATAATGTTTACAGGAATTATTACAGATATTGCCACAGTGGCGCAGATTGATGCCTCATCCAGTGGGGCAAGGATGAAAATAGACTGTGCCTATGATATGCAGACTATTGACCTGGGGGCTTCCATTGCCAGTGATGGCTGTTGCCTGACGGTGACGGATATGGAAAAAACGTCTTCGGGCGGCACACTTTATAGTGTAGATGTCGCCAATGAAACCCTGTCATGCACAACAATAGGCAGTTGGAAACAGGGCCAGAAGATCAACCTGGAGCGCGCCATGGCTGTTGGCGCGGAGCTGGGCGGACATATTGTGACAGGGCATGTTGATGGCCTTGCCACCATTGCAGAGCGAAAGACTGATGGGGATGCCCAGCGTTTTACCCTAAAAGTCCCAGAAAAACTGGCGAAATATATTGCGCAAAAGGGCTCAGTTGCGCTAAATGGTGTCTCCTTGACAGTGAATGAGGTTGGGCGTGACTATTTTGGTATCAGCCTGATTCCCCATACCCTGAAAATGACAACATGGGGTGATAGGGCTGCGGGAGATGCAGTCAATCTTGAGGTTGACTTGTTGGCGCGCTATGTTGCGCGGCTGAATGAGTTTGGTAAGTAAATCCTAAAAATGGAAATTGAATGACGACTATGGCAGACACAGACACAACGATTTCGGACGCAATCTCACCGATTGAAGAGATTATTGAGGATGCCCGTAACGGCAAAATGATCATTCTGGTGGATGCTGAGGACCGGGAGAATGAGGGTGACCTGATCATTCCGGCTCAGATGGCGACTCCTGATGTCATTAATTTTATGGTCACCAATGGACGCGGCCTGGTTTGTATGCCCATCACCCAGCAGCGCGGTGATGAATTGCAGTTGCGGATGATGTCTGACAATAACCAGTCCCGTAACTATACAGCCTTTACCACATCGATTGAGGCGCGTGAAGGCATTACCACTGGTATTTCAGCCCATGACCGTTCCCATACCATTTCTGTTGCCATTGACCCGACCAACCAGCATACCGATATTGTCACCCCTGGCCATGTCTTTCCGCTGATTGCCAAGGACGGCGGTGTTCTGGTGCGCGCAGGGCATACAGAGGCCTCTGTTGATATTGCCCGTTTGGCTGGGCTGAATCCGGCAGCTGTGATTGTCGAAATCATGAACGAGGACGGCACAATGGCGCGTTTGCCTGACCTGATTCCTTATGCCAAACAGCATGGCCTAAAAATAGGCACGATTGCTGACCTGATTGCCTATCGCCGCAAATTTGATAACCTGATTACCCTGGCGCATGAAGGCGAATTCACCTCTGCTTTTGGCGGTGACTATAAAATGAAGGTTTTTTCCAACAGTGTTGATCCAGTTGAGCATATTGCCCTGATAAAGGGAGATATTAGCGGAGATGAGCCAGTCGTTGTACGAATGCACGCCCTTGATGTGATGAAGGATGTGCTGACGGGGGGCGAGGATGGTAAGTCTACTATTCAAAAGTCTATGGAAGTCATTGAAAAAGAGGGGCGGGGGGTGATTGTGCTGTTCCGCGAAACTGAGCCAGATGCGATTTCTGAAATGTTCGCCCATAAGGATGACAAGAAAAAATCAGGCCCGCCAAGACTGGTGGAATATGGCATTGGCGCACAAATTTTGCTGGAGCTGGGCATTACCAAAATGGAACTGCTCTCCAACTCCCCCGCCCCAACCATCGTTGGCCTGGAAGGCTATGGCCTAGAATTTGTCGGCCAGAAAAAAATTGGGTAATTTTGCAAGATGTGAAGAAGGGTAGAAAAATGAAGGTTCTGATTATTGAGGGGCGGTTTTATGAAGAGATCGTTGATGAGCTTGTGAAGGGCGCGGTTGCCGAGCTGAACAAGCAGGGTGTGACATATGACCGTTTTGATGTGCCTGGGGCGATGGAAGTGCCGCAAGTGATGAATCTGGCAATCAAGTCTGACAAGAAATATGATGGGGTGATTTCCCTGGGCTGCGTCATTCGCGGTGAGACATCGCATTATGATATTGTGGCTGACGAATCTGCGGCGATGTTGCTGAAACTGGCCTGCGCCTATAACATGCCGCTTGGCAATGGTATCTTGACGGTTGAATCGCGGGAACAGGCCAAAATCCGTGCTGACAGCACAGGAAAAAATAAGGGCGGTGATGCTGCCCAGGCCTGTCTGCGCCTGATGGAGATCCAGAAGCAGTTTAATGACAATAGCGACAAGCAAACTGTTGGCTTTTAGGGATATAAATGTTAGTAAGCTTATCTCTTTAACAAAGTCTGGGTTTATCAAAGTGTCTGCTTCTGTGCGTAAAAATAACAAACCAAAACCCGTTTCCAAACGGAGTGTCTCTCGGCTTGCTGCGGTCCAGGCACTGTACCAGATGGAAATGGCAGGGACAGACCTGGCCACGATCCTGGAAGAATTTGCGGTTTTCCGTCTGGGTAAGGAAGTGGATGAGGAGCAGTTGCGGAAGGCGGACAAGGTGTTTTTTGACGGGCTTGTCCAGGGTGTGATTGCCAACCAGGTTGAGCTTGATCCCGAGATCAAGAAATTTCTCTCTGCACAATGGCGACTGTCCCGGCTGGACAGCACCTTACGGGCGATTTTGCGGGTCGGGGCACTGGAGCTTCTGAAACGCAAGGATGTACCTGCCCGCGTGGTGATTTCCGAATATATTGACATCTCCCATGCATTTTTTGATGGGGATGAGCCCAAGGTTGTCAATGGTGTGTTGGACAAGCTGGCGCGCCAATACCGTGAAGACGAATTTTCCTGATGGATGAGTTTGATATTATAGGGCGTTACTTCAGGCCATTAAGCAACGATCAAAATGGTCTGGGACTGCTGGATGATGCAGCTTTGGCGAGGCCGTCACCAGGGCATGAATTTGTCATAACTTCAGATGCAATAGTTGCAGGCATCCATTTTTTTGCAACTGATACGCCGCAAGACATTGGTATGAAGGCGATTGGGGTTAATACCTCAGACCTGATCGCCAAGGGGGCTGCCCCCAAATATTATTTCCTGACATTGGCCTACCCTCCTGAAATAAGGGAAGGGTGGATAAAAGCCTTTAGCCAGACGCTGCTTGAACAGCAACAATATTATGGCTGTGTCCTGCTTGGGGGGGACACGGTCAGGACACCGGGCCCGCTCTCCATATCTATAACGATGTTAGGGGAAGTGTCTGTTGGCAAGATGGTTCGACGCTCGACAGCACAGCTCGGTGACTATATATATGTTTCCGGGACAATTGGGGATGCTGTTATGGGGCTGGCACTGCATCCCTATAGTAAGTTGGACAACCCTTACAGACTTGATCCGCAATTTGTAGATTATTTTTGGAATCGCTATTATTCACCAGAGCCTGATATAGATTTGTTGTTTATTGTCCAGAAATTTGCCAGTGCAGCGATGGACATTTCCGATGGCCTGATAGGAGATTTGGAAAAGCTGTGTACTGCTTCGCAGGTGGGTGCGCAAATTGACCTGGCTCGCGTTCCGGTTCAGGACTGTCTGAAAGGCCTGGTCTCAAGGGATGCAGCTTTTTTGAGGGGGCTGCTGACGGGCGGGGATGATTATGAGGTTCTGATGACGGTTCACCCTGATAAGGCAGCAACCCTTGAGCAGGTTGCAAAAAAGAATAATGTCATGATGACGAGGATAGGCATCATTACTGATAGTACGGCAGGGTTTAGCTATTATGATGGGGCAGGGAAGCCTGTTATGTTTGACAAAAAGTCTTATAGCCATTTTTAGAAGCTCCCTGTGAGGAGAACGAATGTGTTTTGTCATGGTGCATGTTGTGATGAGGTTCTGAGCGATGAAAGGCAGCTGTCAGGCGGTGCAATGATATTGCATGAGCGGCAGGCCAGGCGCGCTGCCCTGATATTGGCGATTGCCCAGGGGCTTGTGGGCATCCATGCGATGGTGATCTTTACGCTTTCCGGCATTGTTGGTATCCAGCTTGCTCCCACCGAATATTGGGAAACGCTGCCGATAACCCTCTATACCCTGGGCATTTTGGCTGCCCTTTTTCCAGCTTCGTGGTTTATGCGTTATCTTGGCCGCCGTGCGGGCTTTATGCTGGGGGCATATCTGGGCGTTGTTGGCTCGGTGATGGCAGTCTATGGCATCTATAGCCAGAACTTTACCTTGTTTTGTTGGGCAATGGTGCTGAATGGTTTTTACCAGTCCTTTGCCCAGTTTTACCGTTATGCAGCCACGGATGCCGCCAGTATCAATTTTCGGCCAATAGCAATTTCATGGGTGCTGACTGGGGGACTGATTTCAGCCTTTTTTGGCGCACTGGTGATTTCTTACAGCAAGGATTTGTTATCCCCTGTTTTTTATGCTGGCAGTTTTGTGGCTTCTGCTGTGGTCAGCCTCCTTGCCTTGGCCATCCTGGCTTTCCTGAAATTACCAAAACCTTCGGTTGCCCTGCCCAAAAAGGACACACAGGCAAAGGTGCGGACATTGCGGGAAATGCTGAAGGACAAAAGGTTGCTGATGGCTGTCCTGATAGGTGTCGTTGCCCATGCCATCATGATGTTTGCCATGACCACAACGCCTATTGCCATGATTGCCTGCGGCCATAGTGTGTTAGGGGCAACCACAGTAATCCAGTGGCATCTGGCCGCGATGTATGCCCCAAGCTTCCTGACAGGCAAGCTCGTCACCCGTTATGGTCCTGAAAAGGTGATCAGTGTCGGGCTATTGTTGCTTGTTGGGGCGGCAGCGGTGTCCCTCAGCGGGGTGGAGGTTGCACAGTTTTTAACAACAATGGTGATGATTGGTGTTGGCTGGAATTTTGCCTTTATTGGCGCGACGGCAATCGTGACAACATCCCATAAACCTGGGGAGTCTGCAATCCTGCAAGCCTTTAATGAAACCGCCATTTATGGCGGCGTGGCTACTATGACATTTCTGTCAGGAGTGATTTACGCGCGCTTTGGTAACAATGGTGCAAATTATACATTGCTTATATTGTTACTATTTGCCATCTTGCTTTTTATAATTCTCATGAAGCAAGGGAAGTATACCGTGAAAGAAGTTGTGGCTGGCTAAAATAACAATAAAAACCCCAGAATTATTTCTTTTACGCAATAATGACTAAATAAAAAAGGGAGTAATAAATGTCGTTTATGTTATTTTTATTCATTCTGATTGGGGCTATTGCTGCGCTTGCCTACAGTTATTGGGCTGTCCAGTCCGTTTTGGCTGAAGACCCCGGCAATGACCGGATGCAGGAAATTGCAAAGGCGATTCAGGAAGGGGCACATGCCTATCTGGTGCGCCAATATACAGCCATCGGGATTACTGGAGCCGTAATTTTTGTTTTATTAATTTTTGTACTGTCTTTTAAGGTCGCTATCGGTTTCCTGATAGGTGCAGTGTTGTCAGCCGCCGCCGGGTTTATTGGTATGATGGTTTCTGTACGTGCCAATGTTCGTACAGCCCAGGCGGCCTCGCGCTCCCTGTCTGCTGGCCTTGATATCGCCTTCAAGTCTGGTGCTGTAACAGGTATGCTGGTTGCTGGCCTGGCCCTGATGGGTGTGACAGTCTATTTCTTCTTGTTGACATCCATGGGATATGATGCGACCTCACGTGAAGTGATAGACTCTATGGTTGCGCTCGGTTTTGGTGCTTCTTTGATTTCTATTTTTGCCCGTCTTGGCGGCGGCATCTTTACCAAGGGTGCTGATGTTGGTGGTGACATTGTTGGCAAGATCGAGACTGACCTGCCTGAGGATGACCCCCGTAACCCCGCTACAATTGCTGATAATGTTGGCGACAATGTTGGTGACTGTGCCGGTATGGCAGCTGACCTGTTTGAGACCTACGCTGTAACAATCGTGGCAACAATGGTTCTGGCCTCAATTTTCTTCAGGAATATGGGCAATGACATGGTTGTGTCACTGATGACCTATCCCCTGACAATTGGTGCCGTCTGTATTTTTGCGTCCATCATCGGTACCTTTGCTGTGAAGCTGGGCAGTTCCGGTAATATTATGGGGGCACTATATAAAGGAATTTTGGTTTCCGGTGCGGTTTCCCTGGTTCTGTTATGGCCACTGACAGAGGCGATGATTGGCATGGATACCAAGTTGACAGCTGGAGGCCTGGAATTTACCGGGCGTAGCCTGTATTATTGCGGTTTGGTTGGCCTGCTTGTAACGGCTCTGCTGATCGTAATTACAGAATATTATACCGGGACTGACTATAGGCCCGTACAATCTATTGCCCAGTCCTCTGTGACAGGTCACGGTACCAATGTCATCCAGGGACTGGCTGTTTCGCTCGAATCAACTGCACTTCCTGCGCTGGTTATTGTGGCAGGTATCATTGCGACGTTCCAGCTTGCTGGTGTGTTTGGCATTGCCATTGCGGTGAGTACCATGTTGGCTCTGGCTGGGATGATTGTGGCACTGGATGCGTTTGGCCCAGTGACAGATAATGCTGGCGGGATTGCTGAAATGGCTGACCTTCCTGAGGAGGTTCGCAAAACCACTGATGCGCTTGATGCTGTGGGTAATACCACCAAGGCTGTGACCAAGGGTTATGCGATTGGTTCTGCGGGAATGGGCGCGCTGGTATTGTTTGCTGCCTATACCGAAGACCTGAAATATTTCACTGCCAATGCCAAGGAGTTTCCATATTTTGAGGGTGTTGTGCCAAACTTTGACCTGACCAACCCTTATGTGGTTGTTGGCCTGATACTTGGCGGTCTGTTGCCTTACCTGTTTGCCGCGTTTGGCATGACAGCTGTTGGCCGCGCTGCTGGGGCGATTGTTGAAGAGGTGCGCCGCCAGTTTAAGGAAAACCCTGGCATCAAGACAGGTGAAGTCAAGCCTGAATATGGCAAGGCGGTTGATATCCTGACCAAGGCGGCGATCAAGGAAATGATGATTCCGTCACTCTTGCCTGTATTGTCTCCCATCGTGGTTTATTTTGCAGTTCTTGCCATAGCTGACAAGTCTGCTGCCTTTGCTACTGTCGGGGCAATGTTGCTTGGTGTTATTGTGACAGGTCTCTATGTTGCCATTTCGATGACAACTGGAGGGGGAGCCTGGGACAATGCCAAGAAAGTCCTTGAGGAAGGTTTTACGGACAAGGATGGCGTACTTCATGAAAAGGGTTCTGAGGCTCACAAGGCTTCCATCACAGGCGATACTGTTGGCGATCCCTACAAGGATACAGCTGGCCCTGCGGTCAACCCAATGATCAAGATCACAAATATTGTGGCCTTAATGCTGTTGGCTGTTCTTTCTCATTCCTAAAACCAGGAAGCTGGGAGGAATATTCGCCCTGCTTACTGTTTTATGAATAATACTGGTGACAAGACCACTCCCTGTTTTTGCAGGGGGTGGTTTTTTATTTGGGAAATCATCAGAAAGAAAATAAAAATTCTGAATTTATTTGTTTCCCTTGATGCCTTGCGGGGCAGGGGATCTGGCCTGTCTTATCATTTTATCTACCCTCCCAGTTTACCAAAGATTAACTATACTGCGGTGAAATAGACACATCGCAAGGAAAATGATTCGTGGGTACTTTGGGAAGTTCCTGCTTAAATTGAGGTAGAAAATGACTAACAAATTATTGAATACACTGATGGCTTCAGTAGCACTGGTTGCTATTGCCGGGACATCTTCTATGGCCAAGGCAGGGGACTACAGGAACTTTGGTGGTTCCATGAAGGATCCTGTCATGATGCCAGTAACAGCTCCAGCAACAGCAGGAAACTGTTACCTTCGCGCCGATACTGGTTATGCCTTTGCAGGCAGTGAAGATACATATTTTTACAGTGAAGTCACCCAGTTGACAAACCAGGCGCATCCGTCAGGTGCGCTGGAAAATTCAGACCGTGACGGCAGCTGGATGTTTGAGGCTGGCGTTGGTTGTGGCATGGGTGCTGCTGGAAACCGCTTTGGTATTTCTGGTGTTCGCGCTGATATGACTTTTGGTTACCGCAACAATTCAGATATTACAGGGTCAGTCCCTGGCTATTATGAGGACAGCACAGTCACAGCTGGTGTGCAGACCTATACACAGATGTTCAGCCTTTATAAGGACTTTAACGTTGGTATGGGCAGCTTCACACCATATGTCGGTGTCGGTATTGGTATGGCCTATCACCAGATGGACAATGTTTTTGTAAAGCAGTCCAATACAACCTATGGTGATTTCAATTACACCATTGAGGGTGATGAAGACCTTAATTTTGCCTGGTCGCTGATGACCGGTTTCTCTATTGACCTGAGGGATAATGTCAAGTTTGACCTTGGCTACCGTTATATGGATATGGGTTCTGTCGGATCAAATACAGGTATCCTGGCTATCTCTGGCGCGCCATTGGCTGACCCTTACCTGGATGCGGACATGACATCCCATGAAATCAAGTTTGGCCTGCGTTACCAGGTGAACACACTGTTTTAGGAACAGATATGATACCTGTTTTTCAGGATCAAGGACATATCAGAAAGGTCAGGGAATTGTTCCCTGGCCTTTTTGCGTTTCGCAAAGCCTTAGTTTTGCCTGTCTATGGTATTATTAGTAAGGTACTTAGGACACCCGCACAAATAACCGAATCATTTAGCTTGTTCTTTTGCTCATCAGTGTCGTTTCAAAAATGCTTGTATAGCTTGCTATACGCCCCTTTTTGACCTAACTGACAAACAAAATGCCTGCGCTATCTGAAGCATCTATTTTTGAGGGTGTCCTTAGGTAACAGGGTGATTCAATTCATAGATATTAGATATTGGAAACAAGGTTTTAACGTAGAGACAAGGCATGCCTTGTCTTAAAACTGACCTAAAACAACCGTTTTGTCATGTAGCGAGCAAGACAGGGCGTGCCCTGTCTCTACAATTAGGGTGAAAAAACATGAATTGAATTGCCCTGTTCTGGTAAGGTTGTTTGCTTTTTTGCTTTTGAAATGTTTTAACACACTGTTACGCTGGAAATATTGGGCAGGCAGGGAGTTGTATAGGCTGGTTATGGATATGAAACAGATAGTTATGGTTTTCCTGCTCATGGGGTGGGCTGGTATTGCCAATGCGCAAGGCAGGAATGTTCTGTGTGTCTATTGCCAGGAACCCGACAAGACTTATCGTTGCTCGGTTATTGGCTCGGGAGAAATAAATCCTAAAATTACGCGGCTATATTGTATTATCAAGACTGCGAAGGAGCAGGGTCATGCCTCATGCCGGATCAGGCAGGAGAAAGACAGGCTGTGCCTGAACAGTACTGAGGTGACCTATCTCTATGAAGGGCCGAATATACCAGGGCTGACAACAAGGGTTGACAAGGGCAGTGAAATTCAGCAGCTCGAACAAAAGAACAGGCTTGTCAAAAAGAAAAAAGAGCCTGGTACACTTGTTGAGTTTACAAAACAGTCCCTGAACCAGTCCGGTCAGACCCTGAAGAAGGCTGGACAGCAGACCAAAAATGTTATTGGCCAGACAGGGAAGGTTATCAAGGATGGGGCAAAAGGTGTTGGTGGCGTGGTTAAGGGGGCAGGTGATTTTTTGCTGGGGACGACCGTCAAGACAGTAAAATGTATCTTTACCCTCTTCACTAAATGGAAAGATCCAGAAGTTAATACATCCAGTGCCGAAGCTGAGCCTGGCCAGAATGATGTACAGGCGGAACAGGGTATAAAAAATTCTCCACTTCTTGCAGAAAAGCCTGTGCAATTACCGCCTGTAACTATGCCTGGAGAGCAATAGTCTGGCTTGTGAATCATTGGGGTTTTAGGGTCTTTTTTTATAGGACATAGCTTTGTAACAGTGTATAAGAAACGTAAAATCTTACAGTTTTACTGTCGGGATTCCTATACGTATCTGTTCTATAAGTTTGGAATAAAAATTGGCTGGTGAAGACGATAAAAATTCTGGCAGTGATGACAATGGCGGGGATGATCCTTCCGATATCAGGCCAATCTCCATTGTAGATGAAATGGAACGGTCCTACATAGATTACGCTATGAGCGTTATCGTCTCCAGGGCTTTGCCCGATGTCAGGGACGGCCTGAAGCCTGTCCATCGCCGCATCCTTTATTCCATGCATGAAAACGGATATGACTGGAACAAGCTTTACCGGAAGTCTGCCCGTGTTGTCGGTGATGTGATTGGTAAATACCATCCCCACGGTGACCAGTCGATCTATATGGCTCTGGTGCGGATGGCACAGGACTTTTCCATGCGTCTTCCCCTGATTGACGGTCAGGGAAACTTTGGCAGTGTTGACGGGGACAGTCCAGCGGCTATGCGTTATACCGAGGTGCGCCTGGAGAAGGTTGCCCATTTCCTGTTGGATGACCTGGACAAGGAAACCGTTAATTTTCAGGATAACTATGACAATACCGAGCAGGAACCGACGGTTATCCCTGCAAAATTCCCCAACCTGCTTGTCAATGGGGCTGGTGGGATTGCTGTGGGAATGGCGACAAATATTCCGCCCCACAATCTTGGTGAGGTGATTGATGGCTGTATTGCCCATCTGGAAAACCCTGTCATTACCATTGAGGAACTGAATGAAATTATTCTTGGTCCTGATTTTCCGACGGGCGGCATGATCCTGGGACAGGCGGGTATCCGTTCCGCCTATAAGACAGGACGGGGTTCTGTCATGATGAGGGGCATGGTTCATGAGGAAGAGATACGCAAAGACCGCCACGCACTGATCATCACCGAAATTCCCTATCAGGTCAATAAAAACACCATGATTGAGAAAATGGCTGAACTTGTCCGTGACAAGCGTCTTGAGGGTGTCTCTGACATCAGGGACGAGTCGGACAAGGATGGGATGCGGGTCTGTATTGAGCTGAAACGCGGTGCTGTTGCTGATGTGGTTCTCAACCAGCTTTACCGCTTCTCAACACTGCAAACCTCTTTTGGCTGTAACCTGGTTGCCTTGAATGGTGGCCGTCCTGAAGTCATGAACTTACGCGACTTTATCACAGCCTTTAATGCCTTCCGTGAAGAGGTCATAACCCGCCGCACCAAATATTTGCTCAACAAGGCGCGTGAAAGATCCCATATCTTGGTTGGCCTGGCGATAGCTGTTGCCAATGTTGACGAGGTGATCAAGCTGATCCGAGCCGCGCCTAATCCGGCAACAGCCCGTGAACAGCTGCTGGAACGCGAATGGCCAGCGAAGGAAGTTGCCCCCTTTATTGAGCTGATTGATGACCCGCACCACAGGCTGGAAGAAGGCAATATCTACAGGCTTTCCGATGCCCAGGCGAGGGCAATCCTGGAACTGCGCCTTGCCCGCCTGACAGCCCTTGGCCGCGATGAAATTGGTGATGAGCTGAAAAAGTTGGCTGACATGATCCGGGATTACCTTGATATTCTCAGGTCACGTTCGCGAATTATAGATATTATCCGTACAGAATTGTTGGAGGTTAAGGAGGAGTTTGGCACCGAGAGAAGGACTCGTATTATTGAGTCTGTCGGTGAATTTGATGATGAGGATCTGATCGCCCGTGAGGATATGGTGGTGACCGTATCACGCAAGGGCTATATCAAGCGCGTTCCGCTTGATACCTACCGGGCGCAAAGGCGCGGCGGCAAGGGGCGCGCCGGCATGACTACCCGTGATGAAGATTTTGTAACACGTCTGTTTGTCGCCAATACCCACACGCCAATGCTGTTTTTCTCCTCGCGCGGTATGGTGTACCGTATGAAGGTCTGGCGTTTGCCGCTTGCCCAGCCACAGTCCCTGGGCAAGGCTCTGATTAACCTGCTGCCCTTGGAACAGGAAGAACGCATTACAACAATCATGCCTTATCCTGAAGACAGCGAAAGCCTGGATGATCTCTATGTGATGTTTGCGACGCGGCAGGGGAATGTCCGCCGTAATGCCTTGTCTGACTTTTTGTTGATCCGCCAGAATGGCAAGATTGCGATGAAACTCAATGAGGATGACCAGATTATCGGGGTGCAGATTTGCCGCGATGACAGTGATGTCTTGCTGACCAGTTATGGCGGACTGGCAACGCGTTTTCCTGTAACTGCCATTCGGGTATTTAAGGGACGGGATTCTTCGGGTGTTCGGGGAATCAGGCTTGATGAGGGCAACCATGTCATGTCCATGACAATCCTGAACCACATGGATGCCACGCCTGCCGAAACCAGAGCCTATATCAAGGCGGCCAATGCTGCACGCCGCGCTGCGGGTGAAGAGCTGGAGGACAGTCCTGACCTTGAGGATGAAGCTGAAGCTGAGGATGTTGCTGAGGGTGAAACCAGCCTGAGCACTGAACGCTATAACGAGCTTGCTGAGGCAGAACAGTTTATCCTGACGGTTTCCAGGAATGGCTTTGGCAAGAGAACGTCTTCCTATGAATACCGTGTGACCAACCGGGGCGGTAAGGGGGTGAAGTCAATGATCGTCAATGACCGGAATGGCTCTTTGGTCAATTCCTTTCCAATTCTGGCTGGCGACGAGATTATGTTGGTGACAGACCAGGGTAAACTGATCAGGACACCGATCCATGATGTCCGTATAGCAGGACGCAATACCCAGGGTGTGACCATTTTTAAGACTGCTGAAGCGGAAAAGGTGGTGGCCGTTGAACATATTCCTGAGGTTGAGGGAGATGATGAAGAGGAACAGGATACGCAGGATGGGCAAAGCCCTGATACATCACCTCCTGCTGAAGAGACCTGAGCTGTTAATAGTATCAGTATCATATACCTAAACAGGGTGTGACAGTCCTGTTTAAGTTTGTTGTCGTTTCCTAGCTTTATCAAAAAAAGATTTGTGCCAGAGCAAATAAGCTATTAGACTTTGGTTTTTCGCAGGTTATAACTCAGGGAAAGTGACGGAATGACGAAAACTTACAGCAATACTCCTCTCAACGGAAACCTTCGTCATCCGCCCCGTGACAAGATGGAGGCCATGAAGAGGGGAGCGCGGCAAAAATGCCCGAACTGTGGTGAAGGGGATCTTTTTTCAGCATTTTTAAAGGTGAAGGATGAGTGCAGTACGTGCGGGGAAGAGCTGCATTATCACAGGGCAGATGATGCGCCGCCCTATTTTACCATTTTTATTGTCGGACATATTATAATACCGCTTATGTTGTTGACAGAAATCTATATTTATCCGCCGATCTGGGTTCATACTGTGACCTGGATACCGTTGTCTGTCCTTTTGACATTCTATTTTCTGCCCCGGGTTAAGGCTGCAACTGTCGGCTTTCAGTGGGCTCTCTATATGCACGGTTTTGACCCCGATGAACGGCTGAAGCCTGACCCGCATATTGACCATGAGATGCTGAATGAAAAAACATAGCTTTTTAGGGGGATGTTTCCTGGATGATATACAGAAATTTGCACGTTCGGCCTCTGCTTTGTCTTGACAAAATGCAAAAAACTATGTAGTTCGGCATTAAATGTCAGGGCGATCAAGGCCTGTATAAATCTCGAAAATTTTAGGAGTGTCATATGGCCAGGTCGCCAGTGCAAAAGATCAAGCTTGTCAGTACTGCAACAAAAGAGGATGGTTCCAAGACAGGGTATTTCTATGTTACCAAGAAAAACCCGCGTAACCTGACTGAAAAAATGGTCAAACGAAAATATGATCCCGTTGTCCGCAAGCATGTAGACTTCAAGGAAAGCAAGATTAAGTAGTCTACTCTTGGGGCTGTTGTGGCCGCTCACCACTAAATATTTAGCTGTCAGCCTTGTTTGCGTAAGCAAGCGAGGCTTTTGGTTTTGGAAACATTCTGTTGACAGATTCAGGATTGTGCGCTGGCCAGAGAATTTTTATTATTGCTGAAAGTTGGAAATTAACAGTTATGGCAAGACTGTGGCAAAGGCAACACGGCCATTGTTTTTCCTGTTATTTTTAGGGATGTTAGGTTGGGTGTCCTTGCGTTCCCTTAGGTTATTTTATATCATCGTTATGATTCGGGGCGCAGTCTTGCGTTATTGTCCTCACTTTCTTTTTTGATAAAACATTATTGTTAAATAATGTTGGGGGCATGATTGATGGCTGATGTTTTTGGAAGGGCTTTTCGGGCTGGGGATAAAATCCGTCTATGTCTGATCATTCTGTTTTCTGCCCTATATCTGCTGACATTCCTGGCACTTCCAGTTACTGCCCAGACTGGACAAGGTGGCAATGCTAGACCTGATGAAGTCAAGGTGGCGGCCAATGAAGTCAATTATAATTGGGGCAGTGGCAAGTTTATTCCAAAGAAACGGGTTGTCAAAAAGGTCAAGACAAAACGCCGGGCCAAAAAGAAACGTATTTCCAAAAGATCCCGTAAGAAATCCAGAAAAAAAGCTTTGGCTCAGAGCAGGCTTGTGAAAAGAAACAGGAAACTTGCTTCCCAAAGCCGTAAGCGGGCGCAGAGTCTGGCCAAGAGAAACAGGTTGTTGGCCCAGCAATTACGCAAGATCAAGAAAAAGGATATTTGCGGTTATCCCTGGGTCTATGCCTATAAATATAAGCGGTGTATCTGCGAAAGGCGCGGGTTTGCCCAGCTTGGCAGTCGCTGTGTCCGTCTTGCCCGCCATTGCTCTGGGGGATCTGTCTGGTCAGCCACAAGCCGTAAATGCCTCTGTAAGGCAGGTTTTGAATATCAGAACAAGCAATGTGTCAACGTGGCAGCACTTGGGGACGATGATGACGATGACGAAGAGCCGCCACAGCTGACAGGTGGGTCGTGCGCTGCGCCGGCTGCGTTGGCATCCTTGTCAGATACTGTTGGGGAATGTCCTGACGGTTATAAGGTTCGCAATGGCAAGTGTGAACTGACAGGAAAAAAAGCTGCCCCACAACCTGTAAAGGCAGCAAAAATTATAGAGAAAGTGCCAGATGCGCCAGAAGTCGTCAGTGCAGTGCCGACAAGGGCAGCACTGGACGAGCCGATATATGACTTGGTGCAGATCAGATCCTGTCTCTATAAGGCAGGGTTTGAGGGGGAGCGTGCCGGCAGGGCAAAATATACCACATTTATGGAAACCTATGATGCCTTCAGGAAGTTTCGTGAACGTCACCGGCTAACCCATAAGGCAATGGATATTTATGACCTGGAAAGCCAACAAATCCTGTTTGGGTTGTGCCAAAAAAATCTAGGGACAAGACCCTTGAAAAACACTGTGAAGGCTCTTAGGATTCGGGAGGATACAGCACAGGCTGCTGTCTCCCAGTCTGCAAGTCTTGGTGTGCCAGCGCGGACTGTTAACCAGAAAACAGCCTTTATTGGCTCTGATGATGGATACCAGCCCGTCCAGGTTACAGGGGCAACCCGTCCCTTTGCGATGACAAGCCAGAAGGCCTCAGCTTGTCTGCCATCTGACCTGTATGACTTCTTGACAACCACATATGGCCGAAATTCGGGTCTTAAAAAATGTGGCACACCTTGCCTTCCAGCTCCCGCATCTATGACGGAAGTTGACAAATATTCTTATGGGGAAAAGTTTGGTATCCAATGGTGCGGCAAAAGTTGCCTTAATGTATCGTCCTACATGCCGTTGGACGAGGTTTTGAAGGTTGAAAAAAATGCCAGGGTTCAGGTATGTACCAACCCGACCACATCCCTGTTGTTTTCAAAGGAAAAGCCGCGCCTGATTGGCCGTTCCTATCCCAAGGCGCGTGGGCTTTACAGGGATTTTCCTGAGAGTGCCAGCAATGTGAATACCATTGCTGTGATCATTGGCAATAAAAAATACAGCAGTTTTGGGGAAAACAGCAACGCCCTGAATGATGCCGGGGCAATGTTCTCGGTGCTCAGTGAGCATCTGGGCTATAGCGTGGACAACATCTTTGACCTGCGCAACGCCAGCCTGTCGAAGATGGAAGATGTTTTGGGGTCTGCACAAAACGCGCATGGCAAGTTGTGGCAACGTATGCAACGCCACCCCAACAGCCGTGTGATGATCTATTATTCAGGACACGCGCTTAATAATGCCGGGAACGGCAAGAATTATCTTCTGCCAGTTGATGCGGTGAGGGGCAGGGAGGTGCATACAGGCTACAGTATCTCACTTATGCTGAATAATTTGCGCAAGCTGAGGGCTTCCTCTATCATGCTGGTGCTGGAAACAGAATTTGGCCGTAAGACAGGAAATGCTGTTTCCCCGCCAAATGCAGCCGAGTTGCCAGTGCAGCTACAGTCTTCAGTGCCAGTTCCTGGCCTGACGATTTTTCTGGCTTCCCACGGCAACCAGAAGGCTTTGGAAGATCCTGACTATGGCATTGGCCTGTTTACCCGCCATTTCATAGTAGGACTGGCAGGCGGGGCTGACCGCCGCCCAATTGGCAACGGCGATGGCAAAATTGATGTGGTTGAGCTTGATGTCCACACAGCCAGTTTGGTACGCCTTGCTGCACGTAAATCCTTTGGCCTTTTGCAGAACCCGACCCTTGGCCAGACAGGAAATATGGTCATCAGCAGGCTCAAGACTGGCATACGCCAGTAGGGCTAGAGTATCAGTGCTAGTAAATCGTTACGATTTGCGGGCCTGGGATATGCGTCATATAAGTGCTAGGAAAAGGTCGCCCGACCGCAATTTCTTGCAATTTGCTATAGCGTGACCTGACATTATTTTTTGTCTTTCTGCATACAGTCAATCCAGTCAAACGCTTTTTCTGTATTTTTGAGGGTTGTGCCATCAAAGCTGCTGGTAAAGGACTTTTGCGGATTGTCATAAGACAGGGTTAGGCTGGCCTTTCTGCCCTTCTTCAGCTCATCAACCACAACCTGGGTCAGGCGTGTGTCTATATGGGCATGTAACGGGTTGTTCTTCTTGCCAAAAGACAGGAACTCTGCGGGAATTTCCATAGGGTCGTTGTCATCGACAGTGATCGACATCCTGGTCAGGTTTTTGAGGGGTTTTGCAGCCTGTAGGTATATAATCCACTTCTTGCCTGCGGACTTACGGAACAGGCGCAGGCTATGGCCTTGATGTGGCCTGGCATGGTTCGTGGGTTCAGCAACCGTAAAGCTAATATGACAGACTGGGTCTGACTTGGCGACTGAGCAGGTGACGGTTGGGCCAGCATCTAGAAACATGGCTGTCTTGCTGCCCTTTACAAGTGAGCCACCGCACAAACTCTCGGCCTGCACAGACCCACACCATGCCAGCACAGAAAAACTGGCAACAACCAGTGTTGATAAGTGATTTGTCATAATATTTCCCCACAAAACGCTGTGACCTGAATATCTGGTCAGAAACTAAGAGATAAGGTAACAGACAGAAATATTAAATCAAATTGAAAAGGGGGATCGGAAATGGAAATGTTATGAATGTTTTTCTGGTGGGTATAACCCTTTTGACCCTGGCCAGTTTTGTGTTCCGCGTTTACAGCTTCACTGAAAGAGCTGCATAAATTTTCCCTTGGCAATACAGGTATAGGCAGACAGTAAGTAGGAGTCCAGCGAAGAAGCCTTGGTGCAATCACGCAGTGAACTGTCTATTTTTCCTGTATAACGTAAGATGGTGCCGCGCCTGTAATAGGCCACAGCATTATTGGGTTGGTGCTGTATCGACAGGTCATAGTCTGACAGGGCCTTTTCATATTGCTTGAAGCTGGCAAACAGGTCGCCCCGTTTCAGGTAAATTGCCCCATCGCCTGGGGCAAGCGTGAGGGCATCATTATAGTCTTGCAAGGCTTCCTCAAGCGCGCCAGTCTGGTGCAGGGCGTAGCCCCTGTGATGCAGGGCAAGGACATCCTTTGGGCGGGTTACCAGATAGAGTGAGTAGTCATCTATTGCATTTTTATAGTCGTGGGTCATGGAACGGGAATAACCACGGTTATAATAGATTTGTGCATTGTCGATATGGCTATATTCTATGCCCAAATTATAGGTTTTGATCGCCTTTTTATAATATCCCAAAGCTGCCTGGCTGCGTCCCTTGCTAATATAGGCCCACTTGTTGGCAGGATTCAAGATGATGGCCTTGTGGTAGTATGGCAGTGCCTTGCCATAGTTCTTTTGCCAATAATAATAGTCCCCCAGTCCCATATTGGCCCTGGAGAGAATTTTGGGCGGCAAACTGTCAACTTCCAATAGCCTGATACAGGCCTGTTGGTAATTTTCGCCGTTCTTGCCTGTACAGTCATGTATATCAGTTGCAAGGAAGGCATAGGCAGGCACGATAGCCAAAATTGGTATCAAAATGGTACTGAGACTTAACGAAATACGGTTCATGACAGCGTTACCTGGTTGGTTTTAGCGCAAGGCCTGGCCTAGAGGCTAGAATAAAAGTCTGAACAAACAGTCTCTATCAATGGTTAATTTCCATATGACAATTTGAGGTTATTTTTATGTTTTTTGGTAACTCCACAGCTTCTTTTTTTACGTAAATACGCGGTTTCAAGCGGAATACAGTCTAAAAATCCTGTTTTTTAATGGAAAAATGATCATATTTTAGTGGTTTTAAAAATAACGATTTATTTTTATCGTTATTTATCAATGGTAGTGTAACTTGAGCTGTGGACTTTTGGGGGATGTTATTTCCTCTTTGGGTCACATGTGACCCAAAGAGGAAAATCAGGTATTTGAAGTGTTCCATCAACGACGAAGGAACTTCATATGACCCAGCAGAATGATAATC
>JAJRRF010000260.1 GCA_024279735.1 Alphaproteobacteria bacterium
CAAAAACAATCGAATCATTTAGCTTGTCCTTTTATCCGTCAGTGTCGTTTCAAAAATGCTTGTATAGCCAGCTATACGCCCTTTTTTGACCTAACTGACAAATAAAATACCTGCGCTATCTGAAGCACCTATTTTTGAGGGGGCCTAAGTAGTTTTACGAGCGACATTAGGGAAGTTGACATAAGGCAAATTTATTCCTATATATTCAAATAACTGAATATACTTAATCCTAAGGAAGGATGGTTTCATGAAAAAGCTTTCTGACTATACTTTGCCAATGCGTCTGCTTGCACAGGTTCCTGTTCTGGGAGCATTGTTGTTTTGTCTTGGGAAAGAACAGCCTAACCGTTCCTCAAAGCTGGCTGCCCTGAATATCTTTATGTTGCTGGGCATTGTCCTTGTTTTTGCTGGGGCGCAGGGATTGCTATGGAGTGCCGTCGTTCTTGTTGGCTTTATTGGTCTGGTGCTGTTGGCGATGGTTCATAACTTCTTTTTTGGCAAGGATGCCAAAAACAGGAAAATGCCTTCACATATCTAGCCTAGTGCATAGTGCGAGCAAATCGTTACGATTTGCGGGTTAAGATATGCGCGATCAAGGGGCTAGGGCAAGGTCAGCTGACCGAACCTGCTTGCAGGTTGCCCTAGAATTTACGGTATTGATGCGGTGTTAATAGGGTCTAGTTTTTCACAGTTTTGTGAAAGGCTGGGCTCTCGCTGTTTCTGGCTTTTCCTGCTAGCCTAATGAGTATATTATCTTTATTCTTGATGGCTGGCATTTATGACATTATCTTCCACGCGACATTTGGTTATTATTTTTTCTGTCCTGGTGGCAGGGCTGTTGGCGGTTGCTGGCTTTACCGAGAAAGCTAAAGTTTTAGGCAAGAACAGTGTGTCGGGTCTTGTTGGGGCTGCTGTCCAGAAGCCAGACAGGCAGAAGGGGCGCAAGCCCAACCGCTTGCTGGGGGAAGCCTCTCCCTATCTGCAACAACATGCCTATAACCCGATAGACTGGTATCCGTGGCGAAAGGAAGCCTTTGCCAAGGCGAAGGCAGAGAAAAAACCAATATTCCTGTCTGTCGGCTATTCGACCTGTCACTGGTGTCATGTGATGGAGGATGAAAGTTTTTCCCAGAAGGATATTGCGGATATTCTCAATAAGCATTTTGTCGCGATCAAGGTCGACCGTGAGCGGCGGCCTGAGCTGGATGAGCGTTATATGCTGGCCACCCAGATATTGACAGGGACAGGCGGCTGGCCCAATAACCTGTTCCTGACCCCTGGCCAGAAACCTTTTTTTGCAGGGGGATATTTCTCGAAGGATGAGTTTGCAAAATTGCTACTGGCCGTCAGCGGGCAGTGGAACAGTGAGAACCGTCCTGCGTTGGAAGCCGATGGCGTGAAAATTTCAGCCCTGATTGAAAAGGTGATGAACAGGCAGGAAAAGGCTAAAATATTGGATGAAAAGGCGATCAAAAAAGCTTCAGCCAAGATTTTGGAGACCTTTGATCCGTTTTATGGCGGCTTTGCCACGGCTCCGAAATTCCCAAATGAGCCAACCTTGATGTTTCTTTTGCGTAGGGCAATGAGATATGATGACAAGGAGGCTCGCAACGCGGTGATCCAGACAGTTGATGCCATTCTGGGCGGCGGCATTCATGACCATGTTGGCGGTGGGTTTCACCGTTATGCGGTCGATAATGCCTGGCTGACCCCGCATTTTGAAAAGATGCTCTATAACCAGGCACAGATGGTGCTGGTGCTGGTGCGGGTGTATGAAATGACAGGTGTAGAGCAGTATAAACAGGCCGCCATCCGGACCCTGGATTTTGTCTGGCGGGACATGACCAGTCCTGATGGCCGTTTCTATTCGGCTTATGATGCTGACAGCAAAGGCGGTGAGGGGCGGTTCTATACCTGGTCACTTGCAGAGGTCAGGGCTGCGTTGTCCCCCAAGGATGCCAAATTTGCCATAGATGTTTTTGGGGTGAGTGAAGCAGGAAATTTTGAGGGCTATAATATCCTGCATTTTCCTGGCAGCAGGAAAGAGGTCATGGAAAGGTTGAAGCTGTCAGGAACTGCTTTTGACCAACGCCTTGATACGGTGCGTAGTCAATTACTGGCTGCACGCAATAAAAGGCAGAAACCCCATCGGGATAAAAAAATTGTGGCCAGCTGGAACGGGATGATGATGACAGCCTTTGCTGAGGCGGGCCGGGTCTTTGGCAAGCCGCATTATGTCCGAGCCGCAGAAAAAGCCTTTCATGCGCTTTATGCAGCGCAGGTTCTGACCATATCACCTGGCAATATCTTGAGGCGCAGCTCTTATGAAGGCAAGGCCGACCTGCCAGGACAATTGTCTGATTATGCCGCTTTGGCAGTTGCTGCGGCCTCTCTCTATGATGCCTTGCCAGCATATGGCGCGCAAGGCAGGCAATGGAAAAAAAGCGCGCTGTTTTTTATCCTACATGCCAACAGGCTGTTTCTTGACAAGAAACACGGCGATTATTTCATGACGCAAAACCACCTTTTGAAAAAACGTGATGACAGTGCCGTGCCTTCAGGAAATGCGATGATGCTGGAAGCCCTGGCCATGATGGCGCAACGAACTGGCAAGCTGGAAATGAAACAGCAGGCTGATGCCCTGTTGTCCGCCATGTCTGGCCTGATGGTCAAGCAGCCAAATGCAATGTCCTATGCCCTTTATGCCTCGGATATCTATCTCAGGGGGGCGGTGGGGCGGCTGTCATATGGTGCTGGCGGACATTTGCGAGCCAGTATTCAGCCCCGGGGCAAAGTTGAGGATGGACGAGCCGTGAGTTATTATGTGGTCAATTTGGTTATGGAGAAGGGCTGGCACATCAATGCCCATAAGCCGTTGCAGGACGATTTTATTGCGACCACTGTCAGCTTCCCGAAGCCTCACCCAAAGGGTATTGAAAAGAAAGTAAGCTATCCTGACCCAGTCAAGAAACTGCTGGGCTTTAGCGGCCAAAAAATGGCATTATATGAGGGCAGCGTTGATTTAGGCTTTAAGACCAAGGTTTTGCAAGCCTACAGAAAAGTGCTTGGCAGTCTGGCTTATAAGGGGATAACGCCTGTGACCATTTCATTCCAGGCCTGTTCAGACAAAATCTGTCTTGAACCTGAAAGCTTCAGGCTTTTGATGGATAATGTAACATCCGTAAATACATTTTAGGGGGTAGAAAAAGGGAAGGAAACCTGATGTCAACTGGCGGGGTGACAGTCACGGTTTTCCTTCCCGTATACAGACTGGAACGGAGGCGTTTGCTCCAGTCTGGAACTTTCAAATTAAGTGGGAAAGAAGCCTGGTGTCAATCGGCGGAGTGACAGCCACGGTCTTCTTTCCCTTTTGCAGACTGGAACGGAGGCGTTTGCTCCAGTCTGAAACTTTCAAATTAAGTGGGAAAGAAGCCTGGTGTCAATCGGCGGAGTGACAGCCACGGTCTTCTTTCCCTTTTGCAGACTGGAACGGAGGCGTTTGCTCCAGTCTGAAAAAACTATACTTTATTTTCTATTGTGGACGCAGGGAGGCATATTGTCGCCCCAGCTGTCGCCATAGATAAGATGTAATGATGCACATAGCGGTTAAAAGTAAAAAAGTATTAAGAATACTGAATTTCTCTTTTCTGTCCATGCAGCATTAGATTTAATCTGTCTGGCTATCTCAAACATTATTGTGTTCAGGGTGTTGTCCTGTTGTATAAATCCTTGTTGTTGTAGCAGTTGTTTGTGCAAGGTTTGTGTGTTTCCATGAATGCTATATAGCCGAAATATTTTGTTATCGGTTAGGCTTAATTGGGTCATTTCCAAGATATTTTTGGGTGGGGAAAAGTCTGAAATATTATCAGTTGTTAGTGATATGATGTGTTGGTGCTTCAGTAAAATATGAGAGACAGGGGAAATTGTTGCCTGTGCTGGAGCGATAGTTGAGATCAGGGCGAGTGCAAGAAATATTTTGAATGACAAGTTGCGGCTTATATATTTGGATAACATCTTCTTTTCCTTCTGGACATCATAATCCCCCTGATTGTGATAATTTATGTATGGGTTTAGTTCTGGTCTGGTCTCGAAACTGAACGACCTAAATCAGGCTGCAACAAGATTTTAGCATGGCAGGAATTAAGTAAGTTTATGGTTAAAGGGTGACATAGCTTAAAATTGTATTAAAATGAATGGGTTAGGCCTGATAGTATAATTTTGGTGAATGTCTTAAAATGTTCTGTGTTGTATAAATGATGAATTTATTGAGTGTTGTTCTGCTGTTGTCTAGCGTGTCAAGTATGGAGAATATAGTGTTCCCTGTGCTAGTTTTGGCTGGGGTTGCCGTGCTGCTGGAACTATACTGGCGCGGGAAGCAACAGGATCGAGACATTATCAATGATAATTTTTATATAGATACGGTTAAAATTGTCTTTGCTGACTTGGGCGGAAAGCATGGGGCGAGCCAGTCCCGGCATATTCGCCGCGCCCTGACACTTGAAATCCAGTCAGGATCTGAAATTTTGCCAGTGAGCTTGCTTGAATCCCCTGTCCCAATGTCACTTGATGAGGGGGGGCGGGTAAAACTGCTCCAGACTGGCCAGGACATATTGAGACGTGAAAATGCAGATGTCCTGATCTGGGGGCAGATATTTTCTGCTGACAACAGCTATACCCTCTCCTTTTTGAAGAATGAAGAAAAGGGCAGTGAGAATTTTGCCCGGCTATTGTGCGGGGTGGAAAAGATACATTTTCAGGGGGGTGAGATGCCGCGTTCTGGTGCCCTTGCCGTTGTGACATTGGCAATGGCTCATGCCTTTGAGGTCTGCGAGAATGACAAGAAAAGATCAATACTGGGTCTGAAACATCTTCATGACAGACTGGAACAGGCTATGGCTTTGCCAAAAAAAGGAAAGCTGCCAGGTCTCACAGACCGGGAAAGGTTATGGATTTTGGCGTGGTGGAGTTCTGTGACAGGCCTGCAAAAGGGTGAACAGGCGATGCTGGCTGATGCCTCTTTGCAATGGGATGAACTTCTTAAAAGCTGGCCAGTCGGGGACAGCAGCTATGATAGTGCAAGTTCAAGAAACAACCAAGCTGTGGTCTGCTTCTTCCTGGCTCAAATTACTCAGGAACAGCAATGGTTTTACAGGACGCAGGATGTTGGGCAAAAGGCTCAGGCATTTTTCAGGAAAACGGGCTATCCTCGGCGGTGGTCTGAACTGGAATTCCTGGTTCTGTCAGTATCAAGCGCGATGGCGATCAGGCAAAAAAATGAAGGCCTGATGCAGCAAAATATGACTGCTTTCAAGACCTTGCAAAAAAGCTGGGATTATGATGTCCATCCAGACTTTTGGGTGCGGATAGATGTTGAGATTGACCATTTGCAACAGGCTTTTCCTGAGAAATCGAAGGTGATGATTCCGCCAGTCCAGGAGGCAGAAGACCTGCCCCCGATTGTTTAAGTTTGCGGGGTGTCATAAGGTTAGTCAAAATCACTGACCAGTGATGTGGCAACAGGAGCTGTTATCGGGTCAAGTGCCACAGTCATTTCAGGGTGGTCAATACCAATCGACAGTTTCTCGCCCTGTTTTGCAGCCAAGACCATTGCATCGCTAAAAGGAAAACGCAGATAATGGATGGCAGAAGTCTTGCTGTCATCACTCTCAACAGTCATGTCTTCATTGGCAACAGGCTTGACCTTGCCAAGATTGCCTACCTGCATCCATATGGTTTCCTCAATGCCAACCAGCTTGGCCAATGCGGCCACCCGGTCAGAAACTTGCTTATATTGCAGCATAAAGGTTGCGCGCAAATCCTTACCGCCAGGAATAAGCGGGTTGTAGGCACCAAGTTCATCCATGATACCTGCCTCCTCAAAGATACGTTCAGCCCGCAGCATCTCCTGAACCTGGTAATGCATTGTCAGCCGGTCCTCAAAATAGAATGCGGCATGATCGCCAAGATAGACCTGGCGGACTTTTTTGTGTTCCATGACCTTGGCGCGAAAGTCATTGCGCTGCCTGGCATAGTCCTCAAGGCTGAGAAGGTCGTCTTTGGTCAATGTTTTCATCTTACTGTCTTCCTCACAAATTCAAAAAATTATATCCCATAGGCTTTGCGCAACAATGAAATAGGGTGTTCCGTTGTCTGGCCTTCTCCTATGGTTTCGGCAATATGGTGTCCAGCCATCGGGCAGTCTGAGCCAAAATGGTCTGCCTCGGCCTTTTTGACACGGTTGGCAACAGGGCGGGCAATTTTGACAGCGTTCTTGTTAAATTCAGACTTGACGGCATAGGTGCCATCATGGCCTGAGCAGCGTTCAATGATCTCAACTTCTGTATCAGGGATCATGGAGAGCAATTCCTTGGTTTTTTGTCCCATATTCTGTACCCGCTGGTGACAGGCGGCATGATAGGAAATCTTGCCCAGGGGATTTTTGAAATCTGTATTGAGTTTGCCTTCCTTTGCCCGCAGCACCAGATATTGGAACGGGTCATAAAAGGCATCCTTGACCTTCTGAACCAAAGGGTCATCTGGGAACATTAGGGGCAGTTCCTGGAGAAACATCAGGGCGCAGGAAGGGACGGGGGCAACCAGGTCCCAGCCATCATCAACCAAGGCTGCCAGTGTGGGAATATTGTCGTTCTTGGCCTTTTCGACAGCATCAAGGTTACCCAGTTCCAGTTGGGGCATACCACAGCATTTTTCTTTTTGGGCAATGGTGACGGGGATGTCATTATGCTCAAATACGGCAGCAAGGTCAGCCCCCAGCTGGGGTTCGTTGTAATTGCCATAGCAGGTTGCAAACAGGGCAACTTTTCCTTTGGTCTTGCCCGCAGGCGTGCCAACAGCTGTGATGCCCTTTTTGTTCTTCAGGGTATTGCGCATGGGTTTGGTGGTATAGCTTGGCAACCAGGCATTATGGGAGATGCCAGCAGTCTTGTCGAGCAGTGAACGCAGGGGCGCGATTTTGTTGACCCCATTAACCACAGGCGCAATAACAGGATGGGCAAAGGCCTTGCCCATATTATCTGTGCTGGTCAGGATGCGGTCACGTAATTTTGCACCGTCCTTTTTGTAGGCCAAAGCCTTGGCGCGGAGCATCAGGTGAGGAAAGTCGATATTCCATTCATGTGGCGGGGTATAGGGACATTTGGTCATATAACACAGGTCACAGAGGTAACAATGATCAACGACCTTCATATAGTCGACCTTGGCCACACCATCGACCTCAAAGGTTTCTGACTCGTCAACCAGGTCAAACAGGGTCGGGAAGGCGTTGCACAGACTGACGCAACGACGGCAGCCATGGCACAGGTCAAACACGCGCTCCAGTTCGTTATAGACAGACTCTTCATTGTAAAAATCAGGGTTTTTCCAGTCCAGGGCATGACGGGTCGGGGCCTGGAGGTTGCCTTCTTTAGGAGCTTGTCCCATGATTTTATCCTGTGCTGGTTGTGGAATGGTATGCAGAAATGGTCGGGCATTCAAAATTTTATAAAAAGGGCTGAAACCAAAATTTAGCCTGGTTCCAGCCCTTTCTTGTGTTACACGAAACCTAGCTGTCCATTTCGGTCAAGGCTTTCTGGAAACGGTTGGCATGGGAACGTTCTGCCTTGCCGAGTGTTTCAAACCAGTCAGCAATCTCGTCAAAGCCTTCATCGCGGGCTTCTTTGGTCATGCCAGGATACATGTCTGTATATTCATGCGTTTCACCAGCAACAGCGGTTTTCAGGTTGTCAGACGTGCTGCCAAATGGCAGGCCTGTTGCTGGATCGCCAGTTTCCTCAAGATATTCAAGGTGTCCGTGGGCATGGCCTGTTTCGCCTTCAGCAGTTGAGCGGAATACAGTGGCAATATCGTTATAGCCCTCAATGTCTGCCTTGTTCGCGAAATAGAGGTAACGACGGTTGGCCTGGGATTCGCCAGCAAAAGCGTCTTTCAGGTTCTGCTCTGTTTTAGTACCTTTTAGGGACATTTTTTTCTCCTAAAACTTCATGATAAAGTAATTGCAATTATTTTATATCCCAGATGGTCGTCCAGGATGTATAGATATTTAGAACTTTTCTAAAAAACTGTCCAGTTGATTTATTGGATTACACTCATTAAATTCTTCAATCAGTTGTGTAAAGAAGTCAAGGGATGTGATGAGGGATGTGATAAAAAGGGATTTAGCCAAAATTTACCTGTCCCTTTTTCCTATTTTTTTGTAGAGCTTTTATAATGTTTTTAGGTGAAGGAAGGGGCGGGGTTTTGCCTTGGGGGTTTTGAACCCGTCAAACACTGCCTGAATATCTGGTCAGATACTCAGAGTCAGCCCCTACAATAATTCGGAGATTTTTATGCCAGACACGCAACATGCAAAAGTCATCATTATCGGTTCAGGCCCTGCTGGCTACACCGCTGCGATCTACGCGTCAAGGGCACTGCTTGAGCCGGTCCTGATCCAGGGTATGCAGCCAGGCGGCCAGTTGACGATAACAACAGAAGTTGAGAATTACCCAGGTTTTGAGAATGAGATCCAGGGGCCCTGGCTGATGGAACAGATGGAAAAGCAGGCCGCCAATGTCGGGACGCAGATTGTTTCAGACTTTATCTCGGATGTCGACCTGTCGAAAAAACCATTTACCCTGAAAGGGGACAGCGGCAAGGTCTATACATGCGATGCCCTGGTCATTGCTACAGGCGCACAGGCGATGTGGCTTGGCCTTCCGTCTGAAGAAAAATTTAAGGGCTTTGGGGTTTCTGCCTGTGCGACATGTGACGGATTCTTTTATCGCGGCAAGGAAGTGATTGTTGTTGGTGGCGGCAATACCGCTGTAGAGGAGGCAATATTCTTAACCAAGTTTGCTTCAAAAGTGTACCTGGTTCACAGGCGTGATGCATTGCGCTCGGAAAAAATATTGCAACAGCGGGCTTTCAAGAATGAAAAGCTCGAAATTCTCTGGGATACAGTGCTGGAAGAGGTTGTTGGCGGGGCAGACCCCAAAACAGTCACTGGCGCAAAACTGAAAAACGTCAAGACAAATGAAGTTAGGGAACAGCCGATAGACGGCATCTTTATTGCGATTGGCCATGCCCCCTCGACAGAGGTTTTTGGTGACCAGCTGGAGAAGAAAAAGGGCGGCTATATCCTAACAAAGCCAGATTCAACCAGAACCAGTATAGAAGGAGTGTTTGCTGCGGGAGATGTCACAGACGACATCTATAAGCAGGCCGTGACTGCGGCTGGACTGGGCTGTATGGCAGCCTTGGAAGTTGAAAACTATCTGGCAGAGCTTGAAGGCTAATGTTTACGAATGTCTGCTGGCATGAGTGACACGCAAAGCAAAACCCTGTTTCAGCTGGTTCTGAAGCAGGGTTTTAATATGATTACGTTATGTTGTGTGTCGTGGATTTTACCAATATCCCAGTTCCCCTGTCGTGTAAAACCCGAAGCGGCGGCGTGCCCTGCGATAGCGGCGACGAATTTTGCGGTGTTTTTTGCGCAGTGCATACCTTTTGCGTTTCATCTTCTGGTGGCGAATCCTGGCCTGTCTACGGCGACTGGATTTTTTTGCGCGCCTTTTATGTGTCTGGGACTGTTTGCGTCTGCCAACCAGAGAGGCTGCTGGCCGTCTCCTGTATTTTTTATAGCCATCATTCGTGCCAAAATTGTTGAATAAATCATCATTATCATCTGTAAATTGGGCTATCTTCCTGCTTTTCTTTTTGGCTCTTTTGGGCTTATATGTAGCCTGTTGTGTCACTTTTTTAGGCTTGGTGATCTCTGTTGTAACGGTATCATTATTGGCAACAACAGCCGATTTGTCTCTGCTGATGAAGGAGGTTGCAACCTGGGCTGTCATTTGCGGCCTGGCGACAGGCAGTTGCACCAGTGTCAATTGCTGTGATGCGCTGGCAACACGGTATTTCGTATTGCAGGCCGTGCCAGTATGATCGCGCAGGGCAGTCAGGGTTTTCAGGTCCGGCTGCTCTTTTTGCAGGTTTTGCGTTTCTGACACATTAAAGTGGGACAGGGCAGTATGAACCTTGCGCCCCCAACTGCCGCTGACAGTCCCTTTGAAGCAGCCGATGCGTTTCAGTTCTGACTTGATGTGCAGGGCGATCCGGTGCTTGTTGCCGACATTAAGGGCTTTTTTGGCAGCCCGTTTCTGAACCTGCGGCAGGTAGGAAGGTCTGGCTTGTGCAAACGCCTTGTTCTTTATTTCTTGTGCAATATCTTCTCTATTGGTAAACCGTCTGTTCCTTGGGGTATAGGGCTTGGCAACCGTCCTGACAACTTTTGCTTCAGGTGATGGTATGATCTTGGGGGTTGAGAGATAGACAGGTGCAGGGCTGTGGGGAGAACCAGGTTGTGTTCCCTTATTCATGTAAAGTGAATAGGAAGTGACCAGAAAAAATGTAACAATCAAGGTTCGTAACATGGTGTTGATAGCCTTTTAAACTTTTTGTGCCTCCTGGCAGTATAGGCCAGAATGATCGAATGATCAACAAAATGGACAAGAAACATTCTCAATGGCAGTGTCTGCCTTATTATTTAACCTGAAATGATTAAAAATAGCCTGTTGTTATTTCTTAATATTCCATAAAAATTGGGAAATAGCCTTGTTAATATGGTGTCTCATGTTGGTGGGTAGGCTGGTGACGATATTCTTGCCGCCCTGCCGTACCCATTTGAGGACTATGGTGGTATAGATGCGCCCAGCAAGGTTTGTAGCAATGCTAAAGTCCTCAATATGGTTGGTCTGGTTGCACCATATCTTTTTGTAGGGGTCGGCAGGAGCCAGGAAGTCGAGTATATCGTCACCTTTTTCCATGGCATGACGGATGGTGTTTTCAAGAAGGGTGACCCCTGGGCTGTCTTTTTCAAATTGCAGGTCTATCACATTGATATGCATGGCACGATAGCTTTTTGCCCCAAAACTGATGGTAATCGCGGCTTCCTTATCGCCAACATACAGCACAGACAGCACAGTGTTTATATTCCTGTCTGTTGAGGATGTAACGTCGGCAAAGAAATTTTCAATCCTGTTGTCCTGGAACGCGCGGGACAGCAGGTTTTTTTTCTGAAGCCACTCCTGTTTCATTTGGATGGCACGGCGCGCCAGCTGTCCTGTTTCTTGGCTTTCAGTCAGGCAGACTGTCCTGACTTCTCCCTGCTGCTGAAGCCTGCGCAGTTTGCGATTGCGGTTCTTGCGTTCCTTGGCCTTAAACCTTTGCTGGTAGTCTGCGTTGTCCTCATAGTCCCGGAAATCAATATAGAGACCCTGTTCGATATTGGTGCGTTGGGCATTTAGCTCTTCAAGCAGAGGGTAGAGAATGGCATCATTCTTGACCTTACGCAGCACAGCCAGGTCAATTCCCAGGTTTTTCTGGATAAAGTGCCACCCGACCTGTAAAAGCCTTTTCCTGTCAGCACGCCTGTCGAGCAGGACATCATTATATTGGGAGACAGGGTCACCGATAAAGTGTAGATGCTTGCGACCCAAAATGGTTTTGACCTGCATTGGCCACAGCATGACAAGCTCTTCATTTTCCCAAAGTGTGACAATACGGAGATTTTTGTCCTGGTCATCAGGGCAAAGGTAATTGCGACACCAGTGCCAGTTCCAGTTAAATGACTGGAAAGGCTGGTCGTTGTCATGACTATGTTCAAAAAGTTTTTTCCAGTCAGATTCCAGTGCCTCAAATTCACTAAAGGACCGGGCAATTGCAAACCGAACGCCGCCAAGGGATTTCTTTGCTGGTGTCTCTTCTTGCGAAATTTCGACCCTTCTTTCCTTGCCAGAATATGGGGTTGGGGAAAAGGAGGAAAAATGTAAATATGTTCTAGGCATAAAGTCTGGTCTTTATTCTTATTAGATATCCAGAATTTACTTCCCCGTAACGATAAGTGAGGGGAAAATTCTAAAAGACATCAGTTCTGCAAATAAATTGCTGTACCTGTTACTGTTATAGCGGATATATTGCATTTTTCATGCCACTTCCAAAGGAGTGTTTGGTGTAGCCAATTATTTTATTCGTTCTGGTTGTATGTAATTATAAGGAGCGGATAGGATTTAGACAATAGTCGGCTATCTTTTTGGGGAAGCCAGACCTTGCTATCCTGTATTTTGGCGCACTTTCCAAGAGGAGGAACTGTCTGGTTCTGGCGCGTCGCACAGTGTTGGGCTGAGAGAGATTTTCAGGGGGCAGGGCTTGAAATAAAGTAAGGGGTTAGGTTAATGGAGGGATGAAAACAGGATAAGTTATTTCATCTTCACTGGAATGTGAACAGGGGATAAGGGCAATTGGTAAAGATATTGCTTCATTCATGTTTCAATATAGGGCAGGGGTTTATCTTTTCTTGGTCTGTTGGATTATCCCAGTTTGGGACAGTTTGTTCGGGGGATAACAGTGTCTTAATGATAGATATACTCCTGTTACTTGGAAATCTGTGTAGCAGGAGTATAACAGGGCAGGGTCAATATTTTTCGGTGTATGACACAGGAGCTAGCGCAATGATGATTATCAGGGACAAAAAAAAGTTTTGGCTTCCAATATTGGCGGCTGTCCTGGTTGGGTTGGGGTTGGTTTTGTATGCCTTTTTTTCAGGAGGTTCTTCTGCAAGTCATGCAGATACGGTTATTGCAACGCGTTGGGAAAAGACACATTCGGCCAATTTCAGGATTGCGGCCGCTTTCTTGCCCAAAGACCTGCTGAAGAAAGATATCAGGTGGGCTGCCTTGCAGATTGACCTGTTTTCAGGGGGCAAGACCTATTGGAGGTCTCCTGGCGAGGCAGGTGTTCCGCCCAGTTTCGATTGGTCAAAATCCAAAAACTTGAAGGAGGCCAAGATATTGTGGCCCGCTCCCCACCGTTTTAAGGAGGCAGACAGTACAGCTATCGGCTATAAGGGGATGGTCATGTTACCCATAAGAGTAACGGCCAAGAACCCAGCCCTTCCTGTTGAACTGCAACTGGGGTTGTTTATTGGGATTTGTACAGAGATATGTATTCCGGTGCAGCAGAAGCTGGCCTTTACCTTGCCAGTCAAGCATATTCAGTCCCTGAATTTGGAAGGTGTTGTAAAGACAGTACCTGCAATGCTGGACTCTCAAAATGCTGCGTCTTACCTCAAGTCCCTCAAGATAATAAAGGGTGATAAAAAGCCATATCTCCAGGTTGGGGTGCAGTTCCCCAAAGGTAGCAGTGAGCATGACCTGTTGCTGGAAGCACCTGAAGAGTTTTATATTCCACTGCCGCGTTTGATGCGTTCAGAGCCAGGCAAAGCGGGCTCTCCAGAAACCTCATTCTATGCGATAGACCTGTCAGATGTTGAAAAGCTAGAAACTTTGAGAGGAAAACCCCTGAGGCTGACCCTTATCAGCGACAAGGGATCTTTTGATATAAAAGCCAGTGTCAAATAAAAACCCTAAAAACGGCAGCCCAGCCTGTTGCGGCGTTCCTCACGCTTGCAGGCATCCTGGTCAAACAGGTCGCAGAGTTGGGCGGTCATCACGCTGGCCAGTTCTTCCACATTGTTAATCATCACGGCGCGGCGATAGAAGCGGTTGACATCATGGCCAATGCCGATGGCCAGCAATTCTACAGAAGAGCGGGTCTCGATCTCCTCAATGACCTGTCGCAGGTGGTTTTCGAGAAAATAGGCATCATTGGCCTGGGTTGTGCCGTCATCAACTGGCAATCCGTCAGAGATCACCATAATGATCTTGCGTTGCTCTGGGCGAGCGACCAGCCTCTGGTAGGCCCAGGTCAGAGCCTCGCCGTCAATATTCTCTTTCAGCATCCCTTCACGCATCATCAGGCCAAGGTTTTTACGTGACCTACGCCAAGGCATGTCAGCAGACTTGAACACTATATGACGCAAGTCATTCAGGCGGCCAGGAAGGGGCGGCATTCCCGCTTTCATCCAGTCCTCGCGTGAGGTGCCGCCTTTCCAGTTTTTGGTAGTGAATCCCAATATCTCTGTCTTGACCCCGCAGCGTTCCAGGGTGCGTGCCAGAATATCAGCGGAGCAGGCGGCGACCATAATAGGCCGTCCGCGCATAGACCCGCTATTGTCAATCAGCAGTGTGACAACAGTATCGCGAAATTCCATTTCCTGTTCCATCTTGAAGCTCAGAGCCTGGAACGGGTCGGTAATCACACGGGTCAGGCGGGCACTGTCAAGCAGTCCCTCCTCCAAGTCAAAGTTCCAGCTGCGGCTTTGTTGTGCCAGCAGTTTGCGCTGGAGCTTGTTGGCCATGCGGCTGACAATGGAGGCAAAGCCGTCCAGCTGCTTGTCCAGCATGGCGCGCAGCCGTTCTAGTTCAATCGGGGAGGCCAGCTTGTCAGCATTGATGGTTTCGTCATACTTGGTGGTGTAGACATTATAGCCAAAGGCTTCTGGTACATTGAGGACATCGGCATTCTGGTGCCAGATTTCCTGGTCATGCTGCGGGGTTGTGCCATCATCATTCAGGTCAAAATTAACATCAGTATAGTCGCCGTCCTGGTTTTGCTGGCTGTCTTCGCTGGTCTCGCCTTGCTGGTCTGCCTCATCGCCGCCGTCACCTGTGTCAGAGTCGCCGTTTTGCTCGTCTTCCTGTTCGCTGTTGCCGCTTTCGTCCTCGTCTTCCTGTCCCTGTTGCTGGTTCTCCTCATCCTCGTTTTCATCACCGCGCTTTTCGCTGTCCATCACATCCAGGTCTTGCAGGATTTTTTGCAGGGTCTGGCCAAAGGCTTGCTGGTCATGCAAATTGGCAATCAGGGTGTCAAGCTTGTCACCGCTCCTGTTCTCAATCCAGGGAGTCCAGGCATTCAGTATCGGGTTCAGGGCTTTTGGCGGCTTTTGTCCCGTCAGTTTCTGGCGGATCATCGCCGCAAGCGCGTCTGGCAGGTGAATAATGACCCTGGCATCAACATCGGCAAACTGATCCTTGCGATAGCGGGACTTGACCCTGGCGGCCATGTTGCGCATCACGCCAGGCATCAAATTTGCGCCAATACACTCAACGCGGGTCTGTTCCAGGGTTTCAAAAACGGTAGCAGCAATAGGGGAGTCTGGTAGCATTTTCTGGTGTGCTTTGCTGTCATGCCAGGCGATCCGCAAGGACTGGGCATCAGCATGGCCGCGCATGACGGAAACCTGCTGCATGGACATGGTTTCTTTCAGGGCGGGGATGGTGATGGTGTCCGCAGAAAACGCAGGTGTCCCAGTTTCCCCTGTCTCAACCTCCCCAGAAAACACCACATCAACCTTGGCATCACCCGCCATAGCCCGCGCAGTAATCGCCAATGCCTGCTTGAAGGGGCTGAGGTCTTTCTGTTCTGTTTTTTGCGATTTTTGTGTCATGTGTCTGTACTTTTATGGTGTGCTAGAGGCAAGGTTTCTGATTCCATCCCTAAAAACCTGGTAACTCCCCAGCTTGTTTTAGGTGCATTAACTAATTGATAAATAACGATAAAAATAAATCGTTATTTTTAAAACCACTAAAATATGATCATTTTTCCATTAAAAAACAGGATTTTTAGACTGTATTCCGCTTGAAACC
>JAJRRF010000261.1 GCA_024279735.1 Alphaproteobacteria bacterium
CGATGATTTGAGACCATTCCACGGTCTGTCAGATATACTATCTCAGGGTGATACATCACTCTTACTGTGCGATAGCCCCCAAATTAAGGGACGCACAAAGATTCGTATACTGATGTTGCGTTTGACTGTTGAAGGGGCGTTTGTTTAAGTAATGAGTATATAGCCTGTGAAAAATAACATATCTATTTTAAACATTCCTGTATTGAATAAAAATATGGTGGATGCTGTATCAATTCTTTCCCGCTGGATCAAGGATAAGGAAGGGCGTTATGTCTGCGCTGCGGATGTTCACAGTATTATGCGAGCTCAGAATGACACCGCACATCTTGATGCCCTCCAGCAGGCTGATATGGTCACACCCGACGGGAGACCCCTTGTCTGGGTTGGCAAGTTGCGGGGTGAAAAGGAAATGGGCCGGGTCTGTGGCCCTGACCTGTTACCTGAACTCTGTAAGAAATCAGTCAAGCAGGGCTGGAAGCATTATTTTTATGGCGGTGCTGATGGTGTTGCAGAAAGCCTGGGACACAAGTTGCAGGAAACATATCCAGATATAGAGATTGTTGGCTGGGACTGCCCTCCTTTCAGGGAACTGACCAAGGTGGAGCAGCAGGATGCGCTGAAAAAAATACGTAATTCCAGGGCAGATATTGTCTGGGTTGGCCTTGGCTGCCCCAAGCAGGAGATATGGATGCATGACAACATCAAGCAACTGGATAACCAGTTGCTGATCGGTATTGGGGCTGCTTTTGATTTCCATACTGGACGTATCAAGCGTGCACCCAAATGGATGCAAAACTATGGACTTGAATGGGCGCACCGTCTGGGGTCTGAGCCAAAACGCCTTTGGAAACGCTATATGATTTTGGCACCTCAATTTATCTATAAAAGTCTTTGGGAAACAATTTTTATCCGTCGCAAGCATTAGAGCATAATGAAGACAAGCCTCTAGCGGCTTGTCTGGTTAAAGTATACGACCAATAAGGACTCTGGAGTAAAAAATGATTGGGGTTAAATGCATTATTCTCTCGTGCATAGTGCAAACAAATTGTTAGAATTTGCGGGTCTATGATATGCACGAATAAGGGGCTAGGGCGAGGTTTTTAGACCGAACCTGCTTGCAGGTTGCCCTAGTGTTTTAGCCCAAGTAAACAGGTTGGCGAAAATGGCAAAAACCAAATTTCTTTTTCTGGCACAGCTTCCGCCCCCGATCCATGGTGTTTCCATGATGTCAAAGCAGGTCTATGACATGGTTGGTACGTTAGGGGCTTATGAAATAGACTATCTCTGGTCTGGCAGTGCGAAGAACCTGAATGATATTGACAAAAAGAGCCTGGGCAAGATTTTCGGGTTTGCCACTCTGGTCATGACACTGGTTTTCCGCTTTGTTTCCGGTAAACGCTATGACACTGCTTACCTGACCTTTGCGCCCTGGACACATGCTGCCATCCGTGATGGCTTTCTGGCTTGGCTGGCTGGCCTCAGTTCAGGCCGTGTGCTTCTCCATCTCCATGGGGAAGGCCTCACGCAGGTTATTGGCCAAAAAGGCATACGGAACAAACTGATTTATTGGCTGATACAAAAGTCAGAACTGGTTGCTATCACTGGCTCATCAGCAGCATTGGCAAGACAATCGGCTATCTTTTCCAAAGTGCACCTGCTGCCAAATTTTGTCGCGAATCCAGCAAACAGTCCCTTGCCCAAAACGTCCCGAACAACTGGCGGGGAAGGGAAGCGTTCCCTTGAAATTCTGTTTTTGGGAAACCTTGATCCACGCAAGGGTGTGTTACAGTTTCTGGACTTTATTCAGGCACTGGACAAAGAAGGCCTTGCTGTCAAAGCGAAAATTGTTGGGGCAGCCACGAAATTCCTGAGTGTTGAAGATGTCAGGAAAGAGGGCGAGAAACGTAATATTGGTGGTTTACTTTCTGTCCTGGGTCCCCGATATGGTCAGGACAAGACAGACTTTCTCCGCCAGGGCGATATTTTTCTCTATCCCAGCAGACATGACTATGCCCCGTTGGTGCTGATTGAGGCCATGTCCGCAGGCCTGATACCCATAACCTATGATACTGGGGGCATTGCCGAAATAGCAGGAGATTATTTTCAGGGGCATGTTATCAGTCCCAGGCTACCGCAGCCAGTACAGAACAGCATCGTGATTGGCCTGATTAAAAAATATAGTGCAGATTACAAAACCTTGGAACAGGACAAGGCAAAGGCACGTCTGCTTTATGAACAAAAATATACAAAAGAAAAATTTATCCATAATTTTACATCAATATTGGACAGCACAACATTGGATCATAATCCAGAATTACAAACAGTCAAGAAATCGGTATCATGAAACAAAAAATATTTTCAGTTATCAAAAATACCCATAAGGTTTTTGCTTCCAGGGAACTTCCTAATCATCTGGGGCTATATTTCCATGCCTTGGAACCGCAGCATTATAAAGCGTTTTCACGGGCGATAAATCACTTTACTGCCCAAGGCTATAAGACAATGTCCTCATCCAGTTATTTGGCAGCCCCGCAGACCCAGAAATGCCTGTTTATTTCCTTTGATGACAATTATAAAGGCTGGCATTCGGCTCTGCCTGTCCTGAAACAGTGCGATGTTACAGCGACATTTTACGTCAACTCCCTGCCATTTCGTAACGAGGCTTCTGATGATGTGATATCAGACTATTTTGACCGTATTGACTATCATGGTGAGCGTATTCCCCTGAGTGTTGAAGAGCTGAAGGAAATCAGTGACAATGGCCATGAAATAGGATGTCACTCCCATTCCCATTTTGTGCTGTCATCGCTTTCAAGCGACCTGTGGGATACTGAAATAAGGTGCAGCAAGGAAATTTTGGAAAAGATAACAGGGCAAGACATTACCAGCTTTTCCTACCCTTATGGCATGAGGCGGCATTTTTCTGGAGAATTGAAGACATATTGCCTGCAAAACGGTTTTACAAATGTAGCGGCTGCAATTCCTGGGATGCTCTATAAAAAACCAGATAGCTATACCATTCACCGTACCAGATGGCATCTACATAACACCATAGAAGAGAACCTGACAGACCTGTCAATTGATGGCCAGCTGTTTGAACGCCTTACAGGAAAGAGTGCTGTCGGATAGCATTAACCAATTCCAATATTTTTAATGATTTTACCTGGGTGTTGCACTAACATTAGGTAAGGTTTTGAAAGCAACCAAGTTCTGTTTGGCTCTATTGTTTGGCTAAAAGAATAATAATTTTACCTGGAAGTAACGACAAGCTGCATTTTATCACGTTATATATTATTGGTTGAATAACTTCATTTTTAGAAAAATTATTCTTAAAGTGTTTAGTTTTATCAATAAATTTACTATAGATAGAGAGTAAATTTTAATATTTAGGCAATCATGCTTCGGTAATCATGCAAGGCAAGTAATAAGGATTTGAATTTTGTGGCACAGGCTGTGATGTGTTACTGTAAGTATTTCGTGTTGCCGTAAGTATTTTAAGAGTACCTTTTAAAAAGGTTTAGGTGGAACAGGTAGTTATGATTATTTCTAGGGTCTTGTTTGGGTTGGGTCTTGTGGTATCCACTGTTTTCTTATCCAGTGGACTGTATGGCAAGGTTTCTGAGTTGTTTGGCAATGACAGCAATAAAGGTGTTGTCTCGCCCTCCCGTCCAGTAAATACTGAAAATGCCACGCTGATCATGGTTGAGACCACTGGCGTAGACAAGGCTCTGTCCTCTTACCCAAAAGATGAGATAGGGCCGCTAAAATCCCTGAGTTATGCCTTGCAGACAGCTCGCACCGTCCTGGCCAGGTCTGGCCAACACAAGCCTGTCATTATTCAGCTCGGTTCAGGTATTTACAGGATCAGGACATCCCTTGTCTTTGACAGGAAACTGAGCGGCAAGGATGGCAGTCCGCTAATCATAAGGGGGGCTGACGATGGCAGTACCGTCCTGCGTGGCAGCTATATCCTGAATAACAGGGTATCTACCCGAAAACTTCCCAATGCCCTTCGCAGAAGGCTGTCTGGTCACCAACACAAAAATGTCATTGCCTTCAAAATTCCCAAGAATTACTTAAAGATACCGGCTATAGAAACTCACCGTTTGCACTATAAGGCTCCTGGCCCCCTGCCTTTTGCCCTGCATGACCAACAAGGAAGTCTTCGGCCTGCCCAATATCCTAATCAGGGAAAGGGCTGGCTTCAGATTAGGTCTGTCAAGAAAGACAAAAAGTCATTCGTTTCCGGAAGCTCCCATGTTCGGCGGTGGAGCGGTGAGCCTGACCTATGGGCAGGCGGATACTGGAAATGGAACTGGGCCTATGAAACACTGCCTGTCAGTAAAATTAATGTTGCCAGGAAGACCTTGACCCTTGCAGAATCACCCCATTATGACATGTCGGCCAAGAACCGCTACTTCATTTTTCATGCCCTGGCAGAACTGGATGAACCAGGTGAATGGTATCTTGATAAGAAGAGGGGATATTTGATTGTCTGGCCTCGCAAACACCAAGAAAAAAATGCCAATCTGGGGGAACAGAAAGGCGAAGAGATTGAATTGTCTTTGTCCAACTCACTTCTAACCATCTCAAATGCCAGCAATATCAGGTTTGAACAGCTGGTTATGGACTATTCGCGCCATGATGCCATCAAGGTCAGTAACAGCTCAAATATTGAAATCAATCACTGCATCATCCGCTGGATTGGCGGCAGGGCGGCCATCTTTAAGAACAGCCCAGGCAGCGGCATTAAAAATTCAACAATTATAGATATCGCCTCTGGCGGTATTGTGCTTGAGGGCGGGAACAGGAGGAGCTTGACACCAGCAAAAATGTTTGCCTCCAATAACCGTATCATGCGCTATGCCCGTCTTGGCAAAACCTATAAGGCAGCCATTCGTCTCCAGGGCGTTGGCAACATTGCCTATGGTAACTATATTGCAGATTCCCCGCATTTTGGCATCTTTTTTTCAGGAAATGACCATATCATTGAGCGGAATGAGATTACCAATGTGTCCAATGATACCTCCGATTCCAGTGCGATTTATACAGGGCGTGACTGGTCGGCGCGGGGCACCAAGATTATCAATAACTATCTCCATGATATCCAGCCAAAAATGGCAGGTTATGAGATTAAGGGGATTTATCTTGATGACATGGCAAGCGGGATCACGGTAAGTGCAAACCTGATGTTTCGTGTGGAGCAACCAGTCTTTATAGGGGGCGGCAGGGACAATATCATTGAACAGAACATGATTATTGCCTCCAAGCCTGGTATCTATATGGATGGTCGGGGGCTGACTTGGTCCAAGAATGCCATCATTAATGGCAACAGTGAAATCCGTTCTCATTTGCGGGCTGTTCCCTATACCTCCGAACTGTGGCGTGGGCGTTATCCCCATCTGGCCAATATCCTGAAGGATGATGCAGCTTCCCCAAAATATAATGTTTTGCGCCATAACCTTTTTGTTGCTGGATCGCGCTATTTGATTGAGCCAGAAGTCAACAAGAGTTTGCAGACAATCGGGACAGACTATGGCCCCCACAATGTTATGGTGCGCTCAAGCTATCACATCAAGGACTATGTCGAGACAGCCAAACGGGCGGAAGACTTCATACCGTTGACCCATAAGGGATATGTTGCGACCCAGTCCAGGACTTTGCCTCTTGACAAGATGGACCGTTGGGACCGTTCGGGTTGGCGCATTCGTGCAGATACGGTGGGTCAATAATGTCTATTGTCATCGTTGCCGGTTCGATTGCCCCCTATACCAACAGGCTCTATAATGCTTATGGACAGCGACATGATGAAAAGCTACATGTCCTGACCTGTACAGATATTGAACCCCACCGCCAGTGGGATATGCCGGTTGCCGAGCATTATCAGCTGGAAAGTCTTGCGGGGCTAAAATATCATGCCAGCTATACCAGCCATGTCTACCTTAATCCTGTGGTGATCAGGAGGCTAAGGGAGTTGCGGCCAAAACTGGTTATCATATCAGACTTTTCGCCTACCATGATCCTTGCCGGCCTTTATGCCCTCATCAGCAGAACCCCATTGGGTATCCTGACAGACGGCATTTTGCTTACAGACCCTGGATCACGTTCCCTTGTCCACCGTATCATGCGTAAGCTAACAATCCCTTTTGCCAAGGTAGGTATCGGTGCCAGCCCTTCAAGTGTTGCTTTTCTCAAGGAATATGGCATGACGGATGACAAGGCCTTTGTGGTTCCTATTGTAACCAATTGGGACAGGGTTGAGGTCACGCCAGATTTTCAGGAGCGGGAGTATGACCTGCTGTTTTGCGGCGCACTTGATGACCAGAAGAACCCTTTGTTTTTTGCTGATGTGGCTGAGTATTGCCATAGACAAAGGCCAGGCCTGAAAGTAAGGATAGTTGGGGACGGGGAATTACGCAATACGCTCGAACAGCGTTTTAAAAAGGCAGGCATAACAGCCCATTTTGATGGTTTCCTACAGGCTGGCCAGTTGCCCGAGGTCTATTCTTCGGCAAGACTGTTCCTGTTTCCTTCCAAGAGCGATGCCTGGGGTCTGGTCGCCAACGAGTCCCTCTTGAGCGGAACACCTGTTATGGTTTCCCCTTTTGCTGCTGCCGGAACTGACCTGATCAAGAAATTTAATGTCGGCATCCAGACTCCGCTCAATATAGCAGAGTGGGGAGACACTGCCTTGTCACTATTATCATCACAGGATAAGTGGGAAAGTCTCAGGACAAACCGTAACAGGGCGATAGAGTGGTTTTCATTGCCCAGAAGTGTTGCCCAGCTGGACAAGGCGATTGCCTCAATACACTATAAAGCAGCCAACACCTGAAACAGAATACATCACCGAAATCAGCACCACAGCCCTCTTCAACGGATTTTAAAATGCAGTCTCTCTCATTAAAACCGCTCAAGCCTGCCTTGTTGTCCGCTGCTTTTTCTTCATTCCAGGCTATGGGGCTACACAGCCTGTTCTCTTCGGCCTTTAGTGGACTGGGGGTTATCTTTATGATGCACCGCGTCTTGCCGGAAGACACTCACCAGGATTTTGCGCCGCATAAATATCTCTCAATCACACCAGAATTTTTGGAACAGGCAATTGACCAGGTACGTTCTTTGGATATGGATATTGTCTCAATTGATGAGGCCTATAGGCGTATCAAGGCGACCCATCCCCGAAAATTCGCTGTCTTTACCTTTGATGACGGTTTTAGGGATGTCCTTCAATATGCCTTTCCCATTTTCAAGAAAAAATCCGTCCCCTTTACTGTCTATATTCCCTCTTCCTGGCCTGGCGGCGGCGGTTTCCTCTATTGGTCGTTGATTGAAAAAATAGTGGCTGAAAACAATGTCGTCAAAAACCCTGTTCCAGACTTCCCAGCAGAGCTTCCCACAGAAACGTTGGCGCAAAAGCAGCAGGCCTTTGATATGCTTGCAGCCTATTTTGAAGGGCAGAAAGATCCTGCCAAAGACCCTTATCTCCAGACCCTGTTGCAAACCTATGACATTGATCCCACCGCATTTTGTCTCCAGGAAATTATGGACTGGGACGAAATCCGCAAACTCAATGAAGACGAACTGGTGACTATTGGTGCGCATTCTGTCAACCATAATAATTTTCACAAACTGACAGACATAGAGCTTACGATAGAGCTTGTGCAGTCCAAAAGTTATATTGAACAGCAGCTCCAGCAGCCTTGTCGGCATTTTGCCTATCCTTTTGGGGATACAGACTGTATCCGGGAACGGGAACTGAAGGCCGCGTCAGGGGCAGGATTCTTGACGGCTGTCACCACCAGAAAAGGTGTTATCCAGACTGAACATAGTGACCACATGACGGCCTTGCCGCGCATCCATTTCCACAGTGACTACCAGTCCAAAGGCTATATTTCCATGGTGACTTCCGGTTTTCCATTCTTTGTTCTCAACAAGTTCCGCCGCCATGTTGCGGGCTAATATTTTTCTACCTGACCAATGAAAATACTGTTATAAGATTTTTTCAGGGCTTTTATTGTCCGCTGGGTCAAGACTTGACCAAAAATATGTCCTCATCCTTTACCCTCTACATACTGGCCAAAAAGGCCTGCTGAAACGAACTATTATGAATGAAGAACTCACTGTTGCCATTATTGGCCGCCCAAATGTCGGCAAGTCAACCCTGTTTAACCGTATAGTTGGCAAGCGGCTGGCACTTGTCAATGACATTCCGGGACTGACCCGGGATCGCCGTGAGGCTCAGGCCAAGGTTGGCAAATATTCTTTCCTGCTGATTGATACGGCAGGGTTGGAGGATGCCCGTGACAACTCTATTGAGGCACGGATGCGTGAGCAGACCGAAGCCGCCATCATTGATGCTGACCTGATTATCTTTGTGATGGATGCCCGCACTGGGGTGACACCTATTGACGAGATATTTGCAGAACAGGTCAGGGTATCGGGCAAGGAACTTGTCCTGGTCGCCAATAAGTCAGAAGGCAGGGCAGGTGAGGCAGGATTCTATGAGGCATTTGGCCTTGGCCTTGGTGAGCCACTGGCCATTTCTGCCGAGCATAATGAGGGCATGGCTGACATCTATGGTGCCATTGAGGATTTTGCTGCCTCACGGACCAGACTGGACGCAGCGGATGACCTTGTAACCATTATCAAGGACAGGCCTCTGCAAATTGCCATTGTCGGGCGGCCAAATTCGGGAAAATCCACACTGGTCAACCATTTGTTGGGGGAAGACCGGATGATTACCGGGCCAGAGGCCGGCATTACCAGGGATAGTATTGCGGTCGACCTGCAATGGAATGACAAAAGGATTCGCCTGTTTGATACCGCCGGTATCCGTCGCAAGTCACGGGTTGCCCGTGAAAGGGTCAAGGCTGAGCAGCTTTCTGTTTCCGATGCCCTGCGCGCCATCAGGTTTGCCGAAATTGTGGTGATTTTGCTTGATGCCACCCATCCGCTTGAAAAACAGGACCTGACAATTTCTGACCTGATTTTCCGGGAGGGCCGCGCCCCCATTATTGCAGTCAATAAATGGGACCTGGTCAAGGACAAACCCAAACGGATTAAGGAATTGCGTGAGGAGGCGACACGTCTCTTGCCACAAATGCGGGGCATTGCCGTTGTGCCAGTTTCAGCCAAGACCGGGCAGGGGATTGATGGGATGGTACAAAATATTTTCAGTACCTATGAGGCCTGGAATCTCCGTATCTCAACTGCCAAACTGAACCGTTATTTGCGGGATGCCGTTGATGCCCATTCCCCGCCGGCCCTGAAAGGCCGCCGCCTGAAAATGCGCTATATGACCCAGTTCAATGCCAGGCCGCCAACCTTTATCCTGTTTTGCAGTCGCCCGGATGAGGTGCCGGAATCCTATAAGCGTTACCTTATTAACGGGATACGGGAGGAATTTAATATTCATGGTGTACCAATCCGCATCCATATCCGTGCCGGTGACAATCCCTATCATGACAAAAAGGACAGAACCATCAATTAGGCAACTTGCCAGCAAGTTCGGTTTCAGCTCCTTATTGGCGCATAAGTAAAGATCCACCTGCTTCGCGGGTGGATCTTTACTTATGCGCTGATATTTCTGCGGACAATGGTATTACGGTGACAGTTTACGAAATACACCAAATATGTCAGGCTGCTGTGATGGGCAGATTACCGCGACTTGTTATTCCAGGTTTGTCGCATCATGTCACCCAACGGGGGAACAGACCAAACCACTGCGCCAATCGGAAACAACAGGCCGTCCTGTTGGCACAAACCAATGGCTGAAAAAACTGGAAGAACAAACAGGCCACCTGCTCCGCCCCCCAAAACGCGACCCAAAGAAGCGTGACAAGACTTAATAATTAAGTAACTCCCCAGCTTGTTTTAGGTGTATTAACTAATTGATAAATAACGATAAAAATAAATCGTTATTTTTAAAACCACTAAAATATGATCATTTTTCCATTAAAAAACAGGATTTTTAGACTGTATTCCGCTTGAAACC
>JAJRRF010000262.1 GCA_024279735.1 Alphaproteobacteria bacterium
AAACTGTCTCATGAGCAGGTTCAGGAGGTCGAGCGCAAGATCAACCACAGGCCAAGAAAAATCCTGGACTACAAGACACCACATGAGGTCTTCTCAAAGCGACGCAGGCTGAGTGTTGCGTTTCACTGTTGAAGGGGCGTGCCCAATTTCAACCAGCAAGCCTTTCCAGTTCTTTTTGAACAAGTTTACTGGTGTCCTCATAAAGCGTGTCAATCCACACATTCGCGCCCTTCAAACCCATAGCAACCTGATCTGACCAGGACAAATATTCTTTCTTACGGGACAAAGGCCAGTCTGGCGGGCCATAAGCAATTGAGCGAATATTGGAAATCTTGTCAGCCAATTTCAGGATTTTTGCCCTGTCAGTCTTATCAGGGGCATGGTCAATCTGCATCTGCTTGCGGGTCTGTTTTGGCAGGGCGGTATCATCAGTAGCCTCCTGGACAAGGCCAGCAATATCATTGCCAAATTCTCGCACAAGGTCATCATAACTGGTTTTTGTATCCTCAATGGTGTCATGAAGCACTGCCGCTGCAATCAGAGCAATATCCTGGCCGTCGGTTGCCTGGGCAACAAGTTCCGCCACTTCTGTCAGGTGATTGATATAGGGCTCTGCCCTTTCTCCCTTGCGGCACTGGGTCTCGTGGCACTGGGCTGCAAAATTATAGGCTTTTGCCAGAAGGACTGTCTCATTCATTTTTAGGGTGTCTTTTTCTGCTGTCTGTACATAAACGGGTATGATGTGGCACACTGGATAATGGCATATATATCCTTATTATGCGGACTGTCAAAAATCTTATTGGGGCAAGGCTGTGACAGCACTGGTATAATTGCCAAAACATGGCTATACTCAGCCCCTGGATATATTTGTTTTGGGCGCGGAATATCCAGTATTTTATGAAGATTGGTTGAAGAAAAGCCAAAGGCAGAAAGTGACCTGCCTGCAAGGGTTTTTAAGGGGCAGCAATGGACTGGGACAAGCTACGTATCTTTCACGCAGTTGCTGAGGCAGGCAGTATTACTGGCGCAAAGGATACCCTGAACATGAGCCAGCCAGCGGTGAGCCGCCAGGTCAGCAACCTGGAGCTTGACCTGAATGTGACCCTGTTCCGCCGCCACGCACGGGGGCTGACCCTGACGGAACAGGGGGAGCTGCTCTACAGGGTGACCCATGATATATCCAACGAACTGCATGATGTGACTGACTTGTTGTCCAACAGCAGGGACAAGCCTTCGGGTAACCTCAGTATCACAACAACTGTTGGGCTGGGTTCAACCTGGCTGACCCCCAGGCTTTATGAGTTTAGGGAAAGCTACCCGGATATCCAGCTCCAGCTGAAACTGGAGGATAATGAGATTGATATTGGCAAGGGGCAGGCCGATGTGGCCATCAGGTTGCATGAACCGACACAACAGGGGCTGGTACGGCTCAAGCTCTTTACAGTGCATCTTCACGCCTATGCCTCTACCGAATATATTGAAAAATATGGCACACTGAAATCTATTGATGACCTGGATAACCACCATATTGTGAGCTTTGAGGGCAGCATCCACCCCTCCCAGGAACTGAACTGGTTGCAATATACTGGGTTGAGGAGCAAAAAAAGGCAATCTGTCCTGAAGGTCAATAACCTGTTTGCTGTCAGCCAGGCCGTCCGGACAGGAATGGGTATCGCGATCCTGCCTGACTATATGGTACGTTCTGACAAAAATATTGTCCGCGTGCTGAAAGATGCAGATGTCCCTGAACTGTCCACCTATTTTGTTTATCATGAGGAAATGCGAAAATCCAGACGGCTTACTGTATTTAAGGAATTTGTGATTGCCAAGGCAAAGGAATGGTCAGACTGATATGAGCAAACAACCCAAAAAATCACCAGACAAGATAAGGATAGGGAAGCGGGAGTTCAGTTTGCCAGGCACAAAGACTGGCCGCATTACCGTTGGCATCGCACTGATCATTGGCGGTATTTTAGGGTTTTTGCCGATCCTTGGTTTCTGGATGATACCTTTGGGACTGCTGATACTGTCAAAGGATCTGCATTTGGTCAGACGCTTTAACCGCCGCTTTGGGGTATGGTGGACAAAGCGAAAGAACAGGAAAAAGTAGATTATCCCCCCTTATGCCTGTACCCATTCCCCGCCCGTCATGGGTTCAAAGATACCTGTTGTATCTGGAAAGGTTTGTGGTTTCCCCAGGACATGCAACACCGCCAAAAAAGCAAAGGCCTGGGCTTCCATAAAGTCACTGTTCCAGCCAAAATCTTCTGCCCTAGAGACCTTGCAATCACTCAGGACGCAGAGCCGCTCCATCAAGAAACTGTTCTTTGTGCCGCCCCCAGTAATGATCCAGTCTCGCGCAGGTTGCGGCAAAAGGTTGGCCGTATCTGCGATGCTTTGGGCTGTGAACTCGCATAATGTAGCCATGCCATCCTCCAGGCCAACTCCCTTGTCAACGAGATCAGAGAGAGAAAAGGCATTACGGTCCAAAGATTTTGCCCCATCCTGTTTGAAAAAATCATGGGACAGATAGCTTTTGAGGCAGCCCCTGTTCACCTTTCCCTTTCTGGCACATGCGCCGTCTTGGTCAAAGCCCTGCCCTGTCTCCTGCAACATAAGGTCATCCATCAGCGCGTTGCCTGGCCCTGTATCAAAGGCAATTAGCAGGCCTGAATGCGGCGATATAAATGTCAGGTTTGCCACACCGCCAATATTGACGATAACGCAATTCCCGCTAATGCCTGATGCCCTGGCCAATGCCTGGTGAAACACAGGGACAAGCGGTGCACCCTGGCCGCCCTGCTCAACATCATTGGTGCGAAAATTATGGATCACATCAATGCCCGTTTCCTGTGCAAGCCTTTTGCCATCCCCAAGCTGTATTGTGATATGGTCTTCAGGCTGATGCAACACAGTCTGTCCATGAAAACCGATCAGGTCAATGTCAGCACGGTTCAAGCGGTGGGTTCTTATAAGTTGCCTGACCGCCATAATATGGGCATCGGTCACCAGCTCAGTGCACCTTTTCATTTGGCTGATCCATGCGGGACTTGGCGGTTCAGTCGCTATCTCAATGGTTTGCTTGATAAGGCTGCGGTCTTCCCAATTATAGGGATAAAAGGTGGTGGGCATGGTCTCCAGGCCAAAGATTTCGTCACCGTCAGTCTGGATCAGTGCCACATCTACCCCGTCCATGGATGTGCCGCTCATCAACCCGATTGCGGTATATTTCTTTTTCATTTTTTGGCTTCCATTTGGCAGACAGTAAGGGAGGCCTCATCTCTATAAAACAAGGCCAGGGGTAAAGTGTATATCAGATTTTGGTCATGATACACAAAAAAAGGCTGATTCATAAGGACAGATAGGCTATGAGATAGGAACTATTGACAACCCTAACCCATCTTGGCCGAGCGTTTTTATGACCAACCATACCTCTGACTTTATGAAAAGCCTGTCCGAACGCGGCTATATTTACCAGTGTTCCGACGAAACCCAGCTGGACAAGGCTGCTGTTGACGGCATCATCACGGCCTATGTCGGCTTTGACTGCACCGCGCCCAGCCTGCATATTGGCAACCTGCTTGGCATCATGATGCTGCGCCGCCTCCAGCAAGCTGGCCACAAACCTATTGTGCTGATTGGCGGCGGCACGACCCGCATTGGTGACCCTTCGGGCAAGGACGAGTCCCGCCAGATGCTGACAGACGAAAAGATTGCCGAAAATATTGAGGGCATCAAGCAGGTGTTTGACAGGTTCCTGACCTTTGGCGACGGACCAACAGATGCTGTAATCGTCAATAACCGTGACTGGCTGGACGGGCTGGGCTATATTGAATTTTTGCGCGACTATGGCAAACATTTCACCATCAACCGCATGATGACCTTTGACAGTGTAAAACTGCGCCTGGACCGCGAACAACCCCTCACCTTCCTGGAATTCAACTATATGATACTTCAGGCCTATGATTTTGTCGAGCTGAGCAGAAACCATGGCTGCACCCTGCAAATGGGCGGGTCTGATCAGTGGGGCAATATTATCAACGGCGTGGAGTTAGGACGCAGGACTGGAACAGACCAGCTTTACGCCCTGACCACCGCCCTGCTGACCACCTCATCAGGCGCGAAAATGGGCAAGAGCGTCAATGGCGCGGTCTGGCTCAATGCTGAAATGCTTAGTCCCTATGACTATTGGCAATATTGGCGCAACACAGAGGATGGTGATGTTGGCAAGTTTTTACGCCTGTTCACCGAACTGCCTTTGGACGAGATTGCAAAACTGGAGGCCTTGGAAGGTGCGCAGCTGAATGAGGCCAAAAAGGTACTGGCGACTGAAGCCACTGCGATGGCACATGGCCGCGAACAGGCCGAAAAAGCCGCCGCGACTGCCCAGGAAACCTTTGAAAAGGGTGGCCTCAGTGCTGACCTGCCTACGGTGGAAGTCCCTGAAGCTGACCTGTCTGCTGGCCTGGATGTGCTCGAAGCGTTTGTTCTGGCCGGTCTGTCCAAGTCCAAGGGTGAGATGCGCCGCCATATCAAGGGCAACGCCGCCAGCGTCAATGACAACAAGGTTATTGATGACAAGCTCAAGCTCGGTAACGATGACATAAAGGACGGCGTGATAAAACTGTCCATCGGCAAAAAACGCCATATTTTGCTAAAGGGTGTTTAAGGAGACCAGGACTTTGCAGGTTGATATATGACCTGTATTCCCCTGTTTAATGCATAATGCAAGAAAACTGAATCAATTTTCTTACATTATGCATTAAATATCGGAAATTGATATTGCAATATACAACCCAATTTTCTCCATTACTGACGAAAACAGACTGCCGCACAGATGCTTTAGGGAATAACGCCAAGCCAAGCAATAAACCACGGACAGATAAACAAGGCTTAATACCATGAAGAAAAGAGTATAGATGAAGTAAGGAAAAATTTCAGGAAAGGGCAGGACATTTAAGGCGCAATAAGTATGATCCACTTAAAGCGTTAGCCCCTCCTCACATCGGCAGCGGGGTAAAATTCCGACAAAGAGGATGGGGCTAACATCGCTCAAGACCAAAGAGGGCATAGGTCTCCAAGCGAAAGTCTTGGTCGGGAGGATGAAATACGACACATAGAGGAGGCCACTCAAGTCGTTCTCAATCTACTCCCAACCAACTCTCATAAGACTGTAAGGAAATGCGGCGACCTTACTGTCAGAGAGTAAATTCTGCACAATCTTTATAAACTTAAGTTCAGTATAAATTTATAATTGTGACTAAATTATAGAAATCCTTTACATATTTTATCCTGCACTTTTGGCGAGGCATAAAGCAATTAAAGAATCAAAATCTCGTTAGCTATTTCATATAATATTCTTTGTCAATGTAGCTTATATATAACTCCCTGACAAAGAAGTAAAGCAATTTTGGTTAATAAGTCTTAAATTATGGCAAAACACCCAAAAAAATCCTGTTTTTCAACAGAACCCCCTGTTTTCTTCCTGTCCGTTGCCTAATAACATCACCCCGATGATATCCTATAACTTGTGCATATGCAAGGTGGTCCAGCCTTCGCGCTCGACATCCTTTACGACTTGCCTGAGCAAGACAAAACCATGGTTACGGTAGGTTGCAATCACATGACGGCTTTGGGTTTGCAGAATACCTGACAGGATGAGATGCCCGCTCTGCTGTGTCCTGTGCCCAATATCACCCGCCATTTTCATCAGGGGGCCTGCCAGGATATTCGCGATCACCAGGTCAAATTTTGGGGCAGTATTAAACACAGGTGACGCAAACCCATTGGCCTGGCAAACCTTCAGCAGATTGGTCGCGCCGTTAATTTTACTATTTTTGCGTGTAACTTCAATGCAAACCGGATCAATATCGGTTGCCAGCACAATTTTTCTGGTACGCATGGCAACTGCTATTGCCAAAACACCTGTGCCTGTTCCCAAATCCAAAACATGTGCGGGATGATAAGATTTAAGGAGCTGGTCAATAACTTCAAGGCAACCAAGGGTTGTGCCGTGATGGGCGGTGCCAAACGCCGCCCCTGCATCAATCTCAATGGCAAAATTTTCGCCTGCGGCCCTTGCCCTGTCATGACTGCCATGGATCAGATAACGTCCAGCACATACAGGCTTCAGGTCACTCTGCACCTTTGCAACCCAGTCAACATCCGGTATTTCCTCATAAGAGGCTTCCAGCTGCCCTATTGGCATAAAGTCAGAAAGCCTGGAAAGAACGCCCTCAATTGAAAACGGCACACCATAATAAACTGACAATTGCCAGGTCTCCCCCTCCCCTTCACCAAGATCAGTGGCGGTAATGGTATCACAATCGCCGAGTTCATAGAAAATCTTGTCAGCTTTTTCGAGAGTGGCAAGCGGCCCACGTAATACAAGGCGATATTGGGTTTTATCGGGCATCTATTGTCAAAATCTCTTCTTGGGGCTTTACGAGAACTTTTTGCTTGCGTGTCCGCCTTTTCTTGGGACGGTTTTTCATCATGAAATCAAATTCAAGACGGCTCTTAGCGCGACGCAACGCACGGATAAAGTCCTCAAACTCCATATATTTATGCTCAATTTCCTTGCGTTCCTCTTCCAAAGAACCCAGAATCTGTTGTCGGTGAACATGTAAATCCCTGTCCCCGCCCATTGTGGGCTTGGCGACATATATTTTTTGTTCCAGTTTACGCAACAGAAAGCCGCCACGGCCGCCCCAATATTGCAGGCGTTCCCCCAGCAGGATATAAGCCAGAATCAACAGGCCGACAGGCATCCAGGTCTGGAATCCCATCACCAGCAAAAGGATCGTTAATGGTGTCCATTCAGGCCTGATCGTAAATTCCATAGTGGTTTCCCTCTTTTTTCTGCCTTGCTGCGCTACAGTTCATATTATGTTCTACAGACTTTAGCGCGAAATGAAAAGAAAATTATTTCACACCGAGTACGGGAGATATTATTCGCCGCTTAATCATCAGTTATCATATATGCCTGTTTGGATTAAGGAATAATGAAGAATGGCTCACCCAAAACAGCAAAAGGCCAGTGTCCTTGTGGACACCAGCCTTGCTAAACATAAAATATTGGGAGTATTTTAGGTAAAACAGAACCTGTATCTCCCATGGATGGGTAAACGAGCCAGCCATGATAGTCTTAAGGTTCTGAGTAAAGTCAACAAACCATAATTGAAGAGTTTAGGAGATCCAGCCTGCTCAGGACTGGAAAGTTCTTGTTTCATCATTTGTTAAACATAAGATACCTTTGGGCTGTGACCGCTGAAAGGCCTGAAAAAGGTAAGATTGTGAAACGTCAACCTGCAACCCTAATCAATTAAAAAATCCTTCATTCTTTTTTGCCTGTAACATCCCAGACTTTGGCTCTCGCCGCTTCACCTCACCCAATATGGTCTCAAGCACAGGGTGCATGGTTTGCAAAACACCAGAGCGAATGGCCAATGCCCATAACCCCTCAAACTTTTTCCAGCCTGCACTATAGGCCAGATGCTTGGCAATATGTTTGGGACGGTCATGAGAGAACGAGGCTCTAAAGATATTTGTCCAGCTATAAAAATCCCTGTAAGCCTGGTCATAACCAGCCTTCAGTTCTTTCGCCGTCATGCCTTTGGGGCGGAACACCACCTGGCGGGTATCATAGCGATTCCAGTCATGGTGTAACATCCGTCCCCCTTCTGCCATACGGTTATAAAGAGCTGTGCCCGGATAGGGGGTCATGATATGAAAGGTTGCGGTCGTAATCCCCTGCCCCACCGCCCAGTCTACGGTCTGCGAGAAAACATCCCTGCTATCGCCGTCCATCCCAAAAACAAAGCTGCCGTTAATCATGATCCCAAGGTCATTCATTTTTCTGATGGCCTCACCATAGCTACGGCCAAGATTCTGCTTCTTGTTACTGCTGGCAAGGGAGTGTTGTGACAGGCTCTCAAAACCAATAAACAGGCTACGTAGCCCAGCCTCCGCCGCCCTCTCTATCAGGTCACTGTCCAGGATAGAATCTATTGTTGCCGCTGCCTGCCAGACCCGCCCCATGCCTTTCATCCCAGAAAATAGGTCACGGGCAAACTTCTTCGCCCCAAACAGGTGGTCATCCAGAAAATAGAGGTGCTTGCCTGGCAAGCGGTCAATCTCTGCCAGGGCATCGTCCACACGCTGCATGTAAAAGCTCTTGCCCCCTTCAAAAAAGGCATCCTTATAGCAAAAATCACAATGGTGGGGACAGCCACGGCTGACCACAATTGAGTTCGGCACCAAATAGCGTTCCCGCTTTATCAGGTCACGGCGGATCATTGGAAGTCCTGCCAATGTCCTGCCCCCGCCAGAGACATAACGCTTTTGGGCCTGTCCCTTGCGGAAATCAGCCAGAAATTGAGGAAAGGTCTGCTCGCCTGGGCCAATAAAAATCGCGTCTGCATGACGGGCAGCCTCATCTGGCAGGCTGGTGACATGCAGGCCGCCAAGAATAACAAAACTCGCCTTGGCACGGTAATGGTCTGCAATCGCATAACTACGGCTCGCACTCGTGATATAGACCTGGATTACCACCAGGTCGGGCGCATCATCCATCTGCCAGACCTGCACATGGTCATCCACCAATACCGCCTCATCATCGTCATTGAGGAAGGAAGCCAGCGTTGCCAGCCCAAGGGGCGGAAACAGGCTGTATTTGATTGGCCTTGATCGCGGCGTTTTGGCCTCAACCAGGCCAGGAAGGATAAACTTAACCAGCATAGGATGTCCCCTTTTCTTCCAATGGGTTTGTATCATCAGCGTCATGGCCAATATTGCGGGTCAGAAACATCATCACAGCCAAAATGACCAGCAGCAAGACCGTTCCCGAAACCAAGGCGAGGTCTTCAAGTTGCAACAGGGTATAGAGGCTGGCATAGAGGCCAGACAGCATCATAGAAATCAACAGGGCGCGGCCAATTTTACGGATCGCGGCATAGGCATAAAGGCTGATCATCACAATAATAATGCCCGCTGCGCTGATATAGGCGTTGAAGAAAGAACCGTGTTCCGACATCGACAACAGCACCAGATAGAACATGGAGAGTGCCAGACCAATCATGCCATATTGCACAACATGAAGCTTGCGCCCAATCCCCAGTTCAAAAATCAGGAAGGTCATAAAGGTCAGCCCCATAAACAGGACACCATACTTGATCGCCCGTATCACCTGGCTATAGTGGGAAACCGATTCAAACAGGTCAACCCCAGCACAAAACGTTGCTATAGAACCAATATCAAAATTCCTGGCCTCCTGCGTCCAGAGCTGGGGATAATTGCGCGCCAGATGGGAAATTGACCAATAGGCCTCAAACCCCTTCTTGCTGATGCTGCGTTTGGCAGGAAGCACCTGTCCCCTGAAGCTGGGGTGCGGCCAGTCTGATTTCAGGGTCACCTCGGTGGTTTTGCCAACAGGACTAAAGGTCAGTCCCTTGCTGCCCTTCACATTCAGCGTCAGTGAGAAAGGATAGATGACCGCTTTTTTCTTGGCCTTCTTGCCTGATTTTCTGCCCCTGCCACGCCGCCTAGATCTTTTACGCTTTTTGCTTTTCGGCTGCGTCAAGTCAAGACGTGCATGAAATCCATTTTTAAAGGTGTCGGGGATGCGGGTTCCTGCCCCAAACTCAACCAGCTGCACCTTGTCTGCTTCTGTTTGCTTTTCCTTACCCTTTTTGTCTTTTTCTCCCTTACTTTTCTTACTCCATGACAGGGCTGAAATCGTATTCAGTGCGCGGGTGTCAGTAATTCCAAAGGACAGCCAAGCCTCGTTCCAATGCACCTTATACAGTTTGTCAGACAGGCTTTTCAGGTCTGGCCGCTGGAATTGCCCCGTCACTTTCAGATCAGCCGTATAAACCTCAGCCTTATACAGGCCGCGCTGGCGGGTCTGTCCTTCCAGACCAACCTGCATATTAAGCTTGTCAGGCAACAGCACCGCCATCCGCCTGCGGTAATCTGCCTTGTTACGGCTTTTGGGCTTACCACCAATCTTTTCGGTATAGGGAATGACCAGTGCTGGTCCTTGGATATTTTGCGGCTTGCCCCAGGCTTGGGAAATTTCCTGGATGACTCCCTGTTGGAGTTGGCTTCGTTCCTTGACCACATCGCGCACCATACCGAGCGGGATCATCATCAGCATGGTCAGGGCGGCCACCATCGCAAAGCGGAACAACAATGAATTTCCGATTGATGACATCATGCCCAAAAACTTGTCGCGGGACTGCCCCCACTTCATACCATGCCAGTCAATCACGCCTTCCTTGCGCGGCAACCTGACAATATTAGATGAGTCCAGTGTCCAGATCCCGGCAAACACTGCCCCTGCTATCATCACACCGCCAACTACCAACAGGAACAGCATCCCGACCAGGTCAAAAACTATATTTGTCATGCTCTATATCATCCTCAAAAAATTGCCCCTACCCTGACAAAACCGTAGCAAAAAGGGAATACGGAAAAACACAGGACAAATGCGGAAAACTTGGGAATGGACTGAGACAAATACGTACAAATACGTCATAAACGCCCGTTATTTATTGACTCACCGCCATAAATTTGTAGGTTCTTTCCGTAGGGGGAAAGAAATATGGCAAACCAGACAATTGAGAATGAGATCAGTGCCATCAAGGCGATGCTGCAAACCATTCCACCAGAAAATACTTTCAAGATTGAACAGCTCCATACCAGACTGGCTGAATTGCGCGGCAAGCTGGAGGATGATATTTTTGATTTTTTTGTCACCTTCTACCTGCCCCCCGTACCCAGCCTGAACAACCGCTATGACAAGGTTGACGGTGACTATAGCCGCTATGATGTCTGGAAGCATGATTCCCTAAAAGTACTCTATCTCCAGTTTGACAACATGCCCCGTCTGGAAGGCAGCTACACCATCCGCATCACCTATGCCCGGCGCGAAAACGAGGACGGGCTTGAACGCACATCAAACCTGATCATGCACAACATGACCCCAGTATTGATGGCCTTCCTGCATGAGCAGAAAATTGTTGACCAGTGGGGCTATGACAGCATGACCACAGCCTGGGGGGCACTGGAAGAGGGCACCCAGGGGGTCAACCATGACAATCTGGTCGAAATTTTCCGCTTTCGGGAAAATTGCTGAAAACAAGGGCCGTCAAATACTGCCTGAATATCCAATCAGACTCTGAGTGTAACGATAATGATTTACGTCTTAGCTGAGGCTGTGAAACCCAGCCCCTCACCGCGCACAAGATCACCGTCCCTGACAGCCTGGCCATTCATGTCGCCACTGCCCATAGTGACATAAGCCATAAACGCCCCCTCCCTGGAAATATTTTCCCCTTCATAGAGCATACCGACCTCTATGACAGTCTCGCTGTCAAACGTAGCATCCTGCCCTTTCAGGCCACCATAGATATGTGTCACCTTTCCCTGTTCCAAATCATAAAGTTTATAGCCGGCCCGCTCGCCTTTGGTCTCAGGCAATACCCAGACCTGTATCATACGGTTTTGCCTGTCATCAGGGTTGGTCTCGTTATGGCGAAAACCTTCCCCGCCAGCACGCTGAACCTGCGCCTGGCCTGCCTGCATCGACTGACCATGTTCCAAAGAACCTTCATGAATGATTTTCCCCTCGACCATTACCGAAACCACATCCAGTTCCATGTGAGGATGCATCCCGGTTTCGCCCCTGGGCAAAAAACGGGCATCCGCCAGATAGACGAAATTGCCAAGACCATCCCAGCTATTACCACGGCCACCAACACGCTCGTCTACAACAAGGCGATGCTCCTTTAATCCTGCAAAACCTCCAAGAACAAGGTCGTCACGGTGTAATATTTCCATAGTCATAATAAATCTACCTTCCATTATGTGAATACTATATGATAGGCAGTATATTATAGTAAGTGCAGTCGTTTAGGCAACCAGGTACTTTTTAGTAACTGTCAATCCAGGATGTTTTAGAACCCCGTTTCAATTCCGGAACGCAACACTCAGTTTGCTGATGGATTATGGCCTGTGATGGCGGGCAGGAAATATTGGGTCAGGGGTCTTGGTCGCCGCAGGCGATGCGCAGCACCCTTGATGCAAGATTTTTTGGCTGCCAAACTGTTGCAAGCCCTTC
>JAJRRF010000263.1 GCA_024279735.1 Alphaproteobacteria bacterium
TCTCGCAGAATTTGAATATCGATTCAATAGACGCTATAAACTTGGTGATATGATCGAAAGACTGGCCTATATTTCCATCTGCACACCCCCTAGAACTGAAAAATTCATAAGGATGGCGGAGAGGATGGCGTAATCAGGTATTGTTATAGACAGATTCAAAGCCGCCACGGGGCACAAGGTAGGTCTCATGCCAGATCCCTACATCGCCGTTGCTGGCAACCTGTTTGTTAAACGCAGACCAGGCCGGGAGATGGGCTGCGTCCCTGTTCTTGGCATAGGCCTCAAGATGGTCAAACGATTTCCAGTATTGCATCATGATGGTGGTGCGTCCGCCCCAGCTTTCTTGTCCGAGAAAACCCATTTCGGGCTGGGCGTAGAGTTCCTTGAGCATTTTTCCCATTGAGCGGGCGACGGGCAGCCATTTATGGACTTTCCAAAGACGGTTGATACGCATCCCGATCAGGAAAACCACAAAACTGTCATCCGTTTCCGCGCTCATCCGCTGCTGATATATCTTCATGGGTTTTCCTTGTTACTGAAGTGGTTTTTAGGACAGGTCATCAATTGTTTTTTGATTTTCCTGTTTCGTGTTACCATATGCAGCATAAGAAATTTTGATGATTTATGCTTTAGCAGTGGCATATCATAATACTAAATCACAAAAGCACCGATCTCTTTTGTGAACTGGGTTAAACAAGAGTAAACTAGGTATGAACCAGCGTAAAAACAAGCAGGCCTCTTCTTTTGGGAAGACCTCACAGCAGAATTTGGACAGTGCCAAGGCGCGGGCACAGAAAAAACTTGGCCAGACAGTGCTGAAGGCCAGGGCAGCTCTTCTGTGGGAAGAACTTTGGCCCAAGGTCGCTGTCTTGCTTTTCATTATTGCAGCGTTTTTGATCCTGTCACTTTATGGTTTTTGGTCTGTTGTCCCTTCCTTAATCCATAAGCTTTCCTTGATCCTGTTTGCAGTGGCAGCACTCTGGGTAACTGTGCGGATTATTCGTTCCGTGCTTCCCCAAAGAAAGGCTGCCCTGCGCCGTATTGATCAGGCCAGCGAGCTGCCCCATAGACCTGCCAGTAGTTTTTCTGATAGTTTGGCAGGAGAGCCTGAAGAAACAGCCTCAAACCTTTGGCTGACCCATAAATTACGCAGCCTGAAGCTGGTCGAAAAGTTCAGGGCAGGCTGGCCAAAAGCCTCCCTGGAACGTTTTGATCCATATGCCCTGCGCGGCTTGACTGTGTTGCTATTGCTCTTTGGCTTTGCGATGCACGGGCCGCAAAGCTGGCAACAGGTCAATAATGCATTCTCCTTTACGCCAGCGGCGCAGAGCGAAAACATCCGTATTGATGCCTGGCTGACCCCACCAAGCTTTACAGGAAAAAATCCTGTGATGCTGTCTGATGGCAGTATCAGCCTGCGTAAGCAGGGCAACAGGACGCAAGACAAGGTGTCCTCTGGCAAGGCTGATGAAAAGATTGAGGTTCTGGAAAATTCTGGACTTGTGATCCGCATTATTGGCAAGGGGGCAGGCCGCTATAGTGTCCGTCATGCTATTGATAGCAAGACAGCAAGCCTGTTGCCTTTTGAGACCCCTAAAGAGGGGGAAAAGCAGGAGAGTGCCACGCTCAAGAAACTGGACTATATCCTGAAAAAATCGGGCACGATAGAGATTATGGAAGGCACAAAGGTTGTGCGTTCCTGGCCTGTTACTGTGTTGGCAGACATGGCTCCGGCTATTTCCCTGAGCAAGAACCCTGAAAAGACAGCGCGTTCTGCCCTGCTTCTGACCTACAGGATTGCGGATGATTTTGGGGTCGTCCGTGCTCAGGCAAAAATTCTGAAAGTGATCAGGACAACTGCTGATAAGGCTAAACCCAAGTCCAAACTACATTTTGACCAGGACGAAAAGGCAAAACCATTGGGTAAACCTATGGGGTTTGACCTGAAGCTGCCCGTTGCCAGCCTGAAAAGGGGGGAGGCTAAGACCTATAAGGATTTAACCGCGCATCCCTGGGCTGGTTTACCTGTGCAGATGCAGCTTGAGGCATATGACCAGGGCGGCAAGGTTGGGCGTAGTGAAATATTGTCCCTCAAGCTGCCGGAAAGAAAGTTTACCAAATCCACAGCCAGAGCCTTGATAGAGCTGCGCCGTTATCTTGTGCTGAATCCGAATGACTATAGCCTGGTCGCACGCGGCCTTGATATGCTTTCAAAGGAGGCTGAAAAGCTCAAAATTGACAAGACTGCATTTTTGTCAATGCGTACTCTATATTGGCATATCCGCCACATGCAACGCAAAATGGTTGTGCCAGACCTGCGGGGCAGGGTGCGGGCAATTGTTGACCAGATGTGGGAAACCGCCTTACGCATTGAGGATGGCAATCTCTCCAAGGCTGAACGTGATTTGCGACGTGCCCAGGACAAGCTGGCAAATGCCATCAAGAATGGGGCCAGCCCTGAAGAGATTGAACGGCTGATGAAGGAACTGCGTCAGGCATTGGGGAAATATATGCAGGCGCGCCGTCAGCAGCAAAAGAAAAATGCCCAGAACATGCCGCCACAACAACAGGGCAAGGAAGGGCCGAAAAACATTACTGGTGGTGACCTGAATGAGATGCTGAAGCGGATTGAGCAGATGGCCAAGAATGGCTCTAAGGATGCAGCCCAACAAATGCTGAACCAGCTCCGTGACATGTTGGAAGGCCTGCAAAACCCGCAACAACAAAATGCTAATAATGCCCAAAGCCGTAAAATGATGGAGCTGATGAAAAAATTTGGCAAGCTGGCTGAACAGCAGCAAAAATTGCAGGAAAAGACTTTTCAGGAAAATCGTCAAAATATGCCGCGCCAGGGCGAGAACAGCCGTTCCAGCCGTTTTAGCCGTTTTAACAGGCAACGTCCCTGGAACAATCCGCGCGAGTTTGGGCGAAAATCGGGACAGACCCCGCAAAGCAATCCCTATTACCGCCGAGGTCAGCAAGGCAGACAGGGACAACGCGGTAGGCAGGGGCAAGGGCGCGGAAACCGTAGTAATGACCGGCAGGGATTTCAGCGGCGTGATGGTATGGGCAAAAACAACCTTGGCCGACCTGGTCTGAAGGGCGGTGAAGGCCGGTTCACCCAGGGCAAGGGCGAAAAACTGTCCCGCGAGCAGCGCGGCCTGCAACGCCAGTTGGATAATTTGATGAACGAGCTTGGCCGTATGGGCGGGGCTGTCCCGCGTGAATTGGGCAAGGCGCGACGGCAAATGGGACGTGCGGGCAAGGACCTGAAGCAGGGCGAGCTTGGCAGTGCGGCTGGACAGCAGGGCAAGGCTCTGGAAAGCCTGCGCAAGGGGACGAAGCAGATGGCGAAGGAAATGATGAAACGCATGAACCGCCGCTATAGCCGCAATGGCCGAGATCCGTTGGGACGGAAGCGCGGCAATAATGGGTTTGACCCTGGTATGGATGTCAAGGTGCCGGACGAGATAGACACCCAGCGCGCCCGTGAAATTTTGGAGGAGTTGCGCCGCCGTCTTGGCGAGGTCGAGCGTTCCCCTGCCGAGCTGGATTATTTGGAAAGCTTGATCAAGCGGTTTTAGGAAAGTAATGAAATATGGCAAATTCAATAATGGTGATCCATCCCTATAAATATGAGGGGGTCTGGGTGTTTGATGATGCGGCAACAGGGCTGGAGCATGAGGCCTTTATTTCAGGGGCGGATGAGGTGATCGACAAAATGGTTGTCGATATTCCAAATGCTGACAAGGGCTTTACCCTGATTTTTGCTGCCACCCCTTTTCCCGGTGGTAGTGTAACTTGAGCTGTGGACTTTTGGGGGATGTTATTTCCTCTTTGGGTCACATGTGACCCAAAGAAGAAAATCAGGTATTTGAAGTGTTCCATCAAGGACGAAGGAACTTCATATGACCCAGCAGAATGATAATCCACTTTCACAAATAATGGAACAGCTTATTTCGGAAGGGCCAGAGGGTATGTCGAGCGTTTTGACA
>JAJRRF010000264.1 GCA_024279735.1 Alphaproteobacteria bacterium
AATTGATAAATAACGATAAAAACAAATCGTTATTTTTAAAACTACTAAAATATGATCATTTTTCCATTAAAAAACAGGATTTTTAGACTGTATTCCGCTTGAAACCGCGTATTTACGTGAAAAAAGAAGCTGGGGAGTTACCCCTATTCTAAATATTAGTGATGTACTATGCCCACCAAATAAAAACCCTGGGACACAGCCCTCATAATTCCTATAGCCAGCCACGGCCTTCTGACATCCCTGCCTCAAAATCATCTATCCTTGTCTTGTTTTCCAGTGTCAGGCCAATATCATCCAGGCCATTGAGCAGACAATGTTTTAGGAACGGGTCAATATCAAAGGTAATCATCCCGCCATCCGGCCCCCTGATTTCCTGAATTTCCAGGTCAACCGTAATCATGGCATTGGATCCCCTGGACGCATCATCCAGCAACAGATCCACCTCATGCTGTGGCAGCCTTATCGGCAGAATACCGTTCTTGAAGCAATTATTATAAAAAATGTCGGCAAAAGAAGGGGCTATAATGCACTGGATACCAAAATCCAGCAACGCCCAAGGCGCATGTTCCCGCGAAGAACCACAGCCAAAATTATCACCCGCCACCAGGATTTCTGCATTTTTATAGGCCGGCTTGTTCAGGACAAAATCAGCAACAGGGCTGCCCTGTTCATCATAGCGCATTTCATGAAACAGGCTTTTGCCCAGGCCCGTGCGCTTGATGGTTTTCAGGAACTGCTTTGGTATAATCATGTCTGTATCAATATTAATCATCGGCATTGGCGCAGCCACACCTGTCAATATTGTAAATTTTTCCATTATTTTGCACCTGCCCTTATTGAATTTGCTCCAGAAATAAAATATTGCGAATGATTCTCATATTATTACATTCGATTATCTGCTACAACATCCTTATCAGCTATTCATACACAAAGCGGTTCGCAATAAAAGCCTTTATACACTGTAGTGTGCAAGAATGTCCTGATAATTATTCAATTGATTGAGTTTCAGGGTATGGAGTTGTCATGAAAGTATTTTGCGAGGCCTGTAAGTCAGAAGCAGAGACAAAAGCCAGTGGCATAGCACCTTTGGAAGAAATTTTACCCCCAAGGTGGAAACGCAGGCTTATTGATGGAAGATCCTATATTCTCTGTGATATCTGTGGTCATCCCAAGCAATTGCTGGGTGCCTTTTCCCCATACCTTATTGATGCCCTTGGCCTGGATGAACACGCAATATGTGAGGAAATCCCTGAAAGGGAAGACTTCTACGCTCCCCGTGCCAATAAAGAGTAGTCCCTGTTACCAGTTGGTCAACTGAGCCGCGCCACGGATTCTCCTTTTGTCGTCATCCATTTGCAGAAAAACCACACAGCCATCAGAGCCGCGCTGCATCCAGTGCTTGCGAGGCAGCCTGATCTTCATTTTCTGTCCCATCCAGCGGCCAACCGGGGAAAGCTCATGAACAACATTATGATAAGTGATGGTTTTGCCGCGATTCTCACCTCTCCTGATTTTCACACGCTGTTTTTTCTTGATTAGGGCGAGCCAGACAGTCCCGTCCCCTTTGGGCTGGCCTTTTGCAACAGCCCCAATCTCAATCAACAGTGACTTGTCATTTTCCCTCAAGCTGACATCTATCGCATTGCCCTGTTCACGAGACTTTTTCGCGATGGCCTTGTTGATGTTTTTTTCAGACTGTCCAACCAGGGAAATTTCCCCGCCCACAATAACCTGCGGGGTAAAGACGCTGTTGTCTCCCCTGGCTCTGGCATAATCCCTCTGGCGTTTGGAATTGACAGGACTTGCCATCTTGTCTGTCCATCCAAGATAGTCCCAATAGTCAACATGAAAACTCAGGGCGATCACGTCATCCCTGCCCGTCATCTTCTCAAACACACGGTCAGCCTTCGGACAGGAAGAACAGCCCTGGGAGGTAAACAGCTCAATAACAACCCGATTTTTCACCAATGCCTTGCCTTGCGGAGCAGAAGGCTTAGCATGTGCTGACAGAATGGTCAGGGACATCACCATAAAGGCCACAAGGCCTGTCATGCCCCATCCAAAAACTGTTTTATTGATAACCATGACATATCCCATTAAATAAGGGCTAACCCCTGAATTGTTATTATAGACTAGTTCGCAATGCCTAAAAAAGCGAGTCACACTACTTGAATTTTCCGTGACCGTCCCCACTTCTGAGAAGATCTTGATAAGGAGGGAATTCAGGCTCATGACAGCTCGCAAACATTCCAACTGATTAATAATAACTGTCTTTGAGCTTGCATTTATGCCACAATACTATCATAATTTAAAACCGTAACGGCAGGAGAACGAGATTGTCTTGATTCTGAACCATAAAATGTAGATACATTTCTGTCACAACCAATCAAACTATTCATAACCAACAAGGATGACTTTTCTAATGGCTGACTATGAAAAACAGGGCGATAGCTGGGCTGATGGCCAGGTTTCGAGCCAGGCCGTAAACCAGGGTCTGCGCACCTATATGCTGCGGGTCTATAACCTGATGGCACTCGGCGTTGCCTTTACAGCGATCGTCGTACTGTTCATGATGAACAATGTAGAACTGATGAAAATGATTGCAACTGGCCCGATGAGATGGGTACTGCTTGGCGGTGTTCTTGCCCTTGGCTGGTTCTCCCCAAAACTGATCTTCTCAGGCAGCAAGCCTCTGGCACATGCGGCCTATTGGGGATATGCAGCCCTTATGGGAGCGATGATCTCCCCGATGCTGTTCAGCTTTTTCCATGCTGGCAAGGCTGACCTGGTGTTCCAGGCATTTGCAGTCTCTTCTGCCACCTTTGCGGCCATGAGCCTGTTTGGCTATGTCACCAAGAAAGACCTTGCCCCTATGGGAACTTTCCTGGTTATGGCTGCCCTTGGACTGCTGATTGCAATGATTGCCAATGCCCTGTTCTTCCAGAGTGAAATGATGAGCCTGATTGTTTCCGGCGGCGCAGTGCTGATCTTCTCAGCCATGACCGCCTGGGAAACCCAGGAAATCAAGGAAATGTATCATGAAGCTGATGAAGCCCACATCACTGGTAGCAAGGCCATCTTCGGTGCCTTCCTGCTCTATGGCAGCTTTGTCATGATCTTTATCCACCTGCTGAATATTCTTGGCATTATGGATGACTAGCCCATAAGTCTCGGTTCACAAAACCTGTCCCTGGCTGTTTATCACAGCCGGGGATTTTTCTTGGAATCGTGACAGGCAACAAGGTCTTGTGACATGACAAAAACAGCCCTGCAAATATTGGTGACAGGTTTCGGCCCCTTCCCAGGAGTAGAGGCCAACCCAACAGCTTTCCTGATAGAACAGCTGCAACATACAAACATAACAGTTATCGACAATGTTAAGATACATCCTCACCTGCTCGAAACCGCCTGGCATACTGCCCCAAAGCAGCTGGCAACCCTCTACCGCGACATAAAGCCTGACATTATGCTGCATTTTGGCTATGCCCAGTCAGCGCAAGGCTTTTGTCTTGAGAAATATGCCCACAACACCACCGTCCAGGCTCTTGACCATTTTGGCGACTTGCCGCCCTTTCACAAGGTTGTGACAGGCGGGGTTTCCAGGTTACAGACCCCCCTGCCCACCGCACAAATTGCTGACTACCTGCACCAGAGCGAGTTTCCAGCTGAATCTTCCGAAAATGCAGGACACTATCTGTGCAATATGGTCTACTACCTCTCCTGTAATTTTTCGCAGGGGGAAAGGCAGCGCAAGGTTCACAGCCTGTTTGTCCATATCCCGCCCATAAAATTGCCAAACGGCAAGCTTATACCAGAAGGAAGTGACGATGGTGACACACTGGTTCTCTCTCACCAACAACTGGTGACCGGGGCATGGCACATTATCCGCTTTTGCCGGGACTTTCATATTATGGCTGATGACAACCGGATTATGATGTAACAGCCCCTTTGGTCCACAGCTATATTGGGGTGGTATCACTTAAAAATTAACCACATCCACTGTCATACCGCGCTACGACGCGGTATCCATGCCGTGTATCGTCAAAGTGAAACAATCAGAAATTTTACAGCACCGGGTCTCATGACACCAAAACAAACATTGCCATTTGGACGCAAATTTCACGGCATGGATAGGGGATAAAAAGCCGTCCAAACCTTGAAGCTATCACAGGTGGATTATTTTGAGATTCCATCCACTCCCTCTTGTCGGATAAGGAAGCAGCCTTGCGGCTACTTCCTCTCCTAAGAACCGTGCGTGCGAGTTTCCCCGCACACGGCTCAAGCCATTTTAAGGCCGATTTCTCGACCCAACATACCCAGCCTTACCGTGACGTAGCAGACCATCAGCCCTGCCAGCTCCCCATAGAGCCATTGAACCACCGCGTTTCCGAAGTTCTCGAATCCTGAGGTAGTCCGTATATTCTGGATCATAAGGGGTAGCAGAAGCCTTGATTTTAACATGACGAATAATTTTGATACTCGAAGCCTGAAACAAGTCCAGATGCGAGGGATTACCCATCTTGTCATACGTTGATGCCGAAAACACCCAGTTTCGAGAACCATTAGAACGCCAGTATTTCTGAACAATCCAAGGGTTTCCTTTCTTCTGATGCCTTCGTTTCGCCCATGACCACAGTGCCAAAAAAATATGATTGTCTACATGACTAAAGGTTTTCTTGGCAACAATATGCCTATGGTAGTAAGCCCAGCCCCTTATTCTGGAGTTGAGCTGTCCTATCACCATATCCGTTGGAGCTGTTTGGTTGGTTTTGAGATACTCTCGGATGCTGGCCAGAAAGGTTTTAACCGAATTTCTGGACGGCTTGATAAGAAGCTTACCATTCTTGTACTTGCGCACATTGAACCCAAGAAAATCAAATCCATCCCTGATATGTGTGATACTGGTTTTCTCGGGAGAAAGCTCCAGTCCACGCGTTTTCAGGAATGCCACAATAGCAGGCATTACCTTATCTTCCAGCAGTTCTCTCGAAGCTCCTGTAATGATAAAATCATCCGCATATCTGACAACATTAATTTGATGGCCTCTTGTGGCTATCGGACTGACAGCCTTTCCAGACCATCCAGTGTCATGTTTGCCAGAACGGGAGATATAATGCCGCCTTGTGGCGTACCAGCTCTTGTTGGATAGAAAGTTCCTTTTTCCATATAGCCCGCCGCCAACCATTTCAACAGGACAGTTTTGTCTGTTGGAATATTAGCCATGAGCCACGAATGGCTGATACGGTCAAAGCACGCTTTAATATCACCTTCAAGTATCCATTGTGCGGAGCGTTTCCTGCAAAGTGCACCGAAACACTGCCCAATGGCATCAGCACAGGAACGTTTTGGCCGAAACCCATAAGAGTTACGGTCTGCCATGGTTTCCGACACGGGTTCAAGGGCAAGCAGATAAAGTGCCTGCATTGCCCTGTCTTTCATGGTTGGAATACCAAGCGGACGTTTCTTGCCGTTCTTTTTAGGGATATAAATGCGTCGAAGCGGCTGTGGGCGATAACCCCGCCGCTTCAGTGACCGAACGGTATCACTCTTTTCCTTTGATGTTGTCAGGGTCTTACCATCAACCCCAGCCGTTTTACGGCCACGGTTTGTAACAACCCGTTTTACTGCCATGAGTCTGGCATAAAACGAATGAGTCAAAAGCCATTGCAAAGATTTAACTTTGCTCCAGCGTTTTTCTCGGGTAGCCTTTGCAATACGCATTTGCAGTCGTTTTACGTGCTGTTCAATGATTTCCCAGTTTATGGTGTCCCATTTCAAGCCCGATGAGGACGCACTAACATGCAGTTTTGCTGTTATCATTTGCCTTTCCTCATGCTCACGATTCTATCAAATTATCTTGCAATAAAAGACCCGCTGGACGTTGGCCTGCTTTCGCATCAGGGAATATTGCACCCTGTATCTGCACTATTACAGTGCAGCATTCGCTTTTTCCAGCATCCTAAACCTGCATCATCGTAGGTAGACTTCACAGTCTGCTGTCCCGATAAATCAGGAGTGATACAGGGTTTCCACGTTCCACTTTGAAAAGTATGTGGGGTTAGATGCCTGCTTTCGACCGAGGACGTTTGTGACCACGAGGTGGCACTATGGATCCAGCCTCCCGTCCTGTTGCCTTTTTGGCTCAAGCCTGTCAACCACTTTGGCTTGTTGATCCTTACGGTCTTTAGCACAGATTCACATATGTTCATCATACCCACTATCTAGCCTTTACCCAGTCTGTGGTTACCAGGAGGGCAAACTTCTCACGTTGTCTGCCACGCGTAAATTACGCTTCAGTACATTGTCAACTCCGCTTCTTTATTCAGGAGTATAGATTTGTCTGGTGGTACAGACAGTTTGCTCTCTGTTTAAGGAGGCAAACAACTTTTCAAAGCGACTTCGTGTCGCACCTAAATATTAGTCATGTACTGTAAAGAGATCCTATAGACTTGGAAAAACAAAGATGATACCTGTTCCCCCCATAGCCACAATGGTTCCAAAACATTTATATCCCCCGACAACATTTACCGGTTCTGAGGCTCTTGACCAGATCACCCTCTATATCCTGATTCCGGCCGCCTTGTTATATCTCTTCAGGCATACCGTCATCCTGTATGCTGTATGCTGTCGCAGCCTTCTGGCTTTCTTCCCTGTTTGCCCTCAGCCTAAAGCTGAACACTGCCATACCGACAGCCTTTGCCGGGGCAAACCTCCAGACTCCCCAATGGGCAGGAAGCCTTATTGTGCTTTCAACGCTGACCGTGGTTCTGGCGGCAACAACCCTCCTGATCGCCAAACTATACCAGGACAAGCAGACGGAGAACCTTGCCCCCTTCACTGTCACCCTTGTCCTGATATGCCTTTGTCTTGTCCTGGTTCCAACCCTGCTCAACAGTTACCAATTCTTTGTAACTCCCCAGCTTGTTTTAGGTGTATTAACTAATTGATAAATAACGATAAAAATAAATCGTTATTTTTAAAACCACTAAAATATGATCATTTTTCCATTAAAAAACAGGATTTTTAGACTGTATTCCGCTTGAAAC
>JAJRRF010000265.1 GCA_024279735.1 Alphaproteobacteria bacterium
AGCGGCTGCCAGAGCGGCACATCAGGATAATTGTTGAGAATTCATCAAGGTTTTTGGAGCGGATGTATTTATCAGCTTCCTTGACAAAGTGTAACTCCCCAGCTTCTTTTTTCACGTAAATACGCGGTTTCCAGCGGAATACAGTCTAAAAATCCTGTTTTTTAATGGAAAAAAGATCATATTTTAGTGGTTTTCAAAATAACGATTTATTTTTATCGTTATTTATCAATTAGTTAACACACCTAAAACAAGCTGGGGAGTTACGACAAAGTTAGGGTTGCGTTTCATGCCATAGCGTTTTTTCTTTTCGCTATATTTTGAGGTGTCGACAAACATAAGGGGGATGTTTTTGGCAGCACTTGATGGCATTCCAACAAACATGGTTTCTTCCGGTGTGCGCACATCAATCAGCAGGGTATCCTTATGTTTGTTCAGGTAGGCATGTAGAGGTTGAGGGATGTTTTTTTGTTGGCTTTCAGTTTTTCCGGGTTTACGGACTGGATCACCTGTTCCCCTGCCTGGGCAGCTGTGGCCAGGCCAAAAGGTGACTGGCTGAGCAGGGCAGCCGAAGAGATGATACCAAGTGCCAAAGCTAATTTTTTCATTCCTATATCTCCTTAGTGACAAGTAATGTTGCTCAATACTTATATTTAAATATTCGTATTTATGAATGTTTGAGCGTCTGGAAGGTATATAGGGATTTCAAAAGGGAGTTTAAAGACCAAAATTGCCGCATGGTAGTTTCACTTATGATGTTTTTTGGGCTTCACGCCACTGGCAAAGCCACTGGCGTGAGACCGAAAAAAAGACCTAAAAAAGCCGCTCATACTCAATCTTAGGGCAGCGGTTCATCACCACATTCAGGCCAGCCTTTTCAGCCAGGGCAGCGGCTTTCGGGTTGATCACCTTGATTTGCATCCAGACCGTTTTTGCCTTGATAGCAATGGCTTGTTCTGTGACTTCAAAGGCCGCGTCAGAAATGCGGAAAATATCAACCACATCAATGGCCTCCTCAATATCAGTGACACTGCTATAGACTTTCATGTCCATAATGGTCTTGCCTTCCAGCCCTGGATTGACTGGGATGCAGTGAAAGCCCTTATTGATGAGATATTTCATCACAATATAGCTGGGGCGGTTTTTCTTGTGGCTGGCTCCGACAATGGCGAAGGTTTTCGGGGCGGTGAGGATCTCCCGGATCATGTCATCATTGGGCGGGGTGTGTTCTGTAGTTTGCATAATATTTTTCCTTTGGGGTGATGTAACACAGATTTGCAAACATGCCGAATCCCACATACCAAAACCCTTCAAAATTCCTTCATTTTTTATTGTCCGCCATCCTGCTGTCACAGTGCCGCCAGGCTGCTATCAGGCGGTGAAATGGCCTTGTTTGGGACATGATCTGGCTGCCCCATAAGTTAACCGCGCAACCATAATATTATATGTAGGAGTAAGTACCGTGAGGCGTTTAACCAGAATCATCACCCAACAAAATATATTCCGTTCAATAGCCGTTATCCTGTTTTCAACATTGGTTTCATTTCTCTTCTTTGCTGTTTTCCTGTTTGTCACCGCAGGACATGCCGCAACTATGGGGTAGCTCCTTCGGGTCAGGACTATCTGTGTAAACTGATTGGCCAGAAAGGCAGCTGCACCATGTCGCGTGACATCCTGGAAAAGGGACGGATTGAGCTGGTTCGTTCCCCATCTGGCAAGGTCAGGCGGAAAGGCCTGGAATGTTTCCGCAGCAGCAATGAGCATTTTAGAAAATTACTGGAGCGTCGCAGAGGCCAGTTTGAAACCATGATGGCGGAGTTGGAACAAAAACGCCGCCAGTCTGCGCTGTGGGGCCGAGCCTTTCCAGCTTCTGGACTGGCCAAAATGTATGGCCTGGAAATGCGCTTTTACCGCAAGGGCATGAGACTGTACCGCAAGAACTTGCGCCGTTACACCCAGCAGGTCTCCCGTTTCAGAGGCAGAACAGCCAAAAGGGCAAAACGAACAGCCCTAAACGGCGCAGCCCTGGGATTTCCATGCCAGAAGCAGGCACATTCAGCGCAAAACGGTAAGCTGGCCGCCAGGTCAAGGCGGCGGCGGGATGACAGTGAGGAGATTGTCGGTCAAAGGCTCAGTCTTTGACTGGAGCGTTGTGAAAGGGGCAGGGTTTATGTAAAACGTTCCGGTTTGGGACAGAGCCCCAAACCGTCCATATATACGATTGGCAATGCCCGCTTTTCTTTTTTGGCTATTAATGCCCGCTTTTCTTTTTTGGCTATTTGGGGCATGATGCTATAAAAACATTTTCAAAGAAGGGTGGGATATGAAAAAGTGCATGGTTCTTTCAATGTCAGTCTTCTGGGGCTGCCTGTTTTTGTCAGCAGCCCAGGCAGAAAAGCGCATTGCGCTGGTGATGGGCAATTCGGCCTACCAAAATGTCGGAGAGCTGGCCAATCCCGCCAATGATGCGCGATTGATTGCAAAGGTGTTGCGGACGCAAAACTTTGAGGTGATAGAACGGCTTGACCTGACCCAGAAGAAAATGAAGCGTGCCTTTACAGAATTTACCCGCAAGCTCAAAAGGGCAGGCCGTGACACGGTGGGTTTTGTGTTTTATGCAGGCCACGGCCTCCAGGTCAGGGGGCTGAACTATCTGGTTCCGATTGATGCACGTATTGAGGTGGAGGGTGACGTTGATATTGAGGCGATTTCCGCCAACTCCCTGTTGTTTGGCATGAAGGAAGCAGGCAACCGCATGAATGTCATCATCTTTGATGCCTGCCGTAACAACCCCTATCGCAGCCTGTTTAGTAGCGGGACGCGCGGTCTGGCACAGATGGGGTCGCCGCGCGGATCTCTGGTGGCCTTTTCCACAGCTCCCGGCAGTGTAGCAGCAGATGGTAATGGCAAGAACAGTCCCTATAGTGTGACATTGGCCAAATTTTTGGTGCAGCCAGGTCTTGGTATAGAGCAGGTGTTCAAGGCCACCCGCCAGGAGGTTTTTGCCATGACAAAAGAGCGGCAACTGCCCTGGGAAAGCAGTTCCCTGATTGGAAATTTTTATCCAGCAGGGGCAGGAAAGGCTCGAAATGGCAAGGGGAGCAGTGAGCTGTCTGCCTTGCGCAAAAAGTTGGCAGAGATGCAGGTCAAGCTGTCCAAGGGCAGGCAGCAGGATAGCAAGACTGTGTCCAGGCCCCCAGTAGCCAGTGCTGTACTGGCGAAAAAAGGGCAGCAAGTCACAATGTCCCGCTCTGTTATACCTGAGCTTGTTGATTTGCCTGGCGGCCTGTTTAATCTTGGCTGTGTCAGCGGGCTGGGCTGTGAATATGATGAGCACCCAGTTCACAAGGTCAGGGTCGGACGTTTTTCTATGAGCAAATATGAGATTACCTTTGCCCAATGCAAGGCCTGTCTTGCAGAGGGGGGATGTACGCACAAGCCCAATATATGGGGTGAGAACAGGGGAGGTGATGCCTACCCTGTGACCTATGTGAACTGGCATGATGCAGTCCAGTATGTGCACTGGCTTTCCAAAAAGACGGGTCAAAAATGGCGGTTGCCAACTGAAGCCGAGTGGGAATATGCCGCGCGGGGCGAGCAGCTTTCGCCCTATCACTGGGGTGATCTGATGAAAAAGAAGCTGGCCAACTGCCGCAAGTCCAATTGTGGTGACCAATGGGAACGGACTTCGCCAGTCGGGTCTTTTGCGCCAAATAAGAAGGGATCGCATGACATGCTTGGCAATGTGCGCGAATGGGTGTCTGACTGGTACGGGGCTAAATTTTACAAAAAAGCGAGTTCGCCGTCCAACAATCCGGCAGGGCCGGCTACAGGAAAAAGGCGCGTCCGGCGTGGTGGCAGCTGGAACAGTGATGCCCATTCCCTGCGCATTTCAGACCGTTACGGCTTTATGCCAGACTACCGTGCCAATGACCTTGGCTTTCGCCTTGTCCGTGAGGCGGAATAGGACTGGCTGAAGTGTATGGCTTAGAATTTTGGTCTACTTGTCGGCATAGTACACGACTAATTTGCATAAGACATTGAAAAAGCGTTAAGATTTTCTGATTTGTTTCACGACATAATGAGGAAACCTTATGAAACACTTGATCAATGCCCTGCAAGGAAGCCTAAAAGAATATATTCCACTTCG
>JAJRRF010000266.1 GCA_024279735.1 Alphaproteobacteria bacterium
ACAGACTGACATTGACCCCACCCTGTTTTATGGCCCTGACAGTGACCGTTACGCCCTTGATGAACATGGCAGGCTGACCCCTGAATATTTTGCGCACCGCAATAAAATCATAAGGGAAAGGTATGAATTTTCCCAAAAATATCCGGACAAGGCGAACCTTGGTATTGATCCTGCAAACCAGGACATTTTTGATGATATTGAGAACCACGAAGACTTTAGGGGATGGGGCTGGCAAGCCAATCTGGAATTTTATCACCGCGCAAAACAGCGCAAGACAGACGGGGCGGGGCATTAGCTCTCCCCCCTTTTTTTGCGTTTTCTGTTTTTGCGCTGCGCATCGATGGCATTGCTCAACATACTGCCCGATACGCCTGTTGCGGCGACTGCCGGGAAAACAGCCCCTTTATCCCCGCTACTACCTTGCTTAAGATAATCCAATAACGTGGCAGGTGTGGTGCCTTTCACCTCCCTGGCAGTATTGGCCTTGTCCCGAATATGCAGCTGATAAATGTGCTTCGGCTTGCCCTGCTGGGTATTTTTAGACAATTTAAACGGCTTGCCAGCCACCATATCCTCCAGGATGCGTTTGGCCTCTTTGTCCTTCTGTTTTTTGCTCATCTTCGTGCCGCTTCTGCCAAAATCATGCAGGTCCTCCCGTGGAGCCCTGGGAGGCGGCTTGACGACCTCCCCAACCTTGCCCCCTGCACTGCCAGAACCTCCCGTCCCGGGAGGGCGTACCCCTCCACTGCCCCCTACACCTCCCCCTCCACGGCCAGGGGGAGGATTGATAACAACCTTGACAGGCTCCGGGGCGGTCGTGCGGCGGTCAAGCCGGTGCTTGCGGTTGAGGTAGGGGGGGAGGTCTATTCAACAGTGGGGATCTCTCTAACTTATTGATATATTTATGATTTCTGTCTGTGTCACTAAAAGAAAACGGGTGAATGAGGAATGTTTCGGTTGTTTAGGTGGCTTTTTATCAGTCTGGCCTTGGTTCTTGCCGTTGCGATGGCTACAGACTGCTGCGAAAAGCAGGATAGTGTGTTTCAGAATATAGATACTCTTAAGTGATTATCAGTGATTTTTTATCCAGAACTTGTTACAGGATGCTTGACGCTAGGATTATGTGATGTTTTGGGGCTTTTCTTATCCTGTCTTACTCCTGGCTTGGGAGGGGAGGGTAACGAAATGGCCTTGCCCTGATCATTTTTTTGCTTTTTATCGAAGATATAGTCTATATCAATAAAACAAAACAGGAGAATGAGGAATGTTTCGATTTTTTAGGTGGCTCTTTATCAGTCTGGCCTTGGCAGTTCTTGCCATCGCGATGGCCTTTGGCCTCAAGCAGGTGCAAAACAAATATTGCCCTGCCTATCAGCTTGATGAATTTGCCGATAATGATTTTACAGGCAACACAGGCACTTTGAAGGAGGCGATAGGGAATGCGGTCGTCTTGCTTGAAAAACGTAAATATCGTGTGTTTCTCAAAAGCTATATCCCGGAAAAGGGCAAGGAAAAGTTTGTCAGGGACGGGATGCTGGTCAGCACATTTGTCAATGGTTTCAAGAAGAAAAAGGCTGACAAAATGCTGTCTGTCTTGCGGGTTTGCGCCAGGCAGGACTATGAGGCATCAGGCAAGACCCAAAAAGGTGTCTGCACCCTGAAAGAACCAGTGACTGGCAAAAACAGCATGACCTTTATCAGGGAAAAAGGCAGTTGGCGGATAGAAGACTAGGCGGCTGCCCCTTTTGCCCTGTTGGGGAAGGGGGCGGTTTTTTGCAATCTTGGTGCGAGATACGGGCACTTGAAATACTGTATATCTGTGTAGTGAAAGTTCGGCATGAACGTTGTAAACGCGTTCGTGTAAGGGCAGAATCACAAATAGTACCTGGCGAAGTAGTGTTATACTCACACGACGTGAAAACCCAGTTTTTTTCAGGTGAGAAATTTTGTGATCTGGATAGGCGCGTTCTTCGCTGCAATGCCTTAGCATTGGGAGAAGGACGGAACGACTCCAAAGTGCAAAAGAGCCAGCTGAAAATCTGGGTTTTGATGTTGGGGGTGTATACAGCAACAAAAAAGGAGATTTCTTTGGTCATCATTGGTATTATGTAAGGTGTGTTCTCATGATACTTTCTCCGATCTCCATATAAACCAATAATAATATATCTAGGATTGAATACTCATGAAAACACGCGCAGCAGTGGCCTTTGAGGCTGGAAAACCGTTGGAAATTGTCGAGGTGGATTTAGAAGGGCCGAAAAAGGGCGAGGTGCTGGTTGAGATCAAGTCGACCGGGGTATGTCATACCGATGAATTTACCCGTAGCGGTGACGACCCTGAGGGTCTGTTTCCAGCCATTCTCGGCCATGAGGGCGCGGGGGTGGTGATTGAGATTGGGGAGGGCGTGACTTCGCTGGCGGTGGGCGACCATGTGATTCCGCTTTACACCCCAGAATGTCGCGAATGTGACTATTGCCTGAACCCAAAAACCAACCTATGCCAGGCGATCCGCGAAACCCAGGGCAAGGGTGTGATGCCGGACGGCACAACCCGCTTTTCCTATAAGGGCAAGCCAATCTATCATTATATGGGCTGTTCCACCTTTGCCAACCATACTGTCCTGCCCGAAATTGCCTTGGCCAAAATCCGCAAGGATGCCCCGTTTGAAAAGGTCTGCTATATTGGCTGCGGCGTAACCACAGGCGTTGGCGCGGTGATGAATACCGCCAAGGTTGAGCCAGGTTCCAACTGCGTGGTGTTTGGTCTCGGCGGCATTGGCCTGAATGTGGTGCAGGGGCTGAAAATGGTCGGCGCAGACCAGATTGTCGGCGTTGACCTCAATGACAACCGCAAGAAGCTGGCTGAAGAGTTTGGCATGACCGATTTCGTCAACCCTTCTGAAGTGGTGGGTAGCCTGGTTGAGCATCTGGTTGAACTGACAGGCGGCGGCGCAGACTATAGCTTTGAATGTATTGGCAATGTCAATGTGATGCGTGACGCGCTGGAATGCGCCCATAAGGGCTGGGGCGAATCCATCATTATCGGGGTGGCTGGCGCAGGGCAAGAAATCAAGACCCGCCCGTTCCAGCTGGTGACAGGCCGTAGCTGGCGCGGCAGTGCCTTTGGCGGCGCAAGAGGCCGCACCGATGTCCCCAAAATCGTGGACTGGTATATGGAGGGGAAAATCGACATTGACAGCCTGATTACCCATGTCCTGCCATTGGAACGTATCAACGAAGCGTTTGATTTGATGCACGAAGGCAAGTCTATCAGGACTGTGATTACATTCTGACCAAATTTGTTGGTTATGTATGGGCGTAATGGTAAAACTGTTACGCCCCTTTTTTATGGATGAATGTGAATGACTATTATTGGTATTGATTTAGGAACAACCAACTCCCTTGTAGCATTTTGGAATGAGAGCGAACCGGCATGTATTCAGAATGCCCTTGGTCACTATCTGACACCTTCGGTTGTCGGGATTGATGATGATGGTACTGTCTTGGTTGGTCAGTCTGCCAAAGAACGCCTGCTCACGCACCCTGACCTTACGATTGCTGATTTCAAGCGACTGATGGGCAGTGATCGCCCTGTTAAACTTGGCGACCGCTCTTTTTTGCCTGAGGAGCTTTCTGCCCTGTTGCTGAGATCCCTTAAAAGTGATGCAGAGACACATTGCAAAGAAACAATTTCAGAAGTTGTGATTTCTGTTCCTGCTTATTTTAATGACTTGCAGCGTAAGGCAACTATCAATGCAGGGAAATTAGCCGGGCTTACTGTTGAGCGTCTGATTAATGAACCGACAGCCGCAGCACTGGCTTATGGTTTAAACAATGTCGAAGAAGCACAGTTTTTGGTATTTGACTTAGGCGGCGGTACATTTGATGTCTCTATTCTGGATAAATATGAAAATATTATGGAGGTGCGCGCTTCGGCAGGCGATAACTATCTTGGGGGCAATGATTTTAGTGCCATTATGCGCACACTTATTTGCGAGCAAAGTCAAATAGAGTGGAAGACGCTTTCTCCTGCTGAGAAAAATAGGGTAGCGCGGCATACCTATCCCCTTAATTAAGGCTCATATTCATTGTATTCTCTGTTGTTAATAGTTTAGGGAGAATATGACATGACAGAAGACCATAAGAGAGAGCTTTGGGAAGATTTTCCGACAGATGTACCTGCTTTTGAAGCGCGTTTTGGCACAGAAGAGGCCTGCATTGCGTACCTTTCCAAACTTCGTTGGAACAAAACCCCCTGTTGCGGAAAATGTGGGCATGAGAAGGTTTGGACTGTTCGTGACGGGCAA
>JAJRRF010000267.1 GCA_024279735.1 Alphaproteobacteria bacterium
CAGAACAGTTGTTACAATGTCCATGAGTTCCTCCGTTTTGAAGGATTGATGTCGTTTACAACACCATCTTCCCACAAATTGAGGGCTCACTTATTTTTTTGTTGGGTGAAAACTGTCCGAACTATTGATTACCAGACCGGAAAACTGACCTTTGTGTCAGGACAGATTCCGCTGGCAGGACAGGTGGTCAGTGCCGGGTTTAGCTTTGACGTTCCTGTGCGGTTTGACACAGACCGCCTGGAAATTAACATGGCGCATTTCAAGGCCGGGCAAATTCCTGATATTCCAGTGGTGGAGATACGGGTTTAAAGGGTTGAATATTGTTCTGCTGCATAATAATAAGGGATGGCATGAAGAAACTGGCTACCCAGTCAGTGCCTCATATAACGCCAGCTTTCGGGAAGACCTGACCATGAGTGAATTTAGCGAAAGCTACCATATCCGAAGTGACAATATTGCGGATGGCATTGCCCTTTTGCAGGGCATAAAGATGGAAGGCCTTGTGTTTCCGCCAGAAAATGGCTGGGTATCCCTTATTGTCCGGGGAGAACTGAATGAGCATATTGAGACGGTGGCAAAGGCCTGGAACAAGCGGCTGATGCACTATATGTATGCTGAAGACCATGCCTTCATGTTTAACTATTTCGACTTGGGCGACCGTGTGACAGGGGCTTTGGCAACCTGGGAAGAGGAACTCCATATTGAGACAGAAGACCTGAAATATGAAATCCTGAAAATGTTCCTGGCCGAGCCGTCTGATGACCTGGAACTGATGGCCCTGTTTAGCCTCAAAGAGGTCTCGCAGGTCTATGATAGGCGGATGGCCTACCGTTTTGCACAGCTTATGGGGATTACCCATTACCAGTGGCTGGGCGGCGGTATCATGGAAAGGCCTGACTTGATTAGCGAAACACTGGAACGCAGCCCTGGTGCAGAATATGTAAAGGTTTAAAGACCCATGTTTATTGACAGAAATGCCTATCTTGCCCGCATTGGCTTTGAAGATTCTGCTAAGGATTTTGCGCCCACACTGGATAATTTGGTTGCCCTGCACACGGGACATGCCTTTTCTATCCCGTTTGACAATTTTGATGTCCACCTTAACGGGGATGTCTCGCTCGACAAGGGGCATATTTTTGACAAGCTGGTCTATCAGGGCAGGGGCGGCTATTGTTATGAGATGAACGGCCTGTTTTATGATGCGCTGGAAAATTTGGGCTATGATGTCGCATATCTGACCTCCCGTCCTATGCTGGGCTATCGCGAAAAACGCCCCAGGACTCACATGCTACTCAGGGTAAAGATTGGGGAACAAAGCTATATTTGTGACCAAGGCTTTACTGGTATGTCTATTATCGAGCCAATCTTGCTGAAAGATGGCGAAGTTTCGCAGCAATATGGTTTTGCTTTTAAGGTACTGGAAGTGGAAGAGGGACTCTTTCAGCTCCAGACGCAGCAGAGCGGTGAATGGGTGTCCCTGTACGAGTTTGACCTTCAGGAGCAGCTCTATATTGATTTTAGCATTGCCAACTATTTTAACTCTACCTCCCCGGAATCAATCTGTACCAGGAAAGTGATTGTCTCGCGCTACAGTGAGCAGGGGCGGGCGCATATGCTGGATAATGTGCTGCGGTTGCGCGGCAAAGGGAAAGACAAGGACATTGAAATATCATCCAGGGGGCAACTGTCAGAAATATTACAGGATTATTTTGCGATCATGCTCAGTAATGATGACCTGGACAGGGTGTACCAGAAAATAGGCGGGTAGCAATCATACACCCATTGCAGCTTCAGGACTCTCTTGAGTGGGGTACTTGATATAGTTGACCGCCCCCACTGTCATACCGCGCCCCGACGCGGTATCCATGCCCTGTCCTCTCAAGATGAAAAAGTTTAGCTGTTTGATAACGCAGAGTTCCGCGATTCCAGAACGAACATTGCCATTTCAGCACCAACCTCACGGCATGGATACCGCATTTCTGCGGTATGACAGTTTGCGGGTCTGTTATACCAAATCACAAAGGGGATCTTGCTTTCCATGTGATCAATATTCTTAGGCTGGTGCAGTCTGGTGGCTTGGTAAAAGAGTCGCGCCCTTTGTGATCACGTCTTATATGCGCCATTAAAGGGCAAGGTTGGTTGACGGAATCTGCCCTAATGATCCAGTATTATATAAAGGACTCTCCCATGTGTAACATCTCCCCTGACATGCAGGCACATCTTGACAGCGGCACCACAACCCTGTGCCATTGCTGGCGACTGACCCGCAGGGACGGTCTTGTCCTTGGCTTTACAGACCATGACCGTGACCTGTCCTTTGATGGCAGTATCTTTGAGGCAGTTTCAGGGTTTTTGGCAACAGAGATGCGTGAGACCATTGGCCTGAACGTGGACAATATGGAGGTGGACAGTGCGCTGTCTTCCCTGTCACTGAAGGAAGAGGATTTGCTGGCAGGACTGTATGATGATGCCCGCGTTGAAATTTTTCGCGTCAACTGGCAAGATCCCTCACAATATATCCTGTTGCGCTATGGCTCACTGGGGGAAATATCACGTGGGGAAACAAGTTTCAGTGCCGAGGTGCGTGGCATGTCCCATTATCTGAACCAGACACAGGGACGTTCTTATCAGCCTGGCTGTGACACAGATTTGGGCAGTGCCAAATGTGGCATTGACCTAGACAGCGCACAATACAGGCTGGAAACCAGTGTTTCTGCCCAGGAAGACCGCCGCTTGATTACCTTGCTAACTGTGGGGACTGGGGCGGAAAATTTTGCCAAGGGCTGGTTTTCCCATGGTTTGCTGCACTGGACATCAGGGCAGAATGAGGGGCTGGAAATGGAGATCAAGCGGGACTATTTTGAGGGAAGCCTGCGGAAAATTTCCCTGTGGTTGCCAATGGCCAAGACGGTCGGGGAAGGCGACCAGTTTGTTATCACCGCAGGCTGTGACAAGAATTTTGTGACCTGCCGCGAACGTTTTGCCAACGCTGCCAATTTTCAGGGCTTCCCCCATATGCCCGGCAATGATTTTGTCTTGTCATATCCTGGTACGGGTAGCGGCAACCTGGATGGCCAAAGTTTCCAAAGGTAAAAGGGTGTCGCCATTATTGGCAACACCCCTTCCTGGTCTGTAAATTATATGTAACTCCCCAGCTTGTTTTAGGTGTATTAACTAATTGATAAATAACGATAAAAATAAATCGTTATTTTTAAAACCACTAAAATATGATCATTTTTCCATTTAAAAACAGGATTTTTAGACTGTATTCCGCTTGAAACCGCGTATTTACGTGAAAAAAGAAGCTGGGGAGTTACAATTATATCAGCATCCTAAAAGATGAAGTCATCGCTGCTGAAGTCCAGCACGTCACTGTTACTGACCACAACATGGCTGCCTTCTGTTGCTGAAACCCATACATCACTACCGTGCTGGGTGACTGTCAGGTCTGCAAAATTTTCAGCAACTTCATAAACTGACATGTCAATCATGTCCTTGTCATCCTGAAAATCTGCAATGGTGTCATAGCCATCAGAGAAGACAAATGTATCAGCACCGCGTCCGCCAACAAGGGTATCGTTGCCAATGCCACCGTCCAGGACATCCTTGCCGTTACCACCAACCAGACGGTCATTACCGGCATCGCCATTTAGGACATCATTGCCTTTGCCACCATAGAGACGGTCAAAACCTTCACCGCCAAACAGATGGTCTTCACCTTTGCTGCCATAGAGTGTATCATTGCCGCCATCGCCATACAGCATATCATTGCCGGCGCCGCCGCCAATGCGGTCTGCACCTGCGCCGCCAGAGACCATGTCATCGCCCTTGCCACCGTAAAGACGGTCATTGCCCCCTTCGCCCAGCAGTTCGTCATTGCCATTGTTGCCGCGCATCAGGTCATCACCTTCACCACCATGCATATGGTCATTGCCCCGTCCGCCAAGGACAGTATCATTGCCGTTGCCGCCTTCAAGGGTATCATTGCCCCTGCCGCCAACAAGGCGGTCATCGCCTTCGCCGCCGTCCAGGGTGTCATTGCCCTTGCCGCCATACAGCTTGTCATCACCATTATTGCCGACCAGGCTGTCATCGCCGCTGCGACCACGAATGACATCATCGGCTTCGCTGCCAAGAATAAAGTTGTCTGACCTGTCGCCTGTCAGGGAAGTTGTCAGGGCAATGGCAGTACCATCTGAAAAGACCAGTTGCTCAACAGCATTGTTACCGTCTGCTGCAAATTGTCCCTCAATCAGTATAGAGGCATGGTCACCTGTTGTAATCAGGAGATCATCGCCGCGCCGAGTGAAGGATAGCCCAGAAATACTGGCGATATCTTGCAGTACAATAGTGTCAACGCCTTTGGAATCGCCGTTCTCGCGGATTATATCGTGGCCATCGGTGCTGGAAAAGCGGTAGCTGTCGGAACCATTGCCGCCTGCCAAAATATCATTGCCAGTGCCGCCGTCCAGGGTGTCATTGCCCTCGCCGCCAAACAGGCGGTCATGGCCAGCGTCACCGCCTAAAAAATCATCGCCAAGGCCGCCATTGACAACATCATGTCCTGCGCCGCCATAGATGGTATCATTTCCTTGTGAACCTGTCACATTGTCATGACCATCCTGGGCGTAGATGGCTGAAACGCCCTTGATCTCAACCTTGGAAAAGTCCCAGGTCTGGGCATCATTATCGCCAACGATGGAAGAGTCTTCCAGTCCGTCAATCACCTCAATGCCGCTGTCAGTACCAAAGCCTGAAATAATACCAATCTGGGTTTCGGCTTCGGCAGCAAGTATTGTGTCAACGCCCTGGTCGCCGCTGTCCTGGAACTTGTCAATATAGCGGCCATTATAGTCATCTTTTTGGACAAGGTAGGTATCTGAACCATTGCCGCCATCAAGCATGTCATAGCCCGAACCGCTTATGATAATATCGTCCTTGTCAGTTCCCCTGAGTGTGTCATTGGCTTTTGTGCCCTTGATTGTATTTGTCATGATCTTCTTCCATTGTTTTATTGGGTTGCCTGGAATTGTTTTTTTTCTAAATATCAGAACCCACGAATATTGGAAGAAAATGCTGTTTTTTGGGGTAAAGATTCCTTAAATATAATGATCAAATTTAAGGTAAATTCGTCCTGTTCAGGGGAGGGGACAAAAAAGGGTGCCCAGAGAACAGGCACCCATGTCGAGTTTAGCCAAACAAGATGAAATCATCAAATGTTATGGTTGCGGCATCTGTATCCAAAAGGGTGATACTGTTATCACCCAACTGGACCAGGCTGTCATTTCCAGACTGGATGATGATGACCTGGTCAAAGGGAGTGCCTTCCTCCAGGGCTGACAGGTGGATCAGGTCAACACCATCCTCAAAGTCTGTTATGGTGTCATGGCCAAAATTGTCAATAAAGATAAAATAGTCGTCGCCCTGTCCTCCAGTCAGTGTGTCATTACCACTGCCACCTTCCAGGTCGTCCCCAAGGTCGCCGCCGTCCAAAATATCATTTCCAGAACCACCAATGAGATAATCATAGCCACCGTTGCCGATCAAGGTGTCATCACCGCCATTGCCAAAAATAGTATTGTCAGTGTCATCGCCGTTTAGGACATTATCATTCTCATCGCCTGAAATACTATCCTCGCCGTCGCCCGGTTGCGCTCCGCCGCCATCAGGCTGTTCACGCAGGGTTTCATAAGATCCGTCTGCAAATACAAGGCCTTCAATTGATTGGGACGCGGTTCCTTCAGTAAACTGCCCCTCAATAAGGATGGAGGATGTTGGTCCAGTGGTAATCAGCAGGTCATTGCCGATCTGGGTGAACTGGAGGTCTGTGATGCTGTCAACATCTTCAAATTTAATGATGTCTGTGCTGTTGTCACCGTTTTCACGGATAATGTCATGACCAGACTGGCTATTAAAGCTATATGTATCCGCGCCATTACCACCTGTCAGAATGTCCTGGCCTGCGCCGCCAATGATGTTGTCATCCCCTTGGGAGCCTATAATAACATCATTGCCAGCACCTGCATCAATAGCGGTGATGCCGACGATCTCAGTGGCAGAGAAATCCCATATTTCATTGCCAGCAGTACCAGTGATGTTGACATCAGACAGGTCATTGGCAAAGATCATCTCAATTCCTGAAGTCTGGTCAAAACCGCTTTTTATGCCAATATCTGTCTCACTGTCTATCGCCTCAATAACATCAAACCCTTGCAGTCCGCTATCATTGTAGACATCGACAAAACCATTACTGTCACGGGTCACAATATAGCTGTCACTGCCTTCCCCGCCATCCAGCATGTCATAGCCAACATCACTGAAAAGGGTGTCGTCCCCATTGCCGCCATTAAGAATGTCATTGCCGTTGCCGCCTAGCAGCTCATCATTGCCATTGCCGCCATTTATAACGTCATGGCCATCATCACCTGAGAGACGGTCGCTTCCATCATTGCCATTCAGTGTGTCATGTCCTGTGCCGCCATAAATAACATCATTGCCAAAGGAACCCGTGACATTATCACGTCCGCCTCCAGCATTAATGGCCGAGATATTACGGATTTCTACTGTTGAAAAATCCCACACCTGGTCACAGGCCTCGCCCTCAATGGTGGAGTTGGCAATGCCTTCAATAACCTCAATGCCGCTATTAGCCCCAAAGCCTGACAACAGGCCGATCTGTGTTTCTTCCTGGGCAGCCTCAATGGTGTCAGTACCTGAAATGCCGCTGTCCTGGAAGCCGTCCAGATAACGTTCGTTATAGTCATCTGAGCCAACCAGGTAAGTGTCTGACCCATTGCCGCCATCCAGCAGATCATAGCCTGACCCGCTGATAATCAGGTCATCCCTTTCTGTGCCGATTATGGTATCGTTGAGTTCTGTTCCGTTAATGATACTGCTATATTCTTTCAGGCCTACCATTTTCTCTCCAATTAATAATAGTTGTCGTTCTCTTTAATTACATATATTAAGTATTTATTACAAAAACATAATATAAACTAAGGAAATATAATGTGAACTATTCAGGTTGTGTTTAAGGTAGATTGTTTCTAATATATTTCTTTGAAGGACTGTTTTAAGGTTTTGTTCCAATTTCATTTTTTGTATTGCTGCAAAAGGTGCTATCCTTGGGGAAAAGATTTTTTTGGGGGAGCAAGACAGGGTTATGGCAGACAAGACTTCATATTCAGGCTGGAACAGGGTTGTGGACTATATGCTTGGCAGGAATGCCATGATTGGTCTGGCTTCTCTGATGTTGCTGGTTATTTCTGGTTATGCCACCTGGAGCGGCATGAGTGACTTTATTGTTGGCTCACAAAGCGGCGCGAATTCCGGGCGTGACATCATCGGCGGTTTGTCAGTGACCAATGACATGTTGGTGATTGCTATTGTGGTCGCACTGACCTTCCTGATGTGGCTGACCCTGCGCGAGACTTTTGGGGCGCAACGCACCATAGTTGAGCGTTTTATTACTGCCCCGCTTTATTTTTTCCTGTTTCTCTGGTCAATCGGTTTTGGTTATGGGTTCTGGTGGTCACTGATTGCTGGTGAAGAGGCCACCCGTACCAGCCTGTCAGGATTGCAGGAAGATGCTCGTGACGCAGCATCAGTTGTTGCTGCCCGTCTTGATGCGGTCGGTATCCAGCTTGACAATGTAGTGACCTGGTCTGACAGTCAGATGCAGCGTGAGGAGCGCAGCGGCGGGTCTTGCGGGATTTCTTCAGGGGCAGGGCGCGGGCCGCTCTATTCAGCCCGTGAAAGTGTCAAGAACAGTGTGTCCTCCCTGCGTGACGGGGTTTCAAAGTCCTGGCTTGGTGCAATCCAGACAGATATTGAGGCCTTGCGGCAGACAGCGGCCAGTCTGGAAGGCGGCACAGTAGCAGAGCGACAGAAAAATTTTGAGGACAGGGCGTTTGCCATCAGGGGTAAGGCCAAAAATATTGCAGCACGTTCCAATGCGTTGGGCAAGTCTACAGCGTCTGAAATGCGGGCATTGGCAGATTCGGTTTCCATTGCGCCGCGCACCAGCGGCTTTTCCTGTTATGACCCGACCCTGGCAAAAAGATTGCGCAGCGCAGCTGACCAGGCAGAAGCCCCAGCAGTTTTGCGCCTGCGTGAAGCGGCCTTTACCGAAGGGCCGGCAGGGGTTGCCAATGCGGTCAAGAAATTGTGGGACAATATTGGTTCCTATTTTTCCAGCCTGCTTAATTATGTTGTCACTTTGGGACATCCTGGAGATGGCAAGACTTCAGGCGGTGACCCTATTTCAGGTCGTGATCTGATTGCCCTGCTCGCAACACTGGGCGTTGATCTTGGCCTGTTTGCACTGGCCGCGCTGAACCCGCCAGGCACACCGCCGATCCGTCATGATGGCCTGGCCGACACCCAGGCACGCTTGCGCCTGCCATCTGCTTCTGTGGTACGCCAGATCAACGGGGTTATAGAAACGGCCATCAGGCATGCCCCTGGAGGTGACCTTGAATGGGTGCGACAACATTTTTTCCATCATAATAACGTCTCCTATTTTGTGATTCCCAACCTGTTCAGTTTGGGAGAGGACAAGGATGAAGAGCAAAAGGGTCTGGCGATGAACCAGCTGGCAGGTGTACTTGATGACCTGGAGCTTGTCCTGGTTTTGAAGGACAGGGAATATGAAAAAGAGCGCAGTTATGAGATGGACCGTGGGCTTGGCCACAGGCTTAAAAGGGCTATTGGTTTTGGGGGAAAGCACCAGGAAGACCCCGACCGCAAAAGGCACGGCCTGATCGCCAAGGCAGCCCGTGTGCTGGATATTGCGGGATGGACCAAGGAATCACAAAGGGATATTGAGATTTTTAGGTTGCGCAACAAGGAAGGACTGACTCCCTTGCTGATGGCACTTGACCGCGCCAACAAGCTGCCTAATGACGAACGTCCAGGTGAAGAATCTATCTTTTTATCACCTGAGAAGACATGACTTTATGGGGCATTGACTGCATTGTATATTACCTGGTAATCTGCCCATAAAGGATTGTGGATGACATTTGATACTTTAAAATATGCTGAAACCCTGCGTGAGGCTGGTGTTGATGAGAAGCAAGCCGCAGCACAGGCTCATGCTCTGAATGATGCTATGGGGGAAAAGGTTGCCTCAAAGCAGCAGCTTGGGCAGGTGGAGCAAGACTTGACAACTAAGATTGATCAGGTTGAATCAAGTCTGACAACGAAAATTGATAAGGTTGAATCAAGTTTAACAGCCAAGATTGATAAGGCAGAGACGAGTCTCAGGAGTGATATTGATCGGGTGGAGGCTGTTCTTTCTACCGAAATGAATATTATCAAGGGGCTGAGCCTGGCAGCTGTTGTTGGCATATTTACCATGGTCGTCAAGACCTTGTTTTTTCCATAGAAAAAATCACCAAAGTCTATTGATGTGTGTCCTTAAGGGGCAGATGTGATTTTATGTCCAGTCTATTTTCTCAAACAGCTGGCGTAATTTTTGTCCCTTTTGGGGATTTATGCTCTCTACCCAACTGACCTTACCCTGTAAATGGTTTCTGAAATCAGCAAGATTATCCCTGTTCTGGCTTTTTGGGTTCTGGGTGATACAATTATGTAATATTGCTTTCAGGCGGTCAAAATCCTTGCGGCCAATATTGACATGACTGTTGACGACAAGTCCTGTCAGACGTTGGGCATGGCCTTGTGTCATGATACGGGTTTTGGACGGATTGATAAAAAAGCCTTCCCCAATACAGATATGACTGACCAGACGGGTAAAACTTTGGGCATGGAGTAGCAGTTTTTTGTCGCCAGAAAAGGCCATGTCATCGGCATAACGGCTATAATTTGCTTCTTGGTTATGGCACAGGGCTGAGAGGCGGATATCCAGTTGCCAGGCCGCCAAATTGGCCAGGGCTGGCGATGTTGGTGCACCTTGTGGCAGGTGGGGACGTAGGTAAAGTTTCTGGACATCCAGGCTGTGACGCTGCTCTGTGGAAAGCTGTGAGAATTGGGAGACTTGCGTAATTGTCATGCACAGGCCTGCCAAATGCAGGGCTACAGGAGGTGGGTATCCCATGGCGGTAAAGATGGCGCGCACGATAGCAGGGCGGATGCGGGGGAAAAATTCTGCAAAATCCATGGCAATAACCACAGTTTCGCTGGCATGGCACTGGGCGGCGGTGATGATGGAGCGTTTTTTAACAAAACCATGTGCAGAGGGATGGGGCGGTATTTTGTCCAATATGCCAGATAGGATTTTGCGCTGTATCTCTTTCATATCCTTTTTGGGAATCTCCAGAAGGCGGGGCACCTTGCCTTTTTTGGCCAGCCATTGGTTATAGTAATGTCTGTAGTTTTGTTTTTCACTATTGGCAGCTATGCCCGTAATATCGGCAAACCAGTCAAGTTCTGCTTTAGGGATAAGCAACCACTGCGCCAGTTCATCAAGTGTATTCAGGGCTGGGAGGTCGTTATTCTGGAAATGTGAGGGGGGCAGCAAAACGAGGCGACTTGAGAAACCATTTTTTGGATGGCAGGTATTTTCCAATTTTACGCAAGAGGACAGGGCGTTTCAGTTCGGTATCCCTGTCACAGATAAAACGTTCCAGAACAGTCAATGAGGCCATCTGCTCCATACGCGGACGGCTCGAAATAGTCAGGGACAGCATGTTTACCCCATGGCTGTCAGGTTCACGCAATAAGGCAAGCAGAACTTGGATTGGCAGAACTTTCTGGGCTTTTTGTTGTTCTGCCATATGGATTGCGCGCCTGACAATAAGGGCTACAGCTTCTGAGGGGGCAGGCTCTACAGTGTTGATGTTATGCTCAAAGGGCGGTATTGCGTCAATATAGTCAGTAAGCGACAGGGCAAACAGGTCAGTCTTTAGCCCACAATCTTGCAGGACGTGTTTGATATGGTCATCACCCATCAAGGCAAGAAGCAGATGGTCCTGGGATATAACAGGATGTTGCCGATCCACAGCATATTCTTTGGCCTGATGCAGGATAGTTTCCAACGCGGACGAAAAGGAAACCATAAGGTAAAACTCCACTGCGGTGTATTTTAGTTTTGATAAGGATACACGCAGAAATAAAGGATCAGGATAGCGTAGGGATTTTGTTTGTCAGTTAGGCTAAAAATGGGCGTATAGCGAGCTATACAAGCATTTTTGAAACGACATTGACGGGCAAAAGATCAAGCTAAACGATTCGGTTATTTTTGAGGGTATCCTAAGTAATCTTGTTTTCTGGATGAAGAATTTTTCCATTGGTGGGGTATAGCGGCTTGACATCAAAGGTTCGTAAAATAAGCCAGACAAGCCAACCTAACCTGTCACGCAAAACCTGCATGATGCAGGGCATCACGTGGGTATTGCCAAGAAATACATATTTTCAAACGATCCACGGGGTAACCCCGCAGAGTCCAGCAGTCTGGATGGACTGAGAGGACTTGCTTGGCTTGTCTGGCACTACCTTCCAGTGTAACCTGCGTCAATATTCTTGTCAATTAGCCTTACAGAACAACACTTGTTTCTGAGGGTGCCCTTAGGGGGAGGGGTTAACCTCAAGTCCTTCTGCTTTAATCAGTTCCCGCAGTTCCCCAATATCCTCAAGTTCCATCAGAAGCTTGCCCTTTTCACTTTGGGCAATATCAAGCCAGTTCCTGTCTTCCAGCGCGCCGACCATAGCATAGAGAAAGTTCAGGCTGGTTTTGGGATTTTGGCCGCGCAAGGCCAGAAAGGCCTGCGCCGCGCCAGTCTTTTCAAGGTCTTCACGGGTAAAAATACCAATGGCATTCAGGTCAGCCTCAGATTTGGCTCCCAGTCCCTTAAGCTTTGCCAGTTGTCCCATCAGTTCTTCTTCACAAACTCAGTCAGGATCACGATTTGCTGGCCGTTGACGCGGCCTTCAATATGTTCTGGGACATCAGCCACCAGGGAAATATTGCGCACGGCTGTACCGCGTTTGGCAGTAAAGCCGCCGCCCTTGACCACCAGGTCCTTGATAAGGGTCACGGTGTCGCCCGCGCTCAGCACTGCGCCATTGCTGTCTTTGTGCACCACAGCGTCGCCGTCGTCAGCCGCCTCGCCTGTGGCTTTTGCCCAGGCCAAGGTTTCGTCATCGAGATAGAGCATATCCAGCAAATCCACGGGCCATCCCTCACCGCGCAAACGGTTCAGCATCCGCCAGGCCATCACCTGCACAGCTGGTTGTTGTGACCACATACTGTCATTCAGGCAACGCCAGTGGTTGGCGTCCATACTATCGGGATTCTCAATCTGGCTCTTGCAGGGTTCGCAGATATAGACAGCCTTGTCTGCGCTGCCACCAGACTCTGGAGGCACGTCATAAACCCCTAAATGATCCGTTGCGCCGCACAGCTCACATTTATTGTCACTGCGGGTTTTTAGGTCAGTTTCTGTACTCATGGCGCGGCCTTTCTCTGGGTCATGGGATTTGGCTCTTCTTTAGCGCGTTTTTAGTCCAGAAGGAAAGAGGAAAATTATCATGGAGACACAACGTTCAAAGATCATTGGTGTCGCGCGGGACTGGATGGGAACGCCCTATCACCACCAGGCCAGTAAAAAAGCTGTGGGCTGTGACTGCCTGGGGCTGGTGCGCGGGGTCTGGCGGCAGCTTTATGGCAATGAAATTGCAGTGACACCGCCCTATAGCCGTGACTGGGGCGAGGCTGACAAGGCGGAACCCTTGCTCGCGGCCGCGCAAAATTTTTTGTGCCAGGTGGCAAGGGAAGAGGCAAGGCCAGGCGATGTCTTGCTGTTCCGTATGCATCCCCACAGCGCGGCCAAGCATTTGGGCATCATGACAGGCCAGCGCAAAATGGTGCACGCCATGGAAGGCGCAACGGTGTCTGAGGTGTTTTTGGGCAGCTGGTGGCTGCGCCGCAGGGCAGGGGCTTTTGCGTTCCCTGCCAAACCGGGACAGCCCTGAAGACTTGAGGCAAGCCACCGCGTTAATTTTGGAGATATTTATCAAGGAGCTTCTTATGGCAACTTTGGCATTGGCTGCGGCGGGTTCTGCGCTTGGCGGGGCACTTTTGCCTGGCGGCATTTCCCTGCTTGGGGCAACTTTGGGCGGGGCGGCAATTGGGCAGGCGGTTGGCGCAGCAGCTGGGCGTTATGTCGACCAGGCCCTGTTTGGTTCCTCTGGCCAGTCGCGCCAGGTTGAGGGGGCGCGACTGTCTGACTTGCAGGTGATCTCTTCCACGCAGGGGGCGGTGATCCCGCGTTTGTATGGCCGTGCCAGGATGGCAGGCCAGGTGATCTGGGCGACCCAGCTGGAAGAGGAAATCATTACCTCCAGCCAGTCCGCAGGGGGCGGCAAGGGGCGCGGCCCTACCGTGACCAATACCCAATATAATTATTATGCCAATTTTGCCATTGGCCTGTGTGAGGGCGAGATCAGCCGCATTGGGACAGTCTGGGCAGATGGCAAGCAAATTTCCCTGAAAGACATCACCTACCGCATCTATCAGGGCAGTGAGACCCAGCAGCCCGATAGCCTGATTGTCTCAAAAGAGGGGGCTGGCCATGCCCCAACCTATCGCGGCCTGGCCTATATTGTATTCGAGCATATGCCCCTGGCCAAATTTGGCAACCGTATCCCGCAGCTGAATTTTGAGGTTTTTCGCCCTGTTGACAGCTTTGAGAAGAAAATCCGCGCTGTGACCATGCTGCCTGGCTCTGGTGAATTTGTCTATAACGCCGCGCAGGTTTTCAGGCAGGTTGGCGGAAGCAGTACGCCCGAAAATGTCCATACGGGACAGGGGGTGAGTGACTGGTCAGCTTCACTGGATGATATGGAGGCCAGCCTGCCCAATGCAAAAGCAGTCTCTCTGATTGTCAGCTGGTTTGGCAATGACTTGCGCGCTGAACAATGTAGTCTGAGGCCAATGGTTGACAATAGCGACAAGGTGACAACACCCGACAGCTGGTCTGTGGCAGGGCTGGTACGGGGAAATGCGGCCAGGGTATCTGACTATCAGGGTGGGGCAGCTTATGGCGGCACACCGTCTGACCAGGGCGTTATGGATGCCTTGCAAGACTTGAGGGACAGGGGGATCGGGGCAATCTTTAACCCCTTTGTCCTGATGGACATTCCCACTGATAACAGTTTGCCTGACCCATACGGTAATGCAACGCAAGGGGCTTATTCTTGGCGCGGCCTGATAACATCTGACCCTGCGCCCAACCAGCCTGGCACAGCTGACAAGACGGCGTTTTCCAAGGTTCAGGTCGACCATTTTATGGGCAGTGCCGCAGTTTCTGATTTTCAGCTCGTGGCAGGTAAGGTGATCTACGCTGGGCCGCAGGAATGGTCATATCGGCGGATGATTCTGCACTATGCCCATTTGTGCAAGGCGGCAGGCGGGGTTGATGCCTTTCTGCTTGGGTCAGAATTGCGCGGTCTTTCACAGTTGCGCGATGACAATAATGGCTTTCCCTTTGTGCAGGCTCTGGTGAATCTGGCGCAGGATGTCCGTTCTGTGCTGGGTGCGGGAACAAAAATCACCTATGGGGCGGACTGGTCAGAATATTTTGGCTATCACTCCCAGGACGGTTCGGGCGATGTCTGGTTTCATCTCGATCCGCTCTGGGCTTCGCCTGATATAGATGTGATTGGCATTGACTGTTACTGGCCATTGTCAGACTGGCGGGACGGGGAAGGTCATCTTGACAGGGTAGCGGGGACATCTTCAATCTATGACCCTACTTACTTAAGGGGCAATATGGCTGGCGGTGAGGGCTATGACTGGTATTATGCTTCTTCATCTGACCGTGACAACCAGGTCAGGTCTGCCATTACAGATGGTCAGGGCAAGCCGTGGGTCTACCGTTATAAGGATATCAAGGCATGGTGGCAAAATTTGCATTATAACAGGATAGGCGGGGTTGAGCAGTCTGCGCCAACCGCCTGGCTGCCAGAATCCAAGCCATTCTGGTTTACTGAAATTGGCTGTGGGGCGGTGGACAAGGGGGCGAACCAGCCCAATATCTTCTCAGACCCCAAAAGTGTCCAGGGCGGCCTGCCGCATTATTCGCGCGGCACACGGGATGACTTTATGCAAAGGCGTTACTTGCAGGCCTTTCACAGCTTTTTTGACCGTGATGATCCTGACTATATCCCTGGTTCAAATCCCCTTTCCGGTGTTACGTCCCTTCCGATGGTCGATAGTGCCCATATCTTTACCTATAGCTGGGATGCCCGTCCATATCCTGCCTTTCCGCTTGATGGAGAAAGTTGGGGGGATGGCGGTAACTGGCAGACAGGGCACTGGCTCAATGGCCGCCTGGGTGATGCGCCGCTGGAACAGGCCGTCCATGCCATTTGCTCTGACTATGGGATTGAAAATATCCAGACGCGCCAGCTTGATGGTTTGCTCAGTGGTTTGGTGGTCACGGGGCTGCAAAGCCTGCGTTCTGTCTTGCAGCCCCTGGAACTGGCATTTTTCTTTGACAGTTTTGAAAGCGGAAAGACTATTGTATTTCGTCACCGCTCAGACCAGGGGGAGGTGACCAGTCTGGTAGTGTAACTTGAGCTGTGGACTTTTGGGGGATGTTATTTCCTCTTTGGGTCACATGTGACCCAAAGAGGAAAATCAGGTATTTGAAGTGTTCCATCAACGACGAAGGAACTTCATATGACCCAGCAGAATGATAATC
>JAJRRF010000268.1 GCA_024279735.1 Alphaproteobacteria bacterium
AAATCTTTCGGAAAATCTTCCCAAAGCTCTCTCTTATGGTCTTCTGTCATGTCATATTCTCCCTAAACTATTAACAACAGAGAATACAATGAATATGAGCCTTAATTAAGGGGATAGGTATGCCCCTGCGCCTGTGGCTTATCCTGCGGCGACTATAATACGGCCTGTAACCATAACGGTATCCCGAATAGCGAGAATATGGGCTATAGGAATGTCGGCCATGATTATAATAATGGCTGGAGCCATAATGACCGCCATAGCCGCCAATAGATAAGCCGAAACGCCCAGCATTGGCTGAATTTCCGAGCAAAAATATTGAAAACGTAACAATCGCAACTGTTACTACAAAATGATTTTTCTTCATGACAACAAGCTCCTTTACGATAGATCGTGTGAGCCAGCCCAGTTTCGTCACTCTTCCGGATAAAGCCTGACCCACTATTTTAACGAGGCCGCGCTGTACCAAAATGATGATATCCCAGCACAGCTGGCGTTTTTTCAAGTGTAAAATTTTCGTGGCTTTCCAGCCCAAACCCTGCGGCCTTCACCATCGAAGTCACATCGCGGTTGATATTGCAGCCCCCAGCTATAAAGTGCCAGGGCGAGTTTAGCCTGTTCTGCCACTTTGCTGTTGAGGGATTGTCAGACAGGCCATGCTCACAAAAAAACAGCCGGCCTGAAGGTTTTAACACCCGCCTGACCTCTGCCAGAGCAGCCTGCGCATCAGGAATGGAACAAAATGTATAGGTTACCATCACGCTGTCAAACATATTGCTTTCCAGCGGCATGTCTTCCGCGCTTTCACAAAGCACCTCGACCTCAAACGGCGCGGCCTGGATTTTTTTGCCAGCCTTCTTCAGCAAGGAAACGCCTGGATCAATCCCGACAACCTTCTGAACCTTGTCTGCATTGTAAAACGGCAGGTTCAGGCCAGTCCCAAGGCCAAGCTCCAAAACGATGCCTTCAGCGTCTGCCACAATGCGCTGTCTCTGGCGGGCAAACGGTTTTGCGCCGCATACACAATTTATAGCAACAGGGGTGACAAACCTGTCCCAGAAATTTTGTCCTGTCTCATGCTTCAGGCAATCTTCATGAAGGTGGCTATGGTCTGGCATAATGGGCATTCCCGGATTGTCTCAGGTTAAATATCCTACCTTCAGCCTAACACATCAAGAACACCCCGTCCCTTCACTTTAACGCGAACAGGTGTGATCCTCCGATAGGCCAGGACAAGAAAAAACCAGCCTGAAACATATTCAGGCTGGTCTGTTGAACCGTTTTCCAAAACAGGAACTATTTCACGCCCAGCCTCTTTTGTAGCTTGGAGCTTGATGTTGTGTACTGGAACATCAGTTTCTGGTCAGGGTAAATATAGTGATGCGCCCTTTGTGCCATCAGTGCCCCCTCATGGAAACCCGAAAGGATCAGTTTCAGCTTGCCTGGATAGGTATTGATGTCACCAATGGCAAAAATTTGCTCCTGGTCGGTCTCGAATTTTTCAGTATCCACAGCAATCAAATTTTCATTCAGGTTCAGACCCCAGTCCGCAATCGGGCCAAGCTTCATGGTCAGGCCAAAAAATGGCAACATGTTATCTGTCTCGACTGTAATCATGTCACCCTCAGTCAGCTTGATGCCAACGCTTGAAAGCATCCCATCTCTGCCATTCAACTCCTTGACAGTCCCCATAAGAAAATCCATCTTGCCGTTTTTGACCAGCTCCATGACCTTTTCTACAGAATGCGGCGCTGCGCGGAATTTGTCACGGCGATGCACCAAGGTAACATGTTTGGCTATCGGTTGCAGGGCAAGACACCAGTCCAACGCGCTGTCACCGCCGCCGACAATCACAAGATTTTTATCGCGGTACTGCTCCATTTGGCGCACCGCATAAAACACAGATTTTTTCTCATATTCCTCAATGCCAGGAATAGGCGGACGCTTCGGCGTAAACGAGCCGCCGCCTGCCGCAATCACCAATACCTTACAGACAAATTCAGTGCCAATATCTGTCTTGACCCGGACAGTGCCGTTTGCCAGCTTCTCAACCTCGTCAATCTGTTCCTGAAGATGAAAAACCGGATTAAACGGCTCAACCTGTTTCATCAGACTATCAGTCAGTTCCTGGCCACTAATTTCAGGGAAGCCTGGAATATCATAGATTGGCTTTTCAGGATAAAGCTCTGAACACTGCCCGCCAGGCTTGTCCAATATGTCAACCAGGTGGCACTTAATATCCAGCAAACCCAGTTCAAAGACTGCAAACAGCCCCACTGGCCCAGCCCCAATTATCAGGCAATCAGTTTCAATCATGTCTTTGCTCATTATCTCTACTTTTTTATTATCCGGTTGCTTAGGGAAGTATTGGCCAGGGTTGCTCTGGGCTGATTCCTTACTATCTCCTGTTATCAGGCCTCATCCATCTCGACAACATTACGCATATGCTGCGCTGTATTGGTCAGGGCTTTCTCAAGATGTTGTGCCAGTCCTGCCTCGACACCAACGTCCGCCAGTGCCTTTTTCATGCAATACATCCACTGCTCGGCTTCACGGTTGCCAATCTTGAAAGGCATGTGCCGCCGCCTGAGACGGGGATGACCAAACTGCTCAATATAGAGATTGGGACCACCCAGCCAGCCAGACAGGAACATCAACAGTTTCCTGTTCGCGCCATGAAGACGGGTGGTATGGAGATCCCGTGTCTCCTTGGCAGCAGGGTCACTGTCCATAATCTCATAAAAACGGTCAACAAGGCGTTTCAGGCCTTCTTCACCGCCCAACTGTTCATATGGTGTCTGTTGTTCGTCCATATCAGTTCCATCCAGGTGGTGTGGTATACAAGTTAATATTGTGATTTGGGAACAGTCACGACCAGGCCATCCAGTTCATCAGTGACCTTGATCTGGCAACTGAGGCGTGATGTTTCCTGCACATCGACAGCAAAGTCCAGCATATCCTCTTCCATGTCACTGGAAGTCCCTGTCTTGTCTGCCCATTCCTTGTCGACATAGACATGACAGGTCGCGCAGGCACAAGCTCCTGTACACTCGGCAACGATGCCGGGGACATTATTCTGGACAGCAGCTTCCATCACCGACTGGTTTTCTTGGGCCTCAACAACCTGCTCTTTACCATCAGCCAGCCTGAATGTAATTTTTGGCATATTCCTACCTGTATCTGGGGCATTATCCATGATCCTGTGCCCTTGGGGCGATCATGCCATGCGTCAATTATAAGGATAGCAGGGCGTAGGCCTGAACTGGCCGTCCCTTATTTTTCATGATTTCAAGTCATGTACCATACCCATAGCACCCAAAAAGTTATCTTTTCAAGTAATATCAATAGTTACAAATATTCACTAACACTAATAATAGATTTAGTCTATTGTTCTGCACTTTTCAAGGTGCTGTACTTTAGGGATAAATACGCATGACATCCTGCCCTAAATTTTTCCAATAAATTTAAGGATTATAAAAATGGCAAACGCAAAATAGAGCAGCTTGAAAAAAGCCCCCCACAGCCAGCCAATAACAGACCTGCGTTTTTTATAGTTCTCCAGAACCTGAAACACCTTGTCCACAGCACTGTCCGCCTGCGCATCACTCACCCGTGCCTTTAGTTGATAAAGAGCAGTTGCCTTTTGCCTGTCCCCCTGTTTAAAGGCTTCGACAATATCGGATATATCATGGCTCAATATCCCGTCCAGATCCAGATGGGTTGTCACCTTACTGATCACCTCAATGGCTTCCCTGGCATCAAACAGACCTGCCCCAGTCGCCGCTCTGTAAACCTTGACTGCCCCAAGGAAACGGTTATGCTTTATCTCATCAAGAATATGCTGATAGTCTGAATGGCTCAGTTGCTGGCTGTTATTTTTTCCCTTAACCCCAATGCTTTCTACCGCCTTTTTCGCCTCCGCCAGGCCTTCACCTGTGACTTCACGGTAAAGCTTAATAGCCGCTATCTTACGTCCTGCCTCCAATTCTGTCAGGATCGCCTTCAGGCTACGGTCTGGTATCCGTTCAAAATCCAGTTCCGCATTCATCATGATTTCGCGCTCTTTATAGCTTAGTTCATCCTGCTTCATTTCTATCCCCGTCCTGATTCAGTCATATCTTTTTAAACACCAAGGAAAAATTATTGGCCGGCATCGCTATTTCCTGCTCCAGAACAAGGCCATGGTTTTTCGCTTCCCCAGCAACATCAGCAATATCGCGAATACCGTACAGTTCACTCTTGGCCTTCAGCCAGCCCTCAAAATCCTGGTTGCTTTCAGAAGTATGGACACCGCCTTTTTTGTAAGGACCATAGGTATAGAGAACCTCCTCCTTGTTGAGCAGTTGTCCAGCTCCCTGCATAAGACCCTGGCAGGCCTCCCAGGGTGCAATATGGATCATATTGATAGACAAAATGGCATTGACAGGCTTGGAAAGTTTACCAGACCAGTCAGGCCTGGTCATGTCCAGGTTCAGCGCAGGATCAATCCTACTGGGTGTAACCTGCTGTGCCCATGCGTCTATAGAGCTGCGCGACTCTTCAAAAGGGTCACTAGGTTGCCAGGTCAAGGCTGGCATGGCGTTAGCAAAGGCAATAATATGCTCACCGCTGCCACTGGCTATTTCCAAGACATGTCCCTGTTTAGGCAAGACATCTTTCAAAATATCAATGATAAAACTGGCATTTCTTTCTGTCGCGGGGGCATGTTGGCGTGCATCACCGTGCGGCTTGTCAAACATTATTAGCTCCTGTTCCTGGTGTTGGCAGAAGCATAGCCAGTAAAACGGAACAATTCCAGGCCAAAAAATACCGGGCTTTAGAACAGTTCTGCAAAACGCATATTGACCCGCTGAAGTTCTGCTTCCAGATCCCGCAGCATAACCCGAAGGTCAACCCGGTCTTCTGTCAGGTCTTCATGTTTCCTGTTATGGATGACGAGATCCATTGCTTCAGCTTCGGTGGCAAGCCTGTCAAGATTGACGGCTCCCAGGGAGCGTGCTGTGCCCTTGAGCTTATGGGCGGCAAAATGCCAGGACTTGGCATCCGCAGCATATTTCAGGTCAGAAAGGTATTCCCTTGAATGGGTTCTGAAAATCTGGACGACATCCCTTTGCAGGTCGCGGTCACCCATCGTATAGCGTGAAAAAATATCCCAGTCCACAGCTTCATGGACTGCTATCGGGTTGGTTTTGGTCATTGTCATTACGCGTTACATCCTGGTTTCCTATTTGTTTACAGTACCTGACCTAATCCAAAAGTCTTAAGATAAGGTATATGCCGTCTACTGTCTAACTTGGAAAGGCAGCATCCATCGCTTGCGCCAAGTCAATATCCTTTTGCGTAACCCCGCCTGCATCGTGGGTTGCTAGTGTGACTTCGACACGGTTATAAATATTTAACCATTCTGGGTGATGGTCCATTTTTTCAGCCACCAGAGCCATTCTGGCCATCCAGCCAAAGGCACTGGCAAAATCCTGAAACCGATATGACCTAAAAATCGCTTCCCGTCCATCAACCATCTGCCATGAGGGTAATGCGCCCAGTGCTTCACCACATTGCACAGCTGTAAATTTTTCCATCCTAAATCCTGCCTCCTATGCTATATCATAGCACACAACTATCTTTTAAATGTGTTGAATTTTACAAGGTACAAAACCTCCCTTCACTGTCATACCGCGCCCCGACGCGGTATCCATGCCGTGTATTCTCAACAAGAAAAACATTAAAACTTTACAGCACACATCCTCACGACACCAAAACCAATTTTGTGACCAAGACCAAACTTCATGGCATGGATCCCGCATTTCTGCGGTATGACAATAATAGGGCTTATCGCATATTGTGTGGTTTCAAGGATATAACTGATGTTGCCCATTCGCTTAAAACCACGTGCTAGCGCGGCGGGCGTTGCCCTTTGAAGTTCGCTAACCCTCCGTGACTGCAATTGTCGAGCAAGTTTTCATACTTTTTCGACCATTTTACAATTCTTGCGTCACATCAGGATATAACAAGGGGGAATTTTTTAGTTTCCAACTCAATTATAAATGTTAGTTGTGTACTATGATGCTATATCATTAAACTATTGCCCTTTACCTTAACTGGAACTGTCCCACATGTTAAAAACAAAAGTCCTGTTTGTTTGTCTTGGCAATATTTGCCGCTCGCCAATGGCAGAGGGCACATTCCGCAACGCTGTTGAAAAGGCAGGGCTGTCTGACCAGTTTGAGATAGACAGCGCGGGCACAAGCGGTTGGCATATTGGCGAACCACCTGACGGCAGGACAACCCAGACAGCCATTACACGCGGGATTGACCTGTCTGCCCAACGCAGCCGCAAGGTTAGGCAGTCTGACTTTGAAGACTATGACTATATCATCGCCATGGACAGGGACAATTTTGGTTCATTGATGGGGACATCTTCCAAGGGTAGCCAGGACAGGATACGGATGTTCCTGGAGTTTGCCCCAAAACTATCTGAAACCGAAGTGCCTGACCCCTATTTTGGCGGCCAGCACGGCTTTGACCATGTGCTTGATTTGGTGGAGGAAGCCAGTGACGGCCTTCTTGCGCATATTATGCAAGACCGAAACAAGCACGGTTAAAGTTTTAATCTTACAAAAGTTCTCCAGTCCCTTTTTCATAAGCTCGGCCATCATCACTGTCCTGGCCTGATATTTTGGGATAACTTTCCTCAACCAGATAAGGCCCGCCGCCATAGCCCGGACGGGCTGAAAACAGCTGGAAAGACTGAACCATAAAGGATGGCGTTTCAAACATGCCCTGATATTGCAAATATTGCGCAACCTTTCCGGCTGCAATGTTGCGAGGCCTCAGCAATGTGACATCAGGCGCATAGTTACGGCGGTCAGATTCCAGGCCAAGGGCAACAGCCGCCTGCTCATGTTGCCATTGCAAATCTTGCAAGGCCTCATTTTCTTCAACCCCTGCATAAATGATACGCGGCTTCCTGCCGCCAAAACTGTCAACGCCTTTCAGCTTCAGGGAAAAAGGAGTAAAGCTGATACGATTCAAAAGCGCACTATACTCAACCCCAACCCCAACCCCATCATCAACATCGCCTAAAAACCGCAGGGTAATATGGAAATTACTGGGATCTATCCAGCGGGCATTTTTGAGGCCTGACTGCAACAAAGCAAGTTGCATCGCAACAGGATCAGGCAAGATAATTCCAGAAAACAGTCTTGGCATAATGATAACTCCCTGTTTCAGGAGTAAAAAGCTGCTGTCATGAACATACTCTTACACAACAGCAGCATAACATAAAATCAGGTTCTGCCGCAAAAGACGGAACCGTTTTGTAAAGTTCTTTCCTCAGCTGATACTAGAGTATTATGAAGACAAGTCGCCTGTGGCTTGTCTGGTTAAAGTATGCCACCAATAAGGACTCTGGAGCAAGAATGATAGGGATTAAATGCATTTTTCTCTCTCCCAGGACAATTTTTCAAAACACGCAGAGCAGACCCTAATCTCGCGGACAGTCTCAAAACCCTGGCCGCCCTCATCGAAATGGGTCTTGTCAGAATAACGCTCTTTTTTGCCCCTGTCATGTTTGGGGTTGATAAAGCGCGGTGGGTAGACCTTGCTGCGTATCTCAATGGGAAAAAGTTGGGAAGGAGTGTTTGCGGGCATCTGCCTGTGGCAGTTTTCGCATCTATACATTTTTGACAGCCAATATGTAATTGTCTTTCAGGGGGCTGATGCCTGAAAGCGTTGACCCAGTTTAAGTACCGAATACAGATAATTTATCCAATCCTAATACCCTTTGTCAAGATGTTATCTCCCAAATCAAGGACAGGGATTGGAATGCAGGGCATGGACATCCTCTATTTCCTGCAACAGAGCTTCACCCAAAACCAGGTCTTTTGAGGCGATATCGACCTTGAGTTGCGCCATACTGGTTGCACCAATGATGGTTGACCTTACAAAGGGACGGGTGGTGACATATTGCAGAGCCATCTGCGCGGGATCAACCCCATGCCTTTTGGCAATCTCCAGATATTTTTCCAAAGCCAAAATGCCGCCTGCTGTTTCATAACGTGCCAGACGGTTAAACATCTGCTTCCGCGACCCTTCAGGCATGGCACCGCCCTGATATTTTCCACTAAGATAGCCCTGAGCCAGGGGTGAATAGGCCAACAGGCCAACCTGTTCATGTTGCGTCATCTCTGCCAGGCAGACCTCAAAAGAGCGGTTCAGCAGGTTATAGGCATTCTGGATGGAAACAATGCGCGGCCTTGCGCTGTCCTGTGCTGCGGCATCAAGATATTTCATCACACCCCAGCCAGTCTCGTTGGAAATGCCAAAATGACGGATCTTTCCTGCCCTGACAAGTTCAGCCATGATGTCCAGGGTCTCATCAAGGGCATATCCCGCCCCCTCCTGGGGCAAATAGCGCAGGCCGCCATGACCAAAAATCTGCACCGCGCGGTCTGGCCAATGGATTTGGTAGAGATCAATATAGTCTGTTTTGAGACGTTTAAGACTCTTCTCGACAGCCTCAAAAACCTGGGCGCGGTCTATATATGCGCCCTTGCCATCATTGCGAAACCAGTCCATAGCTGTCCTGCCAACCACCTTGGTCGCCAATATAATCTTGTCACGGTTTTTTCGCGCTGCAAACCAGCTCCCGATCACCTGTTCTGTCCTGCCCTGGGTATCTGCCTCTGGAGGAATGGGGTAAAGTTCCGCACAGTCAAAAAAATTTATGCCCTGTTCAAGTGCATAATCCATTTGCTGATGGCCTTCAGCTTCACTGTTTTGCCGCCCCCAGGTCATAGTCCCCAGACAAAGTGAAGAGACAGACAGGTCAGTACGACCAAGTGCGCGATATTCCATAAAGAGTTTCCCATAACCTGATAAATTTATACCATATGGTCTCTATATTTCATCCCCTACATCAAGGCAAGTCCATACCTATTTTCCTTAAAAAGACCAGTATCTTGCCATCATAAAATCATGAATTTTTTTCCATAATATCCTATGGCTAAAATACTTACACTTTCATCGCAAGTTTCCCAAGGCTTTGTCGGCAACAGTGCCACCTCTTTCGCATTGCAGCGTTTGGGGCATGAGGTCTGTAATATACCGACTGTCCTGCTTTCCAACCATCCTGCCCAGGATCATTATGGTGGAATCCGTCTCAAGCCGTCCATGCTCAGGCCAATTATTGAGGGTCTGGACATGAATGGCTATCTGGAGAACGTGGATGCTATCATGACAGGCTACCTACCGACAGAAGAACTCGTTCGCTTTGCCATTGAGGCAGTCTCACTGGTCAAGGCTGCCAATCCTGATGCCCTGTATCTGTGTGACCCAGTTCTTGGCGATGGACATTGCAGCCAGACAGGTGATGCTGCCCAACTCTATATTGAAGTAATGACAGCCAAGACAATCCAATATGAATTATTGCCACTGTCTGATATCACGACCCCAAACAGGTTTGAACTTTCGTGGTTGACAGGCCAGACGGTCAATAGCGAGAGCGAATGCTGTGATGCCATTGAGATGCTGTCTCCTGGGCAGGTTCTGGCAACTTCAGTTCCTGAAAGACCCAATTATATGGCCAATATACTCAGGACTCCCGAAGGGCTGTATCAGACCTCACATAAACAGAGGCAGAGGATAGCCCATGGAACAGATTTGCTGGCAGCCTTCTATCTTGCTGAATATTGTGACAGCAAGGACAGCAAGAAATCTTTAGCACAGTCAACAGCCTATGTTGACAGCCTGGCAAGCCATTCTCAGGATATTAGGGAGCTGAACCTGATAGGGTCACAGCATCAATGGAGCAGTGCCAACCCTGCTAAAGTCAGTACCAAGAAACAAAAAACCAGTTTCTGAAAGCCGATACTGGCAGAATCCACCATAGGATGATCCCATCGCAAAGCTAGAAACTAAAGTTCCAGCTTTTTCTTTTGGCACGTCGCAAGGAGGTTGTGCGGTAAGAACGGCGCGACCTGTTACGTTTGACATAACGTTTGCGGCTTCTGCGTTTGCCACAGCCCTGGTTCCATGACCTTTTGGGGCCAACATCCATATGGATCGTTGATTTACCGCAATATGTGCCAACACCGCCTATACCCGGAAGTGACTTGACATATCTGGCCAGGCTATACTTGTTGACACCTGGAATACGGAAATCTACAGCCTTACAATGTACATGCTGGGAACGTCTTGCCCCACCAATGCGGCGGTTATGCGAACGGGAACGGTGACCTGATGTCACAACAAGGCGTTTGCCATAGCGTTTTTCAACACGTCGGATCAGTTTTTTAAGCCTGGCAGGAAAACAGCTGGTTCGCACGCTTCTGCTTGCAACACGCATATGACGGCCACGCAAAGAGAAACCCTTGTTATAGGAAGACCTACGCTTTTTCGCTATATGCCTTAGCCTGTTAGATTTTTTTATTTTGGCATGTTTTCTGCTTTTTTTTCTTCTTTTCAAGGCTATAGCAGCAGCACGGCGTTTGGAAATTTTTCGGCCATTCCTGCTCAGATAAACAATATCTGATTTCTTGCCAGCCCTGAGCTTTCTGTAGGAAGCTGACCTACGGCCAAGATAGGCAGGCCTACGGGAACGGGAGCGTCTTTTCAGGGCACGTTTTGCCCGAAATGTTCTTTTGGCAACCCTTTTTCCAGATTTTTGGGCTGCAAAACAGGGCCATGAACCAAGACCTTCAGCGCAGTTACTTCCTGCGGCCACTGATGCTGTTGATGATAAGACTGAGAAACCGCCTGCAATAAGAACTGCAACGATACCAGAAATATTTCTTTTTAGATTCAAACCCATAAAAACCTCCAATTACTCGTATAGATTGTCTTTAATTCATGAATAAATCAATGATGACAATTTATCTGACTAAATAACTTTTTCAATATTATTGAACCAGCCAAATAGATAACTAATAACTAATAACTATTATCCAAACACTTCATCCAGATAACAATAATAAACAAATTCATGAAGTTAATCATAAATTCAACTATGTATAGTTATATATTCTTAGGGTTAATATATAGTAAATAATTTACATTTACATAAACACATCTCAATAATTGACAGTATATACAAGTAGACACTGTCACAGTTATTACTTCAATCTGAGAGTAACCGTTCAGTATGGATAGCTAGATTATCTATATTTTTCACATCCAGGATGCAAGAACAATAGTTGTATTTTGGATAGCTATCACCAATGTAATTATATATCAATACGGGTATATTGACGCATATATGCACAGCGATACATAATTTTAGATACACAGCCTGGCTCGATACAGGCCTTACAGACCAAACATGTATACTCCTAAGACATGAAAACCTATATTTTTAGGGCGCACTCATCCTGTTCAAGAATTTTAACACCTTTATGGGATATAATTCTAAAATTATCTGTAACCTGGCTGCAAAAATCTTGCCATTTTCG
>JAJRRF010000269.1 GCA_024279735.1 Alphaproteobacteria bacterium
AAACTGTCTCATGAGCAGGTTCAGGAGGTCGAGCGCAAGATCAACCACAGGCCAAGAAAAATCCTGGACTACAAGACACCACATGAGGTCTTCTCAAAGAGACGCAGGCTGAGTGTTGCGTTTCACTGTTGAAGGGGCGATCCATAAAGAGCAACTTCTTTAGGGTTGCTCACATCTTCGTGGGTGTAATTCTGTTTATATTTTGAAACAACTGAGGGAGAAAACCTTTTGTCCAATTCAAATGATTCAACCAATAACGGCACAAACCGCCGTGACTTTATGAAAGTGTCTGCTGCTGGCGCAGCAACAGTTGCTGTAGCTGCTGGTACAATGGGCGCATTGTCAACACCTGCACTCGCGAGTGGCGGCTATCTGTCTGCTGCTCCATTGCCAAAGAAAACAGGCCCACGCCTTGTTGTTATTGGCGGCGGTTCATCTGGACTGACAGTTGCCAAACATGCTAAGAAAGCCAACCCAAAACTGGACGTTGTCCTTGTTGAGCCACGTGCCCATTATATGTCCTGCTTCATCTCCAACCAGTATATGACTGGCGTTGTCGAGGAAGACTTCCTGTCCAACAGTTTTGTAACTGCTGCCCGCAACGGCAACTATTTGTTCTTCCAGGCTGCCCTGGTTGACCTTGACCGCGAGAAAAAACGCGCCACAACGACTGAAGGCTATATTGACTACGACTTTATCCATCTTGCCCCAGGTATCCAGTATAACTATGCCTCTTTCGGTGTAACAGATCCTGCTGATGTCTTTAACACTGATGCAAAAATACCCAGCTGGCATGATGACAGCTTCCGAGCATATTACCCTGAAGCAAGATCTTGAAGACTTTGAAGGCGGCCTTTGGGTACAAACTGTACCAACTGGTAACTACCGCTGCTTGCCAGCACCTTATGAGCGTGCCTGTCTGGTTGCTGACTATTTCAAGCGCAACAAAATTAAAGGTAAGGTTATTCTTGTTGACCCTAACGACAAACCAACCATCAAAGCACCAGGGTTTCTGTCTGCATTTGCAAAACTTCATAAAGATCATCTTGAATATAAAACATCTGCCAAGATTGAAAAGATTGATGTTGCCAAGAAAGTACTTCATACCGAATTTGGTGAAATCAAGTTTGATTCTGGTGCGATTTATCCACGTTGCCGTGCCCATCGCATGATTGAAGACTTTGGTATTATGGCAAAAGGCAACCCACAAATGGAAGCCAACATTGATAACTATAAATATAATGTTATTGGTGATGAGACTTGTACTGTTGGCGGTGATGCCCGTCCAATGCCATTCTCTAAATCTGGCAATACAGCGAACTCTGAAGGTCATGAGATTGCTAAAATTATTGCAGCCCGCTCAATGGGTAAAGATATTGGCAAATGGAAAAGCCCACAGACAATCTGTTACTCAATGGTGAGTGGAGACCCTAAAGAATCCATCATGGTTGATGCCAAATACAAGTCTGACGGCAAAGGCGGCGGATGGGGCTTCACTGATGTGAAAGTCACAGAAAAATGGGATAAGGCACAAGGTGAAGCCAACCTTGAATGGGCCAAAGGCCTTTATGCTGACTTCTTTGAAGAGTAAGATTATGCTGGAAGGGGCATGGCTAAAGCCCACCCCTTCCAGATCCTTTCCAGACATTTCATTTGGCAAGGCTCTATTACGCACCTGATACTCCGTGTAAAGATCTTTGCCGGGAGAGTTCCCCTTTCCGTATGGTATCGGTTTATCATTTCATAGTGATATTCCTCCCTTTTAACCACCCTCGGGAAGGGGATTCACAAAGCTTCTCTGCCACCCAATACACACCCCAATAGGGCTATACCGCGTAATATTTAGTTTTAAGGAAATACAATATGGATCGTCGTTCTTTTATCACAGGTGCCTGTGCCACCATAATCGGGGCTGCCTGCCTCGATCCGTCCGAAAGTTTTGCCGGAAAAAATGATGCCAAGCTCAAGGAGTTTGAAAAGGCTGTTATCACTGGTGCTGATGGTAAGCCACTTAAAGCTGCCGACCTGAAGGAAGGTGAAAGCTTTATCTTCAATTACCCCTATGCCTCCTCACCCGCATTCCTGATCAATACAGGGTCTGAAGTCGGGGCAAATGGAGACTGGAAAGGCGGCGTTGGTGAAAAAAAATCAATCGTGGCCTTTGTTGCCATCTGTACCCACGCACTGTCCTATCCTTCAAAGAATCTCAGTTCAATCGCATACCGCCATAAGGCGGAAGGCAAATATGCCAAGAAGGATCATATGATTACCTGTTGCTCGCATGGCAGTGTGTTTGATGTTGATGCAGGCGGCAAAAGGATAGACGGCCCTGCCCCGGCTGGCCTCACCGCTATTCTTCTGGAACATGACCCAGCTACCGATACACTGACAGCCAGTGCCACTTACGGCATCCCCAAACTGCACAAGAAATTTCTAAAACGCAACAAGAAAAAACTCAGAAAAATCTATGGCCGCAAAGAGTATAAACAAAAGGTGGCTGGCAAGACAGCCCCAATGAAAAAAATGGAAGAAATCTCGGAAAATATCGCAAAATGCTAGGGAAACCTCATTTTCACAGTCACACTAACCGCACCCAATAACTGGGTGCGGTTTTTTATTGCCCTAGTTTATCCCTCCTCCCATAGCAAAATTTTTGACACGCCCCCCTGTTTTCTGCTTAAACTCTGTTCAATTCCCTCAGACAAGAAATGGAACGCAGCCATGACCAAGAATATCCTGAAAAAACTGTTTGAAGCAGAACCCAAATCACCGCTATATGTCGCGATCAACAGGGTACTGGTCAAGAATGATCCGCATTTGATGAGTATGATGAAACAGGCCAGTTCAAAAATGTGCCTGGCGACTGCCCTGACCCCTGGCTATAAGGGGTTTGACCTGATGAAACAGCTTGGGGCCTGTCCTATGGGGATGCGCTGGGATGCCCAGTCTGACATGAGCAACACCCTGTCCCATATCTGGGTTGACCAGTTCACCTATTGGGACAACTGGCGCGACCATGAGATTTTCCATGAGACCTTTGAGGATGTGGTGGTCGATGCCTGCGCCAAATGCGGCGAAGTGCTGCTGGACGGCCCCGAAGAACCTGTCTACCGCATTGTCCATTCCGACCTGCCCAAACTGGTTTCCAAAACCCAGATGCTGAAACGCGGCTTTGAGAATGACGGCAACACAGACGGCTATGCCATGAACAGCTACGAAACCGTAACTGTGATGGCCAACCACACCATTAAACCTGGCGCAGAAGACGAATTTGAGCAGGGCGAGATTGAGGTGATGAATGGCCTGAAGGAAACCAGCGGCGTTCTCGGCTTCCAGATCTTGAAACGCATTGGCTTTTGTAGCCTTGGCAGCGGCCATGCCACTGTTGCCTCCATGATGGAAGACATGAAAGACAGCTCCGGCAGCAAGCTGAAAAGCACAACCGACATTTGGGACGGCTATACCCTGCCCGCGCAATATCTGGTGATGGTTGAGTTTGACAGCCTACACGCCGCCCAGATAGGGATGCCTCACGTAAACGTCAAGCCGGAACTGCTGTTTACTCATGGCCCAAAGGTGTTTGACAACTGCCTGCGCCTGCCAAGTGTCTATATCTCAAACTCTATGTTTACAGAGCAGACTTATCGCGAAGTGCTGAACGGCACAAAAGGCAAGAAAAAATAGGGGTTCACCAACCCTGGCGAATGCAGGCATTGGAAGCCATGGTAAAACCTGGCTGCTTGCCTGCGTCAATCTGTATTTTTATCTTCCAATAGTCAGGCCAAATGGGTAAACAATATGGTATAATACCAGATCACAAAGGGGATCTTACTTTGCTAAGTCTTGGTAATCCCCAACTGGTAGGATTTGGCGACTTGGCAAAAGAGTCGCACCCTTTGTGAATTAATATAACTGGACAACCAGAACCTTTGCAACAGGATAGCCCTATGCCGACCCCAGACAGAACCCCACATTTTCATATCCTTGCCTGTATTGATGGCTCGACCGAATCCTATCGCGGTCTGCGCTACGCCCTGAAATTCAGTGCCAAGCGTGAAGATACCGATATTTCCCTGATTTATGTCCGGGCAGGTGTCAAGATGGCGACCGGAGGGCTGACCCACCAGGTTGCACGTGAGAACCTGATGGAATGGGATCTGGACATGCCTGGTCTCAAAGTCCTGAAAAAGGCGCGCGATATCCTGGTCGAGAATGGCTTTCTTGGCGAGGGCTGGGACAGTGAAGAGATAGAGAAACGCTCCCGTGGCTCACGCAGCGGCAACCACACCCTGCACTATACCTGCAAAAAGACAGCCCAAAATATCAACCTAATTGTCCGCGAAGACAACAGTGTCCTGACCGGGATCAAGGATCAGGTTCGGACAGAGGGCTATGACCTTGTCATTATCTCTGCCTCAAAAGAGGAAAGCGCAGGGGCTGGCGCAATAGACACCAAGACAGCCATATCAGTCGCCCAGGAAGTCGATTGTTCCGTCCTGCTGTCCCGCAGCCTTGAGGCCGGAAAAGGCCACCTCGTCAGCATGACCAACAGCGTGGGGGCTGCCAATATGCTCGACCGAGATATCAGGATTGCCAACCGTTGTGGCTGCCCGATCTACCTCTATGCTGTTGCAGAAGGGCAGGACGGCCAGGAAGAAGCCGAAGCCGCAATTGCCTTGGGAACAAGGATATTGGAAGAGCAAGACATGACAGCTGCCGGAACCAAAATTGATATCGGCGACCCTGTGGAGCGCATCATTGAGGAAGGCCGCAAATATTCCCTGATTGTTATTTCACCATCGCGACAAGGCTGGCTCAAAAGTATGGTTTTTGGCAATGCCACCAAAAACATCCTGACCAGGGCAAAAAATTCAGTCCTGATCGCCAGATGACCAAAGCCCTTATCATTGTCACAAACGGGGAAGCAAGGGGCGAGAAGCGCAACAGCGCGCTTCTCAAGCTCACAGCCTCGCTGCAAAACCACGAGGATTTACGACAGAAGGACATTGACAAGGTGTCATGCTGTGTTCTGAGTGGCAAGCCAACAGTTTCTGCTGCCTTGCAACAGGCTGCCAAGACAGCTGACCATATCCTCATCTATCCCCTGTTTATGAGTGAAGGCTATTTTTTAAAGACTGCCCTGCCAAGCCAGATTGCCAGCAGCGACATTTCAACGCCTATCACCATGTTGCCCTCGCTCAGCTCTGATCCTGCCCTGCCGCCCCTGCTCTACCAGAAGGCACTGGAAACCCTGCGCACAACACAATGGCAGATTGAAGAAACAAGGCTGCTCATAGTCGGCCATGGCTCAAGCAAAAATCCCGCGTCGGCTCAGGCAACCCGCCGCCAAGCCCGAAACCTTATCACAAGCAGCCAATTTTTAGGGATCGAAACCGCCTTTCTTGAGGAAGAACCTTTCATTGAAGAACTTCTGGGGCATACAAAACAACTGCCTACCATCATTATTGGCTATTTCACAGGCCAGGGCCTTCACGGCAAGAATGATATTGAACAGGCTATTGAAACGACAGGCGCAAATGCCGTCTATGCAGACTCTATCGGCAGCGCGCCTGAAATAAAACACATTATTCTGGCAGCCGTTTTATCCAACAAAACATAAAAAAACCAGTCATGCCGAGGCATAACTGGTTCTTGTTTCCAATCCTTAGAGCACAGAGCTTAGCCTTTTTCAAGAACCTTGCCAGTTTCCTGGTCAACCGTCTTCATGGACAGGCGTACCTTGCCACGATCATCAAAGCCCATCAGCTGGACATAGATCTTTTCGCCTTCCTTGACAACATCAGTCACCTTCTCAACCCGGTGGTCAGCAAGCTGCGAAATGTGCACCAGGCCGTCCTTTGGACCAAAGAAATTGACAAATGCGCCAAAATCAACGGTTTTCACAACAGTACCTTCATAGACAGTACCGACTTCAGGTTCCATTGTCAGCCCCCTGATCTTGTCAATAGCTGCCTTGATGGAATCAGCACTGATTGCCGCAACCTTGACCTGGCCCTCATCATTAATGTCAATTTTCGCGCCAGTTTCCTCAACAATAGAGCGGATCATGGAACCGCCCTGTCCAATAACATCACGGATTTTGTCAACAGGCACAGTGATCATCTCAATTTTCGGTGCGTGCTCACCCATTTCCTCACGGGCACTGCCAATGGCCTTACCCATCTCACCAAGAATATGTATACGGCCATCCTTGGCCTGCGCCAAAGCTGTTTTCATAATATCTTCTGTGATACCAGTGATCTTGATATCCATCTGGAGGGATGTCACCCCCTGCTCAGTCCCGGCAACCTTAAAGTCCATATCACCAAGATGATCCTCATCACCAAGAATGTCAGACAGGATCGCCATGCCATCATCTTCCTTGATCAGACCCATCGCAATACCCGCAACAGGACGTGCAAGGGGAACACCAGCATCCATCATGGCAAGGGATGTCCCGCAAACTGTCGCCATTGAGGACGAACCATTAGATTCTGTGATCTCAGAAACAACCCTTAATGTATAAGGGAAATCTTCCTTGTTTGGCAACACAGGGTGCAGCGCACGCCATGCCAGCTTGCCATGGCCAACTTCGCGGCGGCCCGTAAAGCCAACCCGGCCAGTCTCACCAACAGAATAAGGTGGGAAGTTATAATGCAACAGGAAGTTTTCACGGTACTTGCCTTCCAAGGCATCAATGATCTGTTCATCATCGCCTGTACCAAGTGTTGCAACCACAAGTGCCTGGGTTTCGCCGCGTGTAAACAGGGCTGAACCATGGGTTCTTGGCAAAACGCCAACCTCAGAGACAATCGGGCGGACTGTTTCCAGGTCACGGCCATCAATTCTCTTCTTGGTCTTGATAATGTCGCCACGGACAATTTTCTTTTCCAGCGACTTGAAGGCAGCAGCCACATAACCGGCCTCTTCAGAAGCATTGTCATCTGAAAGCTTAACGCCCTCAGTCACCTTGTCACGAGCCTTGGAAACCTTTTCCTGGCGTTCCATCTTGTCTGCAACCGAATAGGCAGCACGAAGGTCATCTTCAGCCAGTTTCTGCACCTGATCCTTGAACTGGTCAGCACCTGTATCAGGCTGAAAGTCCCAAGGTTCCTTGGCAGCCTTTTCAGCCAGCTTCACAATCGCCTCAATCACAGGCTGGAATGCCTCATGACCGTGCATCACAGCCTTCAGCATGACTTCTTCAGAAAGCTCATTGGCTTCTGATTCAACCATCAATACAGCATCATTTGTACCTGCAACAACCAGGTCAAGATCAGCTTCTGCCATCTGATCCAGGGTTGGGTTGACAACATAGTCGCCGTCCAAATAAGCTACCCGCGAGCCGCCAATCGGCCCCATGAACGGCAAGCCAGAGATTGTTAGGGCAGCCGAAGCTGCAACCATGGCCACCATATCAGGGTCATTTTCCATGTCATGGGACAACACAGTCAGGATCACCTGGGTCTCATTCTTAAAGCCCTTGACAAAAAGTGGGCGCAACGGACGGTCAATCAGGCGGCATGTCAGGGTCTCTTTGTCGCCCAGACGGCCTTCCCGTTTCAGATAGCCACCAGGAATTTTACCCGCAGCATAGGTTTTTTCCATATACTGGATGCTGAGCGGGAAAAAGTCGATACCCGGACGGGCTTCCCTTTCAGCAACAACAGTGGCAAGCACAGATGTCTCACCATATTGGCACAGCACAGCACCATCAGCCTGGCGTGCAATTCGGCCTGTTTCAAACTTCAGGGTACGGCCAGCCCATTCAATTTCTTCGCGATGTATTTCAAACATATTATATTCTTTTCTAACCTATTATCAGAAACAGGTGCCTATCACCCATCCTGTCATACTCAAATAAAAAAGCAGGGTCTTTCCCGCTTTCCCTCATTTTCCATAATACCTGCCCATCTAGGGACAGCCTGTCCCGAAACACATGCTCCAGGATAAAAATATCCGGCTTCCCATCAGGAAAACCGGATATTAAAACAGTCATATTACTGCTAGCGACGAAGACCCAAACGCTTGATCAGCTTTTCGTAGCGCGCCTCATCACTTTGTTTCACATAGTCAAGCAAGCTTCTACGTGTGCTGACCATTTTCAAAAGGCCACGACGAGAATGATTATCCTTCTTGTGTCCCTTAAAATGTTCTGTCAACGTTGTGATACGGGATGTCAGGATAGCAACCTGAACTTCTGGCGAACCAGTATCCGTATCATTAATTCTGTATTCCTCGATAAGCTGCTGTTTCTTTTCTGCAGTAATCGACATCGCACTCTCCTAAAATAAAAAATAGCGGGGAAATATTTCTCCCTGCCTGTCCACAATTCAAATATTAAAAACCCTCATTGGATGCAGGGTTCCCTTATTCACTTCTCCAAGGGCAATGATAGTATCACCAGAAATGGCATAAGCCGTTCCCTTGACAATAGGGGCATCTCTGCCCCGTACCAGTATTGCCTGACCGTTTTTCAACCTTGCAGCATCTTTCTTGTCTACAGTCAGAGCCGGGATGTCGTCCAGCACAGACTGCACAGGTTTCAGGTACTGCAAAAGGGTTTCACGATCGTCGGCACTATGGCTGAACTTTTCCAGAAATTCCAGTGAAATCGTATCTTTTTCTGAAAATTTGCCAACCCTGGTACGCCTCAACTTGGCCACATGACCAAAACAGCCCATAACGCGCCCCATATCCCGGGAAATTGCCCTGATATATGTGCCTTTGCCGCAATTTATATCAAAGCTCGCCCAGTTATCACCGACCTCCAAAACGGCCAGGTCAAAGACCTCAACTGTGCGGGCAGACAGCTCTGGGTCTTCCCCACTACGCGCGAGTTTATAGGCGCGTTCACCCTTAACCTTGATGGCTGAATATTTTGGCGGAACCTGGTCAACAGAACCGACAAATTGGGGAATGACCTTCTCTATATCTTGCTGGGACGGACGCAGGCCTGAAGAGGATATCACCTCCCCTTCCCTGTCATCCGTACTGGTTTCAGCCCCCCATTCAACCGTAAAGCGGTAGGATTTTATATCATCCATTGCAAAGGATACAGTCTTGGTCGCTTCTCCAAATGCAATCGGCAGGAGTCCTGTTGCCAGGGGATCCAGCGTCCCGGCATGACCCGCTTTTTTCGCGTCAAACAGGCGTTTCATTATAGCGACTGCCTTTGTTGACCCCATATCATATGGCTTGTCAAGAACCAGCCAGCCATGGACATCCTGGCCTTTTTTACCGCGTCTTCCCATCGTGATCCTGATCCTTTAGGCTCTGCCCTTATTACTCCTTGCAAGGCTGTACACAGCCCCACATAGACTACACCGCCAAGCCGCCCACACTTGGGCTTGATATTGCTTTAGGAAGATTCCAAGTCCTGCCGAACCTTGGGGGAACTCAGAAGTTGGTCAATATGGGTACCTTCGTCAAAAGACGTGTCAGCCCTAAAGATCAGGGCAGGCGTATATTTCATCTCAACCCGCCTTGAAACCTCACCACGTAAAAAACTGGCATGACGGTTCAGCGCGGGAATGATAATATCATAATCAGACCGCCCCAAAGGAATGATAAACACATTGGCATTCCTGCCATCAGGACTAATCTCAACTGCCGTTGCTGTCACAATAACACCCGCCAGGTCTTCATCCTCAATATCAATCCGCAAAAATATATCGGACAGGGCGTGCCTGACAACTTCACCCATTTTCAACTGACGTTGTGAAGGGGTTCTTGTCCCTTGTCTCTTTCCAGCCATCAATAATATCAGGAGCGTATCACAAGAATACGCACCTGCTCCATAACTAAAATAAAGGATATTTTAGAGCAAATGTGAAGCCAATAGCTTTTGTTTTGCCCTAATAGGTATATGGTCTGGCAAAAATGCCAGAGCCTTATAATTTTACAGGACAAACAAAACAACAAGCCTGATTGCCTGGCAAGGGTCAAAAGCCCTCTTATTCCTTAATTCCTTAAGTAAGTGACCACTCAGAATCTAAAGGTAGTTCTTGACTTTCTCAATAGTGAAGGCCTCAATAATATCACCTTCCTGCAAGTCTTCAAATTTTGCGAAGGCCATACCACATTCCTGACCATTCAGCACTTCTTTCACTTCATCCTTGAAGCGTTTCAATGTCTTGAGTTCACCTTCATGGATCACGATATCATCACGAATCAAGCGAACACTGGCACCACGTTCAATGCGGCCTTCAGTAACCCTGCAACCCGCAATATTGCCAATCTTGGAAATGTCAAAGACTTCCTGAATTCTGGCATGACCAAGATAATTTTCTTTCAGTGTTGGATCCAACATGCCTGACATCGCCATCTTCACATCATCTATCAAGTCATAGATCACAGAATAATAACGAATTTCAATGCCGTCAGCTTCCGCCTGGGCTTGTGCCTGCCTGTTGGCACGAACATTAAAGCCCATAACCACAGCACCAGCAGCATTTGCCAGGTTAACATCAGATTCATTAATACCGCCTGCACCGGAATGAATAATCTTGGCCGAAACCTCTTCATTCCCCAATTTTTCAAGAGCAATCTTGATAGCTTCAACAGACCCCTGCACATCCCCTTTCAGGATAAGAGGGAATGTTTTTAGCTCGGCAGCCTCAAGCTGTGACATCATCTGTTCAAGAGATGTCATCTTGCCAGCCTCAATTTCTGTTGACCGCTCTTTCCGCTCACGATATTCCGTAATTTCCCGTGCCTTGGATTCGCTTTCAACAACAGCAAACTGGTCTCCAGCAAAAGGCGGCTTGTCCATTCCCAACACCTCGACAGGCATCGCAGGACCAGCATCCTTTATATTACGACCAGCATCATTTACCAAGGCCCGCACACGTCCCCAGGCCTTGCCAGCAACAATAACATTACCAATATTAAGTGTTCCGCGCTGCACCAACACTGTCGTGACAGTACCGCGTCCGCGCTCAAGCTGGGCCTCAATCACAAAGCCCTCAGCACTACGCGCTGCATTGGCTCGCAGTTCCAGAACTTCAGACTGCAACACAATAGCCTCAAGCAAGCCTTCAAGGTTTTCCCCTGTCTTGGCCGACACCTCGACATCCTGGACATCTCCGCCCATCGCCTCAACAACAAGCTCGTGTTGCAACAGGTCAGCCCGTATCTTGTCAGGGTTGGCAGCTGGCAGGTCAATCTTATTTATTGCAACAATGATTGGCACTTCAGCAGCTTTGGCATGATGGATCGCCTCAATGGTCTGCGGCATAATTCCGTCATCAGCAGCAACCACAAGCACAACAATATCAGTTACCTGCGCACCACGGGAGCGCATCTCAGTAAAGGCAGCATGGCCAGGGGTATCAACAAAGGATATCTTTTGGTGATTTTCAGTCTCGACTTGGTAAGCCCCGATATGCTGGGTAATACCGCCAGATTCGCCCTCAGTCACCTTGGACTGGCGAATGGCATCAAGCAAAGATGTCTTACCATGGTCAACATGCCCCATGATTGTTACAACAGGCGGACGGACAACAAGGTCTTCCTCCACATCATCGTCACCCCAGAAGTCGATCTCAATATCAGCCTCAGAAACACGCCTGACAACATGGCCAAACTCTTCCACAACCAATTCAGCAAGTTCTGTATCAATATTATCTGAAGGCTGCAACATTTCTCCCTGCTTCATCAAAAATTTGACAACATCCACAGCCCGTTCTGTCATACGGTTAGACAGCTCCTGGATTGTAATCAAATCAGGAATCACAACTTCACGGTTGACCTTTTCCTTGGTCGCCCTTTTACCGCCAGCCTGTGCCATCTTTTGCCTGTGTAACTGTTTTTGCTGGTGACGGCGCATTGATGCTAAAGAGCGTTCCCGCCCCCTGTTATCAAAATTATTAATGGTCAGCTTGTTCTTCAAACGGGGCTGACGCTGAACATTTTTCTTCGGAGCTGGCTTAGCCTCCGCCTTTTTCTTGTCAACAGGACGGAAACGGATTGTTTTGTCCTTTTGGGTCGCCTCAATATCATCCGGCAAGGGAGCGGGGGCAGCCTCAGGTTTTTTCTCACTTTTGGCCGCAAGCTTTTTCTTTTTCTGTGCCCGCAGCTTGTCAGCTTCCTGCTTTGCCTTTTCCTCTACAGCAAGCCTCTCAGCAGCCACTTCCCTGGCAATCCCATCTTCAACGGCCTTCTCAGTCTCAGTCAGGTCAGCAGCACGTTTTTGCGCTTCAGCCTCAGCCCTCCGGCTCTCGTCAGCCTTACGCAAGGCTTCGCTTTCTGCCTGAACTTCAGCGCGTCCCTTGGCCAGGGCAAGAGCCTTCAGCCTTGCATCCATTTCGGAATTAGACAGATTATCCTTACCCTTGGCAGCACGGGAAACACCGCCCTTGCCTTTACGACGCGGTGCTGCCCTACCTTGCGGCGCAGCCCTGCCTTTTGTTTCAACCTTGCCTCTCGCTGGCTTCGCAGGCTCTGCTTTCGTGACTGGAGCTGGCTTGGCAGTGTCAGCCTTCTCAGGCACAACCTCTTCCTTGGCTGCCACACCCTTCTTGTCACCAATGCGCAACTTACTACTGAGGCTTGCCCGTCCTGGCAGAACAAATTTCTTTTTTTTCGTCTCGACCAAGACTGATTTGGATCTGCCACCACCAAAACTCTGCTTGACACGGCCAGCATCTACCGACCGTTTCAGGCTCAGTTTCCCCTTGCCCGAATCGCTACCAGCCTTACCATTTTCTTGTGGTGAATCACCCATGCGTTGTTCCATACCTTTGGCATTCAAGAAAGAATGCACAGCTTTATAAATCAAATATTGTCATTTTGGTAGTGCTTCAATACACTTACGAGCCGCACAAAACGACTTGCTGCACTACCTGTTTTCAGTCCAATGTGCACAACCTTGGGCTGCCCCAAAGCTGAACTTAGCTGCTCACAGCTAAACAAAGAAAAATTATTGGAAGTCTCTTCTCCAAAATTATTTACAGCAAAAAATTTCTTATCCAACCTTCTGCACCCATCTTCAGCTGCTTCTGAGGAATGCAGAATAAAAACCACTGGCTTCTTGCCAATAGACTCCAGGAGTTTCGCTGACCCTATTATCACATCTCCTGCCCGATATGCCAGACTTAATGCACTTAAACAATCTTTATGCAATAATTCCTGTATTAGATCGGGCAAATCTTGCCTTACTGAAACTGGCATCCTAAAGCCTCTTGCAAAAGCCTTTCGAGAAACTGCCTCCTCAACAAACCGTCTTGAAGACTTGACCCAAACGCCTCTTCCTGGCAGTTTACGCCGCAAATCTGGCGTAACACTTGCCTCAGGATCAAGAACAAAACGCAGCAAATCATCCTTAAAAAGACGTTCGCGCGTAACAATACATTGCCGTGTATTTTCTTTTACCACTTTTTGCCACGCTTTACTTTAAAAAAATAGAAAAAAAATACCATCAGCCCAAATATCCAGCACCAGCCTATGCCTTGTCTTCCTCAGCCTCTTCTGTAGCCACTTCATCAGAAGCAGCTTCCAGCCCGTCTTCTGCCTCCATGCCCTCAGAAACTTCTACCTCCATATCCACTCCCCCGACAACTTCTTCAGCCTCTGCCTCTGCCTCCGCAGCAGCTTCAGCCTCCTGCATTGCCAAAATATCCTCTTCCGTAATCCAGCCAACCTGTAGCCGGGCAATCAAAATCAGGGTGTCAGCATCCTCACGGGTCAGGTCACACCCTTCCAGGAAACCGTCATAATGCACCCGTTTCCCTTCCTTACGTTCATTCCAGCCCAGAAGATCATCAGGGACACAGCCTGCCATATCTTCCATAACCTTCACATCATTTTCACCAAGCCTGACCAGCATGGCAGGTGTCAGGCCATCAATATTGGCAAGGTCATCCTCAACCCCAAGTTCCTTGCGGCGTTCCTCAAGTTTTGCCTCAATATTGGCAAGATATTCCTGGGCACGCCCCTGTAGCTCTGCCGCCGTATCTTCCTCAAACCCTTCAATGGCTGCTATTTCCTCGACAGGAACATATGCCACCTCCTCTACAGTACTAAAGCCATCTGAAACCAGGATCTGGGCAATCACTTCATCAATATTCAGAGCCTCGATAAACAGGGCAGACCGCTCAACAAATTCAGCCTGGCGACGTTCAGCCTCTTCTGTTTCAGTCATAATATCAATATTCCAGCCTGTCAGCTGGGTGGCCAGACGCACATTCTGACCACGGCGGCCAATTGCCAGGCTCAGCTGTTCATTAGGAACCACAACCTCAATACGTACTGCATCCTCATCAAAGACCACCTTCTGAACTTCAGCCGGAGCAAGTGCGTTGACGATAAAGGCCGCCGCGTCCTCAGACCACAGGATGACATCAATCTTTTCCCCAGACAGCTCATTAACAACGGCCTGGACACGCGCGCCGCGCAAGCCCACACACGCACCCACAGGATCAATCGAACTGTCATTGCTACTGACAGCAATCTTGGCCCGAGAACCCGGATCACGGGCCACAGACTTCAGCTCAACAATACCGTCATACAGTTCTGGCACCTCAGCAAAAAACAGCTTGGACATAAATTCAGGACGGCTTCGGGACAGGAATATCTGCGGGCCACGGTTTTCACGGCGCACCTCATGTATCAACGCCCTGGTCCTGTCCCCAAACCGGAAACTTTCACGCGGCAGTGTCTCATTTCTGCGGATAATACCTTCACTCTTATTACCAAGATCAACAATGACATGCCCATGCTCAACACGCTTCACCAATACATTGATAATCTCGCCAACGCGGTCAATATATTCGCCATACTGGTTGTCCCGTTCAGCCTCACGCACTTTCTGCAAAATCACCTGCTTGGCATTCTGGGCAGAAACCCTGCCATATTCCAGGGGCGGCAGAGCCTCCTTATAAAATTCCCCAATTTCCAGGGAATTGTCATGCGCCTTCGCTTCGGACAAGAGGATCTGGACTGAACTATTTTCATCATCCACCTCCTCAACAACCTCAAGATAGCGTTGCAGGTGTATTTCACCAGTTTCAGGGTCGATTGCAGCACGGATATCGTTATCCGCACCATAACGCGCCTTGGCAGCCCGCTGGATAGCCTCCTCCATTGCACCAATCACAACAGCCTTATCAATAGATTTTTCACGGGCAACAGATTCCGCAATCTGCAAAAGCTCAAGCCTGTTAGCACTTACACCTAATTGTGACATTAAATCCATCCTCCAGCTAAAAACAAAATGACCACCCTGAACACATGACAATACTGAACCAGGAAAAACCTCTTACTTTTTTTTCTTTGAAACCTTTAACAAGTCATCATTGAGCACCAGCTTGGCCTGCTCAATCATATTAAAATGAAAGCCCAACACGATATCTTCATGTTGACCATCAAGCCGAACCTTCAGCAAAATCTCATCATTCTCAACCCCGGCCAGAATACCACGAAACCGCTTCTGCCCGCCAATCATTTCCCTGACCTTGATTTTAGCCTCATAGCCAGTCCAGTCAACAAAATCCTGCCCCCTGGCCAACGGCCTGTCGATCCCTGGCGAAGAAATTTCCAAAAAATATTTTCCCGATACCGGATCATGAACATCCATCACCGGCGACAGTCCCCTGGCAATCTCAGAACAGTCCGCAATTGACAAGGCCCCGTCTGGCCGTTCAGCCATGATCTGAAGCGTGGTATTGTCCCCGCCGCCGACCTGAATCCGCACAATACGAAAACCGAGATCCTCAATAACAGGCTCAATCAATGTAGCCACATCAGAGGCAACACCAGATTCGCGTATAAAACGGTATTGCATATCCATCTCTGTCAAAGACATATTCCCTTATTACAGCCTGGCAACCAAAGCCTGCACCAGACATACCCCCATTTTATCCCTGCAAAAAAGATATAGGAAGCAGCAAAACGGTACAAAAAAAGAGCAGCCCCACAGATGTGAGCCACTCTAAAAATCCGACAGACTTTTTAGTAATTTTTCTACACCATACGTGTTTACAGCAAGCTTTACAAGATCATTACGCCAGCCAGAGCAAATTTCATCCAGTAATCATGATTTTTTCTTAAAATTCAGATAACATGGGACACGCCCTTCCCGGTATGCCTTGGCCTCATAGCGGGTCTGTACCCAGTCCTGTGGAGGGTTGCGCCAGTCTTCTGCCTTGTCTGCCAACCACTCAAAATCATCATGTCCCGCAATGTGCATTAATGTCCAGGACACATAGTCAGGAATATCACTGGCAAAGTGGAACAGGCCGCCAGGCTTCAGAATACGGGCAAATTCTCTCAGGGTTTCATCGCTGACAAAACGGCGTTTATTATGCCGCTTCTTTGGCCAGGGATCGGGGTAGAGCAGAAAAATCCGGTCCACACTGGCATCTGGCATCACCTTGACCAGATCCCGGCCATCATCAAAAAACCGCACATTCTCCAGGCTGTCTTCCTCAATAAAGGTCAGCAGCTTGGCAATACCATTTATAAATGGCTCGCAGCCTATCATTGAGACATCGGGATGGTTTCTGGCCTGGTGGGCAAGATGTTCTGCGCCGCCGAAACCGATCTCCAGCCAACATTGCGCCCACTGCTGCCCGCCAAAAGCCTGCGCTAAATCCAGCTGACTATAGTTTTCCAAATCAACATCAATCGCAACCTTCGGCAACAAAGCGTCCATCAGTCCCTGCTGACGCGGCGAGAGCTTATGCCCCTGCCGACGGCCAAAAATCTTCCGGACCTTCCCATGTCTTTCCATGCCTGTCATCTCAAAACAACTCATTACATTATGTTAAAGAAAAACACACTGGTGTGTGGTGCACCCGTCGCGATTCGAACGCGAGACCTCTGCCTTCGGAGGGCAGCGCTCTATCCAGCTGAGCTACGGGTGCAATAGTGACAGCCCAAGCCAAAATGGCTTGGCTGGCAGACCTTGAACCAAAAACATCCAGGACGATTTGGGCAATAGTAGACCAAATCACGGCATTAGGCAAATGGCTTGCGTGTCTCACGACAAAAATCCACAACAAGCCTTGCCTTGCCTGCCGAGATGGACAGCCTTCCAAACGGAAAACTTTTCCCGCCCACAGCCGACAGGCCGCCAGACTATTTTTTCTGGCGCGGAATGATATTGACCAGCTTCCAGTCAAAATCCTTGAACGCCATCACAGCCGTAACATCAGCCCCGTCAACAGAGGCATCCTTGGCCACGCCAACTTCCATGCTGGTCAGACCCGTAAAGGCAAACCGTTTCAGGTTGCCAATACCATATTTTGCAGGTTTCGCAGGGGCTGCGTCATCAGTTTTGGCCTCCGTCTTTTTACTTCCGCCGCCAAGCAGTCCGCCCAGGGCACTGCCGCCCTTTTTGGCCGCAAGACCACCAAGCATTCCGCCCAGGCCTGCTTGTTCACCGCCGCCCAGTCCGCCAAGTAAACTGCCAAGCCCGCCGCCGCCAGATGAGGAACCGCCGCCAGCCAGGGCAGAGAGGCCACCCAGCTTGCCAAACTGTCCCATCACCATTTCCTTGATAGGGCCTGTCACATCACCTCCAGCCTTAAACACCTTGGCCAGCCCCTGTGCTGTCACCACCTTGGTCAGGGCACCGTCTACTATCTTGCCTTTCAACTTGCCAATTTGCCCCCCGAACAGTTTACCTGCCCCACCAGCATTCTTGGCGATAACCCCATCAACCTCATGGCTGATGGTCGGCCTCATATTTTTACGCAAGGTTACAAAATCTATCTTGTTGTTCAGGACAGAGGCATCCGCACTCTGGAGACCGCCATAAATCTGGTACATGGAATAGAGTGGCCAGGCAACCCAGGCAACAGCCAGCAAAAGCACAAGAAATATTAATTTTTTCATTTGGTTCCATCCTGTATATAGATTTATAGCGTCTGTTGAGACCAGTTAATTTAGTATTTACACCAACTTTATAAAAGACTAGAGCAAATTGCAAGCAATTGCGGTCGGGCGACCTTGCCCTAGCTCTTATATGGCGCATATCTTAACCCGCAAATCGATTCGATTTGCTCGCACTATGCACTAGCACAAAACGGCAAAAAACCGCAAACAGTATAACTGTTGCCCAGAAAAGGCAATAACAATGCTGTCACCAACCACCAAACAAAAGGCTCTGCCATGATTTACCTGCACCAGTTTACACCCCACTTTAACATTCCCAATGCCAGCCCGCCCTGTATGAAGGTCGAGACCTATCTGCGCCTGGCACAGGTGGAACACCAGACAATCCATATTGTAGGCGACCTCAGGGAAACACCGCGCGGCCAGGCTCCCTATATCACACATGACGGTGTCGACATTCCTGACAGCTACCTGATCCTGAAATATCTCAAACAGACCTTTGGTGACCCGCTCGGCGAAGGCCTAGACAAACTGGACTGGGCGCGGCATGAAGCCACCAGACATATGCTGGAAGACCACCTTTATTTTATCATGCTGGCAGAACGCTGGACTGTACCGGAAAATATGAAAATCCTGAAGGAAAGCTTTTTCGGGGCTATTCCAAAGCTGATGCGCAACATGGTCTTTAAGATGGCACAAAAAGGGGCTATAAAACGGCTTGACGATCATGGCATGGGAAAATTCAGCCGCGCTGAACACCAGGACATGGGACGCGAAGCCATTGACCACCTGTCTGTTCTTCTTGGGGATGACGGCTACTTTGGCGGTGATCGGGCGCGCGAAATCGACTGTGTTGCCCTGCCCTATATCGCCAATGGCATGGTTGCCGAATTTGAGACCCCGCTTTGTGATTATATCCGTTCAAAAGCCAATCTTTCTGATTACCGTGAACGCATGATGAAGGAAGTTTTTCCTAAATTTGTGTCATAGCTCTCCAAGTGATACGGGCATCAGAACTGGCCTAAGTATATAAAATTTGGGAGAGGGAGACAAAAGGTTAGAAAAGGGCTTGACCTTTTGCCCTGTGAAGTTATAAGCATGAGTTCTGTAACCAGTTCCCCAAACTGGTTCAGAGATGTGCCCGGATAGCTCAGTTGGTAGAGCAACGGACTGAAAATCCGTGTGTCGGTGGTTCGAATCCGCCTCCGGGCACCATTTCCCAAGACAGCAGACACTCAGAATCTACTTATTGTCAAAACTGGGATATATGCTTCAAACAGCATTCTGGCTCTTCCCATGAAGAAAAATTTCCAAAAATATTTGTTCATCACTTTGGGCTGGATTTGCGTCCTGCTTGGCATTATTGGTATTGTGCTGCCTCTACTGCCGACAACACCGTTCATGATCCTGGCCCTGGGACTGTTTGCCAGAAGCTCGCCGCGCTTTCACAAGATGTTGTTGGACAACCGTTATATCGGCAAAGACCTGCAACGCTGGGAAGACAGCAAGAGTATTTCCAAGAAATCCAAACGCCGCGCCATAGCCATCACCGTTGTTACCTTTGCCATTTCAATTGCTGTGCTGTACCAAAAACCAGCCCTGCAAATCATGCTTGTTGGTTTGTGTGCAATATTGCTGACCTATATGTGGCGGCTAAAGGAAACCCCGTCATGAAACGTTATTTTCTCACCAAGCCAAAAGCCTTGATCACCAGCCAAAGCGGGACAACAAACACAGCCCCTGCAACAATATAGCTTCCCGCTGCGCCCAGGGCAGAAACAGCAAAGTCAGCAGCGGACAAGGCAAATTCTTTCAGTCCCAGTGCCAGGTCCAGCGGCGCAAGCCCAGTCAGGGTCAGAAACCCACCGACCACCAGCGATACCAGGACGAGCTGTAAAAATTTACGGATTCCGTAACCGACATTACCTTCTCTGATTTCTTGCATCTATCTGCCTCCGCTAAAAAAGTTGATATACAGAATCATAGTACACGACTAATTTGCATAAGACATTGAAAAAGCGTTAAGATTTTCTGATTTGTTTCACGACATAATGAGGAAACCTTATGAAACACTTGATCAATGCCCTGCAAGGAAGCCTAAAAGAATATATTC
>JAJRRF010000270.1 GCA_024279735.1 Alphaproteobacteria bacterium
ACGAAAATCCAACGAACACCTGCTCAAAACCTTTTCTTCCATGTTAGGTTTTGAGTTGAACTCCATTAAATCACAACCTGAATTCAAGAAGCTGTGTAACTACGGGACTATAGCAGCATGAAACTGTCCAAACTATTGATCATATGCACTGATAAAAGCACTTCAGGAAAAGTGCATCGCGGTTTCTGTTGCTGTACCCATTATTCAGCACGGGTCAAGCCGCACCCCTTCACTCTGTCCTGAAAAGGTGCGCCTGTCATAGTCGGCCTGCCAGTGATGGGTGCGCCGGGCTGCGGCTTCCATGGCAGCGTCGAGCTGGACATGCATCTGGGGGCAGCTAAAGTGCGGCCTGACCCGTTCCAGTGCTTTCTCAATGTCAGTCTGCATGGTAATATAGCGGTTCTTGTGATTGGTCTCATGCCTGACCAGTGCGTCCCTCATGGTTTTCCATCTTTTTTGCAGGCAATTTCTACCCTGGTTCTTGTTGATCCAGCGCGGCAGGGTCATGATGATGCTGACGGTCACACGCAGGGAGCGGATATGGCATAATCCGTCTGCGGCACTCATCAGTCTGGCATTATAGTGGTAACGGGCCTTGGTTACAGCCCAGACATTTCTGCCAATGGCCTGTGAAAACGGGCCGTTCTGCCCCATTTGCCTGATCAGTTGCTGTGCGCTGAAACCATAGACAGGGTAGTCTTGCTGCACGAAACTGGCACTGTGGGCAGGGACACTCAGCAACAACAGGACAGTCAGGAAGGCACGGTGCATTATTGGGTCTCCAGTGATGCAAATAAAAAAACATTATAGGGCAGTCATGAGTTGGTGACCAGAAGTTTGCCTGGGACTGTAAATATTATAAGCTGTTGTCCTTCAGTATTTCTGACGGCACACGTAACGCTACCAATATGTCAGGTATGAATGGCCTGCCCCTGGCCAGCTTTACGGTCAGGGCAGGGGAACAGGAATTTTGCGGTGTCCCCAGGGTAAGGGTTTGTCCTTGGGCTTTCTTTGCGGGAATGAGGATGTTTCCCGTTCCCCACGTTCATGTCAAACTTTGCCACCTAAAAATCATAGTACACGACTAATTTGCATAAGACATTGAAAAAGCGTTAAGATTTTCTGATTTGTTTCACGACATAATGAGGAAATCTGATGAAACACTTGATCAATGCCCTGCAAGGTTTGAAAACAAGCTGGGGAGTTACGAAAAAACATGAATTGATTCACCCTGATTAACCCCCATTTAAACAAAAAACTTGAAATGGGGATAAAAATGCCATACTATGCTTATACTCATAATGAGCAAAACCATGAATATGTGTTGTTATCAGGTCTTTTAAGAAAGGATTGGGCTGACAGGGCAGTGTTGGTTTTGTTAGGATATGACAAGGATCACTTTGGTCGTCCTAAAGTTGTCCAAATGTTTGGATATAGTGATAAGTGATAAGTGAATGTAAATTCTAGGCCGGTTTGAAAATCGGTCTTTTTTAAGGTCTCTCTTATACTCATATAGAGTATAACTAGTTCGTTCCATGAGGGGGGCTCAAAACAGGGAAACATGTTTTGCGGTTGCGCAAAACCTCTGAAGCCCTGGGCGTAAGGAGAAAGATTATGGTTTTGGTTATGGATAATACTGCAACTGTTGATTTGCCTAGCTGTGAACTGTCAAGGGCAGAGAGGGCAAGTGCTGCCTTCAGGCAGAAAGTGAAAAATTACGCTCCAGAGATTGAGCTGGACTATACGCCTGCCATCGCTCGGGAAATGCGCCCGCTCTATAACAAGCTGAAATCCCTGTTCTCTGAGCAGGAATGGGCGGTTCATGCGCCTTATATAAAGGCGATTAATGAGCTGAAAAAACAGCGTAATGCAGTCATTCTGGCGCATAACTATATGACCCCTGAAATCTTTCACGGTGTATCTGACTTTGCGGGCGACAGTCTGGCACTGGCCAAGGAAGCAGCCAGGTCTGATGCCAAGGTGATTGTCCAGTGCGGTGTGCATTTTATGGCTGAGACCTCTAAAATCCTCAGTCCTGAAAAAACTGTACTTATTCCTGACAGTAAGGCGGGCTGTTCTTTGGCCGAAGCCATTACCGCTCAGGATGTGCGTGACTTGCGCAAGCAATATCCTGGTGTGCCAATTGTCAGCTATGTCAATACCTCTGCCGCAGTGAAGGCGGAAGTTGATATTTGCTGTACCTCTGCCAACGCCGTCCAGATTGTGGAATCCATGAACGCGCCGCGTGTGTTGCTGGTGCCTGACAAATATCTGGCTGAAAATGTCAACAACCAGACTGATGTTGAGGTCATTCCGTTTGAGGGCCGCTGTGAGGTGCATGAGCAGTTTACTGCGCCGATTATCCGCTCTTTCCGTAACGCCGAGCCGGATATGAAGGTGATTGCCCATCCGGAATGCCCTGCCGAAGTGCTGGAAGAGGCCGATTTTACAGGCTCTACAGGCGGCATGATTGATTGGGTGAAGGACAATCAGCCTGAAAAGGTGATGCTGGTGACAGAATGCTCCATGAGTGACAATGTAGCGGTCGAAAACCCAAATGTTGAGTTTATCCGCCCCTGTAACCTGTGTCCCTATATGAAGATGATCACTTTGCCCAAAATCCTGGACAGCTTGCTGTTCATGAAGGAAGAGGTTTTCGTTGATCCTGCCATTTCTGCCAAGGCCTTGCGCTCTGTGCAGCGCATGATTGATGTGAAAATCTAGTGTTCATTCATCTCTGCCAAATCCTCAGTGGCCAGGTGTTGCTGAGTGATATGGGCCGGGAGATATTGATATGGAGGAATGGAATGGTATGGGACTTTATGAAAGATTTTTTAGAAAGATTCTAGACTTTTCGAGCCAAGGTTGGAAACCAAACCAAGTTATCAAATTATTGGAGGGTAAGCGTGATAAAAGGGAAAAGGATTATGCTTACCGTAAACATATTGGTCAGTGGCGTTGTTTAACACGTTCTGGGTCTTTGGGCTATAGCATGACAGGGACTGCTGACCATGTAACCCGTATTGGTTTTAGTAACATGGTTTATGGAAGCCCAGGTAAAGATTTTACAGATCCTGGCTTCCATAAATATTTTTATAAAAGAGCCAAGAGGTTAACACAAAAACTCACTGGTCAAGAGATACCAAAACAAGTCGCAGCTGATATCCTTTCACTCCAATTGGAAGAGGCAACCGAGAGAAATCCTTTTAGGTTTTCGAGTTTTGGTAAGGGGGCAGAGGATTTACAATGTGGGTTTTCGTTTCGCGTGGTTTCAGCTCCTATACATATGCATAACCCAGGGTATTCTGTTTATTTTGATGTTTTGTGCCCTGATCTTGCCCGAAAACAGGGATGAAAACTGTTCAGGATAATTCATTCGCAGGTGTAGTTCGGGGTTAGCGCAGATAACTGCTTATTTTTCCCGTGGATATTTTATCCCATTTATTTCATCTATGAATTAGGCTAATGCTCTATCCAAATGTGTAGTGCAAAGCGGAAGGTGTTGTTATGGTTCAGGTTCAGCGCGCCCCCAAAACGGGCAAAATGAAAACATTTCGCTCTGACCTGGTCATTATTGGCGGCGGCCTGGCAGGGCTTTACACTGCCCTGAAACTTGCGCCGCTTCCTGTCACTGTCGTTATGAGTAGTCCTCTTGGAGAAGGCACAGCCAGCCTGCTTGCCCAGGGTGGGATTGCTGCGGCTATGGGGGAGGATGACAGCCCTGCCTGTCATGTTGAAGATACCAAAAAGGCAGGTGGCAGGCTGGTCGATGAAAAGATTGCCTGCCTGACAGCCAGGGGAGCGCGTCAGCATATTGAGACCCTGTTGGAATATGGTGTCCCGTTTGATCATGACAGTAACAATGCCCTGAAGCTGACCCGCGAGGCGGCCCATTCCAAAAAACGTATTGTCCATGTGATGGGTGACAGTGCCGGCAAGGCCATTATGGCAGCCCTTATTGACAAGGTGCGCCAGACCCCTTCCATCAGGATCGTTGACAATGCCATTGCCCGAAAATTCAGGACAAGTGGCCAGCAGGTGACAGGGGTTTACCTGTGGCCCAATGATGAGGAAAACCATGATGGGGATGCGCCTGCAAAGGTCTTGCTCAAGACAAAGGCTGTGGTGCTGGCAACAGGCGGCATTGGCGGGCTGTTTTCCAAGACCACCAATCCGCTTGGCGCAAATGGCGAGGCTCTGGCGATGGCGGCCCGGGCCGGGGCAGTGATTGCAGATGCCGAATTTGTCCAGTTTCACCCTACCGCGATTGATGCAGGTAAAGACCCTGTGCCGCTGGCAACCGAGGCCTTGCGCGGTGAGGGTGCGCATTTGGTGAATAATACAGCTACGCGCTTTATGTTAGAGATACATCAGGACGCTGAATTGGCACCGCGTGACATTGTGGCCCGCGCAGTGTTTAGGGAGATCCAAGAAGGACATGGTGCTTTTCTGGATTGTCGCACCACGATTCCTGACTTTGCGAAGCATTTTCCGTCTGTCTTTCAACATTGCCAGGATATGGGACTTGACCCTGCCCATGACCTGATCCCTGTTGCGCCGGCGGTGCATTACCATATGGGCGGGGTCTTTACCGATGCACTGGGGCGGACAACCCTGAACGGCCTGTGGGCTTGCGGCGAGGCGGCTTCTACAGGACTTCATGGCGCAAACAGGTTGGCCTCCAATTCCCTGCTGGAGGCGATGGTTTTTGCTGGCAGGGTGGCTGATGACATCAGGAGACAGTATCCAGATCAATATCTTACCAGTGCAGCTTTGCCACGTAACTTGTTTGTCAGGATGGGAGAGAATGACAACTTGAATGATGACAAGAGGCTTGGGGCACAGGAAAAACGGGACACTATATTGAAAATCAGGACGTTGATGTATAGTGCAGCAGGCCTGATACGTAATGGGGAAGATCTGGCAAAAGCCTTGATCCAATTGGCAGATATTGGTGAACGTCACAGCACTGACATGACGGTTACCAATATGGTTTGCGCAGGGCAGTTTATTTTGGCCGGAGCCTGGCAACGTGAGGAAAGCAGGGGCGGTCATTTTCGCTCAGACTTTCCAAAGACAGGGGAGAGTATGACCAGGCATACCTATCTGACATTGAAACAGATGAAACGCCTGCTTGATAAAATCCTGAAAAATAATGGAAGAGATAAGGGCGATGCCATTCCTGAAACGCCCCTCAGACTGGTAGCGAGCCAATGAGCAAACAAAATAATTTAGCCCTGTTGCCTGAATATGAAGTCAGGCAAAGCGTCAGCAATGCCCTGGGCGAAGATTTGGGCATGGTCGGGGACATTACTTCCCAGTTGACCATACCAGCTGACATGGAGGCCAGTGTTGTCATAAACAGCCGTGAAAACGGGGTGCTGGCAGGGATGCAATATGCCCGCGCCGCCTTTGACGTGATTGACAGCAGCCTCGAGTTTGAACAGCTGAAACAGGATGGTGACGCGCTAGGGGCAGGGGACATTATTGCCAGGGTGTCAGGTAATGCCAGGAATTTGCTGACAGCTGAACGCGTCGCTCTCAATTTTTTGGGGCATATGAGCGGGATAGCCAGCAAGACAGCCCTGTTTGTCAAGGCTGTGGCAGGGACAAGGGCAAAGATTGCTGACACCCGCAAGACCACGCCAGGACTGCGGATGGCAGAAAAATTCGCGGTCAAGGCAGGGGGCGGGGTCAATCACCGCTTTGGCCTGGGGGATGCGGTGCTGGTGAAAGATAACCATATTGCGATAGCGGGCGGCATTGATGCTGCGCTGAAAACGGTGGTTGCCAATGCGGGACATATGCGCAAGATTGAGGTTGAGGTGGATACACTGGAGCAGCTGGAACAGGTGCTGGCTTACGGGATTGATACTGTGCTGCTGGATAACATGCCCCCTGAAATATTGAAGAAGGCTGTGGCTATGATTGATGGACGGGTCTTGGCGGAAGCCTCAGGCGGCGTGAATCTGGGCAGTGTGGCGGCGATTGCTGCAACAGGCGTTGACCTGATTTCAGTCGGGGCGCTGACCCATTCTTCCGCGACCCTGGATATTGGCCTGGATTTTCATCGGGGTTAGGTCGTTACCGCTTGTTGTCCAAAGCTGTGATAATTTCTGTGAACAGTTTTTTGGCATTGCCATAATCCCTTTCAAAACAGTAGGCGGCAAGGGTTTTGCGCTTTTTCCTTAACATTTCAAGCGGCTTGGCGGTCAGTCCTGACTGGTTGATGGCCTTGAAGAGGTAAGTATAGGCCTGGCGGCAATTTTTAGTGTTGTAGTGTTCGGCCTGCCGTTTCAGTTCGGGATCTATTTCATCATTCAGAAATGTTGCATAGTCACCCAGAACGCTTTGGTACTGACGCTCTGCCTTGGCAAACTTCTTTTGTTTGCACAGGCCAAAAATTTCCTTGGTGCTTTTCCTGATCCACACCCTCATGCGCCCAGACAGTTTCTTCTTGTTCAGGCGTTTGTTCAAATTTCTGATCTTGTTGCGACAGCCAATTATGGACTTGAAATTGGCAAGCTGTGCCACCTTTTTTTCCTGCACTTGTTTCAGGACATGTAGCAGCCTTTTATGGTCTTTCAGAGCCTTGCCAAATTGCTTCAGGCGGCAATTGTTTTGCATGTTAAGGCCAATATTCTTGAGGGTCTGGCGATCCTGCGCTGACAAACTGCTGTCCTGCATTTCATTGCGGTGGGATGCCAGTTCCTGAAGGCATTTATCAATCCCGCCAACCTTCTGGTCATGGGGAGGCATCATTGTCGGCTTGTTAGTCAGCATGACAGATGCCTTCATTTTTTCCAGTAGGTCATGGGCTGATGCAAACCTCTTTTGCTGGCACAGGACAGACACCTTGCCAGCTCCTTTTCTGAGCTGGTAAACCTGGCGTTCAGAGGGGGCATGACTTGCAATCAGCTTGCCTAGCGTTGCCAGTTGCCGCAAGCATTCTCCCCTGCTTTGTGATACCTTGTCAGCGGTGTCATTGGCACTGGCCAGAACAGATGCACAAAGGAGATATATTATGGCTGTAAATATTGTTTTCATGAAAGTCAGCCCCCAATGCGTGACCAAATAATACCATAGGGCAAATAGACCTCTTGCATAACCTTCTTCCTATGCACCAAATCAACATTATTTTGTCTCCTCAAATGCTCATGTACCCAAGTACACTGCGCTTTTCGTTAACAAAACAATGCCGCCTTGTCACAAAATAATCGGTTATGCAAGAGGTCTAATGTATAAATAACTCTCATTAATACCAAAGGGGCGGCGCATATCAAGCAAATAAAGTTTTTAGGCCAATCCTTTCAGAAAATCCTGACAACACCAAGAGACAGATATATTTTAGTGGGGTTTTTATAGTTTTCATAAATCAGGTATATTATAGGGACGAATCAGTTGCGGACTGCCTTACTTCGTCATGGATGAAGATCATTTTATGGATGATGGGCAAAGCCGCAAAAACAGGGATTGCCCAAAAAACAGGTTTTCAGTTGATGAACGGAATGCTGAACATTGTGATGGTTATTGCAACAGTTATTGTTGCAGTGGTGACCTATCAGGCCAAGTTCAGGGCGCGTGCCCTGGAACTGGAAATCCATGTTCTGAACCAGACAAACCGTTCTATCCGGAATGACCTGACGGTGCTTCGGGCAGAACAGGCCTATCTTTCACGGCCAGAACGGATAGAGCGGCTGGCCAGAAAATTTCTGACACTGACCCCAAACGAGGCAGGGCGCAACCTGACTGGGGCAAGCCTGTTGTCAGGGCGCGAGGATATGGAATCCAGGCGTTCTGCGATGCAGGTGCTTGAAAAAATGCGCAGCCGTGACAAGGCGCGGGTTTTGGAAGCCAGGACAGAAGCTCAAAAAATGGGCATTGCGACAGTCTTGGTGCGTCCCCTTATCGCCAGGAAGGCCGTTCCACAGCAACGAGCGGTTTCGGCAGCTCAGGTGATGGGTGTAACACACTATAGCAGGGACAGGGCAGGGGACGCACAAAGCCCACCTAAAGAACCTTTGGAAAAATTGCGCAGCAGGCCAGAAGTACCAAAACCAAAGTGGACATATCATGGAGGCATAGGGGATGATGACTAACCTTAGCCTACGGTTTGGGAAGCTGGCGGGTTTCGGCCTGCCTAAGAAAAACAAGCTGGCCAGGAAAAAATCTGTTTCGGTTGACAGTGAAAACCTGAAGGCAGTCGGTGCTGACAAGGGTATCTGGCTTCACAGTGCACCCTGGCGGTACTGGATGGTTTTTCTGGTGTTTGGCCTGATTTTTCTGGTGATTGGCGGAAGGCTGATCCTGCTGGGAGTCAGCTCAAATGACTATGCCGGATACCGCTTGCCCACACAGGGCAAGGTGGCTGTTGACCGTCCTGAAATGGTGGATCGCAATGGTGTCCTGCTGGCGACAGACATCAGGACGGCCTCGCTTTTTGCAGAGCCGCAAAAAATTATTGATATAGACGAGGTGCTGGAGAAACTGGCACCGCTATTCCCTGGCCTTGACATGAAAAGGCTGGAAAAACGTCTGCGTAGCAAGGCACGTTTTGCCTGGATCAAGCGCAAGCTGACACCTGCCCAACAGGCCAGGGTCTATGCCCTTGGTTTGCCGGGACTGAGTTTCACGGATGAGCCGCAGCGCGTCTATCCGCAAGGGATCACAGCTCCGCATATCTTGGGCAGTGTCAACCTGGATAACAGGGGGGGGTCTGGCATTGAGAAATTTATTGACCGCCAGATTGCGATTGAGGGAGACGGCACCGATGGCCACTATATCCGCGATGAGGGTGATGGCCGCCGTATTATCACGCTGTCTGTTGACAACAGGATGCAATATTTGATGCGCCAGGAATTGCTCCAGGCCAAGAAGAAATATCATGCCATTGGCGCGGCAGCGATTGTGATGGATATCCATAGCGGTGAGGTGTTGGCGATGAGCAGTGTGCCGGACTTTGACCCACTAAAGCCAAAACAGGTATTGCAGCGCAAACGCTTTAACCGTATGAGTCGTGGGGTGTTTGAGCTTGGTTCAGTGTTCAAGACCTACACCATGGCCTTGGGGATGGAAGTTGGCAAGGCAAGTTTCAGGTCGACCTATGATGTGACTGGGCCAATCCAGGTTGGCCCCAGCAGGATCAAGGATTTTCATGGCCCGAAGGGGTGGCTGAACCTGGCTGAAATATTTACCCATTCCTCAAATATTGGCTGTGCCCGCATTGCAGACAGTGTTGGTATTGCCAGGCAAAAGTCTTTTCTGAAAAAACTGGGGGTGTTGGCACGGCTACAGACAGAAATCGGTGATGTGGCGACCCCGTTGTTGCCACGCCGCTGGAAACGGGTCAATATGATGACCATTGCTTTTGGGCATGGTATTTCTGTTGCCCCGTTGCAATTTGTCGCCACCAGTGCCGCCTTGTATAATGGCGGCTTCCAGGTCAGGCCGACTTTCCTGAAGGTCAACAAACGCCATAACCCCAACAAAACCTCCAGGCGGGTGATTTCAGCCAGAACCAGCGAAAAAATGCGGGTGCTGATGCGGCTCAATGTGATAAAGGGGACAGGACGGGGCACAAATGTAAAGGGTTATGATGTTGGCGGCAAGACGGGAACAGCTGACAAGCCAACGCGTGGCGGCTATGGCCCAGACGTGATCAGTTCCTTTATCTCTATTTTTCCAGCCCAAAACCCCAAATATATCATGTATGTCATGATTGATGCCCCCAAGGGCATTGCTGAGACCGGGGGCAAGAAATATGCTAGCGTCAATGCTGTCCCAATGACCGCCAGCCTGATCCGCCGCCTTTCTCCCTTCCTGGGTCTTCAGGCCAAGGAGAAGGATGCGCTGTGGTTTGATATGGAACAGTTTGCAGATATGCGCTAGTGCTATAGTGTGAGCAAATCGTTACGATTTGCGGGTTAAGATATGCGCCATACCCCAGAAGTTAATGTGAGGAAGAGTGAATACCTTCAAAACATAACAAAATCCTGGGGTTATGGATCCTGAACCAAGTTCAGGATGACAAAGTTATATATCAATGGGTTAACGATCTTCTTAAACAAGGTTGGGGTATAGTAGATAGTTACATAGTGCATTATGAATTATGAGTGGTATTCATTTTGGCTGGTGAGGGGACGTAAGAAAGCCTGGATTCAACGAATCCAGGCTCTGCTGTATACTATCTGTATACTACTATATGTATTAGTTTGTGCCCAGGCCTTCACTAGGATAGGCCACAGAAACATGCTTGATGTGGTCTATCTTATAGAGGGTAACCAGTTTTTTCCACTGGAAATCAGTCAGCACAGAGCGGACATTGTCGCGGCACGCCAGTTTGTTGCTGGCAATTTCCTTGCGCAGCTTGGTAGCCTGGTCAATCTTGGCCATAATTTTATTTTTGTCCGTGCCTTTAAGGGCGTGTTTTCGGGAGCTTTTTTCAAGAACAGCTGCCTTGTGGATCAGGAAACGCATATGCCTGGCATTGTCTTCCTGGTACAGGGCGAGGGCTGCCTGTTGCTTTTCGCTCAGTTCCAGTTCCGTTTTGTGGTTCAGGACGGTAGACATAAAGCTTGGTGTTGAGGCATCTTCTTGGTGAGTCACAGAAGGCCTTGTGTTGTCTTCAAAATAACCTGTAATCTCAGCCTGTGCAGGGGTGGCCAGGGCTGCCGAAAGGATAGCAAGAGTAATAATTTTTTTCATGGTAACCTCATAATGGTTATGGTTTGTCAAATTCGTTTTTAGCATATTCGCATATTTGAATGCAAATTGCACCAGCTCTTTTTGCATAGCTGCTATGCACTGGCCAGAATAAATAGCTTAATAATGACCTCGTTACTGGACTATAGCCAGTTAAGTCATATTCGTATATTCGAATATTTACCTAAATGGATTTACCTATGACATTTCGTCCTGCTTTGATCAGCAAGGTGTGGGATAGTGCAGGGCTTTTTGAAACAGCACTGGATTAATAACTGTTTCATTGCTAACACTTTGGGCAATCTACTCAATTCAGCTAGCGGATAAAAGTGATGGCAAAAACTGACGGCAAAAATGGTTCGAGGGACAATGGTGAAGAGACTGGTCGTGACTGGCGCGAGACCCTGTTTTTGCCCAAGACTGATTTCCCGATGCGGGCTGGCCTGCCGAACAAGGAGCCTGGCCATATTGAGCGTTGGGCAGAAATGAACCTGTACCAACAGCTGCGTGAGCATGGCAAGGGACGTGAAAAATTCGTGCTGCATGACGGCCCGCCCTATGCCAATGGCAATATCCATATTGGTCATGCCCTCAATAAAATCCTGAAAGATATTATTATCCGCTCAAAACAGATGAGCGGCTATGATGCCAACTATGTGCCTGGTTGGGATTGCCACGGTCTCCCGATTGAATGGAAGGTGGAAGAAAAATACCGCAAGAAGAAGCTTGATAAAGACGAAGTGCCTGTGAATGAGTTCCGCCAGGAATGCCGCGATTTTGCCAAAGGCTGGATTGATGTCCAGAAACAGCAGTTTCAGCGTTTGGGCATTGAGGGTGACTGGGACAATCCTTATCTCACCATGAACTTTGAGGCTGAACGCATTATTGCTGACGAGCTGATGAAGTTTGCCATGAATGGCTCACTCTATCAGGGGTCTAAGCCTGTGATGTGGTCAGTGGTCGAGCGCACCGCATTGGCTGAGGCCGAGGTGGAATATCAGGTTAAAGCCAGCCCGACGATTTGGGTGAAGTTTCCTATTCAAACGGGAAGAATTAAAAATTTAACCCATGAGATTAATACGGCTGGTCAAGATCTTGATAATATGATGTATTCAGATGCGTCTGTCGTGATCTGGACAACGACTCCTTGGACGATTCCAGCCAATAGGGCGATTGCTTTTTCTAAGCGCATTAATTATGGCCTGTATGAAGTGGCTTCTGTGGAGGAGGAAGGTTTTGCAAAGGTTGGTGAGAAATTGGTGCTGGCTGATGCCTTGGCGGAGTCCGTGCAAAAAGCAGCTAAAATTGAAGAGTTAAAACGCCTTGGAGATGTTGATCCATCTGATATTGAAACCTGTAGCCATCCTTTCGTAGGGCAAGGCTATGATTTCCCTGTCCGTCTTTATGAAGCCAATTATGTTACGGATGATGCAGGCACAGGCTTTGTCCATATCGCGCCTGGTCACGGCGCAGATGACTATATTGTCTATATGGCCAACCAACGCCAGTTTGCCGCTGATGGCATTACAGAAGTGCCGCTCACGGTGGGCGCAGACGGCTATTATATGCCCGATGTGCCGTTATTTGGCGGCGATGACCCTAAACTGGTGATTAACCAGAAGGGCAAGTTTGACAATGCCAACCCTGTCCTGATTGAGGCAATGATCGAAGCGGGCGCATTACTGGCGCAAGGCAAGCTCAAGCATGACTATCCGCATTCGTGGCGGTCAAAAGCCCCCGTGATTTTCCGCAATACACCGCAATGGTTTGTCGCTGTCGATAAGACGATAGAGGTTGGCAACACCAAGGGCACGTTGCGCGACATTGCAATGAATGAGCTAAAGGAAGTCCAGTTTATCCCTGAAACGGGGCGCAACCGCATTACTGCGATGGTGGAAGGGCGGCCTGACTGGGTATTGTCGCGCCAACGCGCCTGGGGCGTGCCGCTGACCCTGTTTGTCAAAAAAGGCACAACGAAATATATCCCGTCTGCTAATTTTGCCAATAGTGACAAGCTGATGAATAATATCAATCAGGCTTTTGCCAAGGATGGCGCGGATGCGTGGTTTGAAGACGATATTAAAGAACGTGTGCTTGCGGGGCTTGTTGACAATCTTGATGATTGGGAGAAAGTCACTGATATTCTGGATGTCTGGTTTGACAGTGGCTGTACCCATAGTTTTGTGGTTGAGCAGCGCGAAAGCCTGAAGCGTGAAGCAGGCAAGCGCACTGCCAATCTTTATCTGGAAGGCTCTGACCAACATCGCGGCTGGTTTCAGTCTTCATTGCTGGAAAGCTGCGGCACAAGAGGGCGCGCGCCTTATGATGCGGTGTTAACCCACGGTTTTACGCTGGATAAAAACGGGCGTAAAATGTCGAAATCGTTAAATAATGTGGTTGACCCTCTAAAGATCATCAAGCAGAGCGGCGCGGATATTTTGCGGCTTTGGGTGGGCAGTGTCGACTATCAGGATGACCAGAAATTTGGCCAGGAAGCGATCAGGACGGCTTCGGATGCTTACCGCAAGATCAGAAATACCATCCGCTTTATGTTGGGCAATTTGGCGCATTATGATGAGGCGCGGCGGGTGGGTAATGTGGCGGATATGCCAGAGCTGGAACGCTACATGCTGCACCGCCTGCATAACCTGGACAAAAGCATTCGAGAAGATTATGCGGCCTATGACTTTAAAAAGGTGTTTGCCACCTTGCTGAATTTTTGCACCACAGACCTGTCGGCGTTTTACTTCGATATTCGCAAGGATACGCTGTATTGTGAGGCAGAAGATAATGCTGACCGCCTGGCGGCTCTTACGGTGATGGATGAGATTTTTAACTGTATCACCGCCTGGCTGTCGCCAATCCTGGCCTTTTCAATGGAAGAGGTATGGTTGTCACGTTATGACGAGGCTGCCAACCCTAAATCTGTCCATTTGCGCCAGTTCCCTGACGTGCCTGACACCTGGCATGACATTGAGATTGCCAAGAAGTGGCGCAGGATACGCAAGGTGCGCCGCGTTGTAACAGGCGCGCTGGAAGTGGAGCGGCGCGAAAAACGCATTGGGTCTTCGTTGGAATCCGCGCCTGTGGTCTATTTTGAAAATGTAAATGTCCAGGAATTGTTTGAGGCCTTTGAAGGGCAGGAGGCTGCTGATATTTTCATCACGTCCCAGGCCAGCCTGAAGATGGAAAAGGCTCCTGGAGGGGTGTTCAGGCTGGATGATGTGGCTGATATTGCGGTGTTACCTGACATGGCACAGGGCAAGAAATGCGCCCGTTCCTGGAAGGTCTTGCCGGATGTGGGCAGCGACGCAGACTATCCTGACCTGAGCATCAGGGATGCAGCGGCGGCAAGAGCCTATGACCAAAAGCACTCATGAAAAATATTATCCATTCACAAAATGGATAAATGTTCTTAAGGTAGAGGTATGGCACAGGACTAATACTAGATCACAAAGGGCGCGACTTTTTGCCAAGCCGCCAGATTGCACCAGCCTAAGGATATTGATCGCATGGAAAGATAAGATCCCCTTTGTGATTTGGTATAACCTCTGTGAATATGGGATGGATGGACTTTGAAAATTATCCTCCTGTTTTGTTGTTAAGGTTTTCGCCAAATACTATACTTTGTCACTGTCATACCGCAGAAATGCGGTATCCATGCCGTGAGTTCGGTAGAAAATGGCAAGGTTTGTTTGGGTATCATGAAATTTTGTGGGGTAAAATGGTAGATATTTTCGTGTTGACAATACACGGCATGGATACCGCGTCGTAGCGCGGTATGACAGTGGATGAGGTCTTGTTAGATGGCTTTACTCAAAAAATAGTCACATACTCAGATAAAGAGATATTTTAGGTATTAGGGGGCGGTTCTGATGGAAGAGGAACAGAAACAGGGTAGTTTTCTGGCAAGGGTATTTTGGGGGCCGTTCAGCCTGATAGGAATGTCTGTTGCGGTTGCCGGTTTCCTGGTAGACCAGGGACACAAGTTTTATATGGTGGATATTTACCGTCTTGGTGAAAAGGGGCGGGTTCAGTTGTTGCCTTTTTTTGATCTGGTGCTGAGTTGGAACAAGGGCGTGTCCTATGGCATGTTTCAGCAGTCAAGCTGGCTCGGTGCGCTTGGTTTGTCACTGTTCGCGCTGTTTGCGGTTATTGGCCTGGTGGTTTATCTGGCGCATGTCGAAAACAGGGTGGCCGCAATTTCCCTGGGATTGATTATCAGCGGCGCGCTTGGCAATGGTATGGATAGGTTGCATTGGCCGGGGGTTGCGGACTATTTTTCCTTCCATATCGGCAGCTTTGAGTGGTATATTTTTAATATTGCTGATGTGGCCATTGTGGCAGGTGTTGTCGGGCTAATTTATGAGGCATTATTCATGAGTCCTAAAAATGTCTCAAAGTCCCCCTAAATATGGTAGAAAGAGGAAAACCGATTGCCTAAAATGTTAAGAACAGGTTAACATGGGAGCGAATCAATTGAGGATGGAGCTTGGGATATTATGCAGGTTAAAAGTAGAAAGCTGAAAATCGCTATCGTTCTGGTGTGTGCAACTGGGTTTTCTGTTTCCCTTGGTGGGTGCAGCGGTTTTGACGGCGTTGATATTAATCTGCCTGTTGTCGGTAATATCATGGCAAAGACCAAAAGGACAGAATCCAGGATTGCCGAGCGCGGCAAACTTCTCCTGCCGCCCAAGGCTGCCCTGGGTGCTTTGCCTGCGCCAGGTTCTGGCCAGACTGCCCTTAACTCCCAGGCCTGGCCTGATGATCCTGATTTACGTGCCAAGCGCATGGCACAGTTGAAAAAGGCGAAGGCTGATAAGGAACGCAGGGAGGGTAACTTTAAGAACTATAGCGGCCAGGAAGGGTTTGACAGGGCAACTGACAGTTTTGAGCGTCAGGAAGGCGTGCTTAATAAATATTACAATAAGGGCAAGGCACAATAATACTCGTTCACAAAAGAAGGGGCTCTTAATAACTGCTGGAATTTCTCTGCTTGTCAGGATTGCCATCACTTAAAAAGCAAGCTCCCTTTTATGAACTGGTATAATATATGGATAAAAGGCCTTGCAAGGCATTATTACCATTTTTTAACTTGCAGTTCTCTCGTTAGCAGACACATAATACCATTTTTAGAAGACAGGCCTGTTCTGGCTGTTTCTCTGGAAATGGTTTTTTGTTTTTTGGTTTTTCTTGTCGCTACACCGCAACTGGAATACCATTTTTGTCAAATGTATATCAGGTAAGATGAAATATGGATAAGAATCAAGGTCAGAAAAACAGCGTTGCTGATAAGGCAAAGCAGCTTCAGGAAAAAGTGCAACCTCATTTCACAGTTGGTAAAGGACTCGCAGTATTGGGAGTAGGTGTTGTGCTGTATTCCTTGGGCGGCGTTGAGCCTGCAAAGCAGGTTTCTGACCAAAAAGCTGGCCAGACTGTTTCTGGAACACAAGTGGTAGACAGCCTGAAGGCAAAGACGGGACAAGCCAAGGACAGTATCGGTTTACCACAGGCAGCACAGAAGGCTGCGTCACCATCTGGCCTGGCATCGCCAAAACAGACAGCAAAAATTATTGATGGGCAAAAACCGCAAGTCTCAAAGCCGCAGACCCAAAACCCACAAGCCCAAAACCCACAGGACAAGGTTGGCAGTGTTGCTGGGAACAGCATAGTTGCGACAGAAAAAAAGCAGGTGGTTTCCCCAAAACTCGATAAGGCGAAAAAACCACAAAAACCACAAAAGACAGTAGGAACAGCAACCAATGTTCTGGCCGAGACTAAAAATGATCAGGGCAGCGTCTTGCAGGAGCTGAAAAAGTGGGCAGCGCAACCGGAATTGAAGCAGTTTGGTAAGACAAAAAGTCACGATGCAGGAGAGCAGGACGGTATTGGTAATCACAGTACTGCAATTATTGATGGTAAGCAGGCAACAAACGATGATGAAGGTGAGCTTACTGCTGAACCCAAAATTGCAGACGCGCCAACAGAATTTTCTCCAGGCGATAATGCTGGCAGCACCACTGGCGTGAAGGCTGCTGCAAAAGCAGACAAGGGTGTGAAGGCTTCTGGAAAATTACCTGAAGAAAAGGTAGTTACTGGCCTGGCAGATACTAATGAAGAGAGTGCTGCCCAAGGCAACACCAAGAAAAAACTCCCAACAGGTTTGTTATCTGTACCTTTGCCAAAAGAGGTCGAGAAACAGCTGGTGACGGCCATTGAGAAGAAGGCCAAGAAAAGAAAGTCAACAGGTCTTCTCTCTGCTCCTCTCGCTTCGGAAAAAGCAGAGGCTGGGGTAACCAAAACAGTGAGCAAAGACGCGCCCAAACTTAAAAACGGCAAACCTAAAAATGCCAAACCTGAAAATCTGGGTAAGGCAGCCTTGGCAAAAGGGAAACAGACTATGAGTAAGGCAGCAGCCCTGGCCAGCACAGTAAAGGCTGGCAGCACGAATGACACGGTTTCAAAAAGCAAGGTCTCTGAATTTACCCTGGCCAATGGCATGGAGGTTGTTGTTATTCCTGACCACCGTGCTCCGGTTGTGACCCATATGGTCTGGTATAAGATGGGGGCGGCTGATGAAGAACCTGGCGTTTCCGGCGTAGCCCATTTTCTTGAACACCTGATGTTTAAGGGGACAGACAAGATCAAGTCAGGGGAATTTTCCAAGATTATTGCTCGAAATGGCGGCCAGGACAATGCCTTTACCTCCCAGGATGCGGTGGCCTATCACCAACGGGTGGCAAAGGATCGTCTTCGTCTGGTGATGGAGATGGAGGCAAACAGGATGCGCAACCTGAAGCTGACAGAAAAGGATATTGAGACAGAACGTGATGTCATTTTGGAGGAACGTCGTTCCCGTACAGATAATGATCCGCGTGCCCAGTTTAGGGAACAGATGGATAGCGCGCTCTACATGAACCATCCCTATGGCATACCCGTCATTGGTTGGTATGATGAGATGAAAAAGTTGTCCCGTGAGGATGCCATGAAGTTTTATAGCCGCTATTACGCGCCAAACAATGCCATTTTGGTTGTGGCCGGCGATGTGACTCATGAGGAAGTGAAGAAACTGGCAACAGAGATTTATGGTGTCATAAAGCCAGTTGAGGGTGTAGCAAGGTCTGTCCGTCCCCAAGAGCCGCCGCACCGGGCAGCCCGCAGGATTGCCATGTATGACAAGCGTGTTGCAAAGGCGACATGGCAACGTTCCTATCTGGCTGCTGGCTATAATGATGCCGAGCCGGGAGAGGCAGAGGCACTTGACCTGCTCCTGAAAATCATGGCATCCGGTACAACTGGCCGCATTTATAAGTCCCTGGTCATCAAGGACAAGATAGCCAGTAGTGCTGGCGGCGGTTATTCTGGAAGCTCATTGGACAGCGGAAAAATTTCCTTTTATGCCATTGGTACAAAGGGTGTCCCACTCGCCAAACTTGAAGAAGAAATTGACAAACAGATTGCCCTGATCAAGGAAAAGGGTGTGACACAGCAGGAACTGGACAGGGCGCGCAATTCCTATACGGCAGATTATGTCTACGCCAATGATAACCAGGTTTCCCTGGCGCGCCGTTATGGCTGGGCAAAAGTGGTTGGCCGCACCATTGCGCAGGTTGAAGGCTGGCCTGCCATGTTGGGCAAGGTGAGCGTGGCAGATATCCAAAAAGTGGCCAAGAAATATTTAGTGATTGAGAAGAGTGTCACTGGAGAGCTGTTGCCCGAAAAGAAAATGGCTTCTAAAAAATAACAGGCATTGTCAGGTTAACGCGATTGCTTCCCAGGTGAAGACTGCTCTGGGGAGAAGAAATATCGTGTCTTGGTAAAAGAGTGAGAATATTGATATGGTCATGCAGGCGAGAAAAAAAATTGGAATTGCAGGATATTATTGTGCAATATTATTGCTTGCACTTGGTGTAGTGTTGGGCGGTTCCCTAAGGGTTTATGCAATGAAAATACAGGAAATAACGACCCCTGGCGGCATCAAGGCCTTGTTGGTTGAGGAGCACAGCATTCCGCTGATGGCCATGCAGTTTGCCTTTAAGGGCGGTTCTGTCCAAGAAGATGATGGCAAGGAAGGGCTGGCTTACCTGTTGTCTGCCCTGCTGGATGAGGGGGCAGGGGACATGACCTCTGACCAGATGCAGGCAACCCTTGATGAACTGGCAATCCGGATGAGCTTTGATGCCAGCCGAGACCTGTTTTCAGGCAGTTTCCAGACCCTGACCAAAAACCGTGACAAGGCTGTTGAAATCCTGAAGCTTGCCTTGACCAAACCACGGTTTGACAGTGATGCCATTGAGAGAATGCGCAAACAGATATTGGTTTCCCTGAAGATGGGCGAAAAAAGTCCAGATACAGTGGTTGGCAAGGCATGGTTCAAGGCGGCATTCCCAGATCATCCCTATGGTAGGCCAACAAAGGGGACAACGCAGTCTGTCAGCAGCCTGACCCGTGATGACCTTGTTGGCTTTGTCAAAAAGAATTTTGCCAGGGATAATTTAACTGTAGCCGTTGTCGGAGATATTGATGCCAAGGCATTGAGCGATATTTTAGACAGTGTTTTTGGCAGCCTGCCTAAGACTGCGAAGCTCAAGACTATCCCCGAAGCCAAAAGCCCTGCCGGCCCCATGCGCAAGGTGATTGAAATGGATGTGCCGCAATCAGTTGCCCAGTTTGGCCACCAGGGTATCAAGCGTCATGACAAGGATTTTATTGCGGCCTATGTGCTGAATTATATTCTTGGCGGCGGTGGCTTTTCTTCCAGGCTTATGGAAGAGGTGCGTGAGAAAAATGGCCTGGCCTATTCTGTCTACAGCTATCTTTATCCGCTGAACCATGCCTCGCTTTTCATGGGAGGGGTTGCTACCAAAAACAGCTCTATGAACAGGTCCATGAAATTGATTGAGGCCGAGATACGGAAGATGGAGGAAAAAGGCCCGACGGAAGAGGAACTGAAGGATGCCAAACTCTATTTGACTGGTTCTTATGCCTTGCGTTTTGATACCAGCAGCAAGATTGCCAACCAGCTGATGTGGATTCAGATTGAGAAACTTGGGCTGGACTATTTTGACAAACGTAATGATATGGTCAATGCCGTAACCCTGGAGGACATCCGCAGGGTTGCCAAAAGGCTTTTCCAGGCTGATAAGCTGATTACGGCTATTGTTGGCAAACCGGGCTGATTTTTCAAAGTTCTTGTTAAGAGCAGTTAAAAACTGTAGGCCAGTTGCCCCAGTAGGGCAATTCAATTCATAGATATTAGGGATTTTAAACAGGTCTAAAAAGTAGAGACAAGGCATGCCTTGTCTTAAAATGTATCAAAAACAACCGTTTTATCATCTGGCAAGCAAGACAGGGCATGCCCTGTCTCTACAATTCTATACTCCCCCAACATCAAAACCCAGATTTTCAGCTGGCTCTTTTGCACTCTGGAGTCGTTCCGCTCTTCTCCCAATGCTAAGGCATTGCAGCGAAGAACGCGCCTATCCAGATCACAAAATTTCTCACCTGAAAAAAGCTGGGTTTTCACGTCGTGTGAGTATAGTGAAAAATATGAATTGAATCGCCCTGTTGCCCCAGTAGTTGAGTGGAACGTTACAGCAAAGCACCGCAGTAACGTTTCTGTTCAGAATAGAGCCAGCTTACATCAAAAAGATCGCCTAGCCCTCATAATCTGGGGCGCGGCCTTCTTCTACCAAAGCTTGGATGGCTTCATGCAATGGCTCAACCTTTGAGCCTTTTGAGCCAAGGCGGCGGATGGAGACCGTGCCGTCTTCCATTTCGCGCGCCCCGCAGACAAAAATGGCCGGCACTTTTGCCAGGCTGTGTTCGCGCACCTTATAATTGATCTTCTCATTCCGCAGGTCAATCTCGCAGCGCAGGCCTGCCATCTCGCAGGCTTCCTTTACCTTTTGTGCATAGTCATCATATTCGTTGACAATGGTGGTCACAACCACCTGAACCGGGGCGAGCCAAAGCGGCAGGCGGCCCGCATGATGCTCAATCAATATGCCTGTAAAGCGTTCCAGTGAGCCGAACATGGCGCGGTGAATCATCACAGGTTCATGCTTGTCACTGTCAGAGCCGATATAGAAGGCACCCAGGCGGCCAGGGAGGTTAAAGTCGAGCTGGAGCGTGCCGCATTGCCAGTCACGGCCAATGGCATCACGCAGCACATATTCCAGTTTGGGGCCATAAAACGCACCTTCGCCGCTGTTCAGTTTCCATTCCACGCCCGCTTCATCCAGCACTGTGCGCAATGCGGCCTCAGCCTCATCCCAGATTTCATCAGAACCAACGCGCTTTTCAGGACGGTCAGAAAACTTGACCACAACATCTTCAAAACCAAATTCCTTATACATATTCAGCATCAGGGTATTGATCTTGATACATTCTTCTGTGATTTGCTCACGGGTGCAGAAAATATGGGCATCATCCTGGGTAAAGTGGCGCACCCGCATAATGCCGTGCAATGCCCCTGACGGTTCGTAGCGATGCACCTTGCCAAATTCAGCAATTTTCAGGGGCAAATCACGGTAGGATTTCAGGCCGTTCTTAAAAATCTGGACATGGCCTGGGCAGTTCATCGGTTTGCAGGCAAATACCCGTTCGTCAGGGGTGGTTGTGGTGAACATGTTGTCGCCAAACTTTTCCCAGTGACCAGACTTTTCCCATAGGGTGCGTTCCATCATGTCTGGGCTGTTGACCTCAATATAACCCGCTTCCTGCTGACGGCGGCGCATATATTCGATCAGCTGCAAAAACAGCGTCCAGCCCTTGGCGTGCCAGAACACAGCCCCCGGAGCCTCCTCCTGAAAATGAAACAGATCCATCTCGCGCCCCAGCTTGCGGTGGTCACGTTTTTCGGCCTCTTCCAGCCGTGTCAAATAGGCTTTGAGCTGCTTCGGGTTTTGCCAGGCTGTGCCATATAGCCGTTGCAGACCAGCATTGTTGCTGTCACCGCGCCAATAGGAGCCAGCAATCTTCATCAGTTTAAACGCCGTGCCAACTTTGCCGGTTGAGGACAGGTGAGGCCCAAGGCAAAGGTCAAGCCATTCGCCCTGGCGGTAAATGCTGATTTCCTCGTCTTCTGGCAGATCCTCAATAAGTTCGGCCTTATAGGTCTCGCCAATGCCTTTAAAATAGTCAATTGCTTCTGCGCGCGGCCAGACCTCGCGGACGATCGGTTCATTGCGCTCAATAATCTGGCGCATTTTCTTTTCAATCTTGGCCAGGTCATCTGGGTGAAACGGTTCGTCCTTGGCAAAGTCATAATAGAAGCCGTCCTCTATAGACGGGCCAATCGTCACTTGTGTCCCTGGCCACAGCGACTGGACAGCCTCGGCCATTACATGGGCGCAGTCATGGCGGATCAGGTCAAGTGCGTCCTCGTCATCGCGCATCACCAGTTCAACGGCAGCATTGCCGGCTATCTCAGCAGCCAAATCTTTCAGCTTGCCGTCAAGCCTGATCGCCACAGTCTTTTTGGCCAAGGACTTGGAAATGGATGTCGCCACATCCAGGCCAGTGATGCCGTCCTCATAGTCGCGCTTTGCGCCGTCAGGAAAAGTCAGTTCTATCATCTCAAAAGTTCCTCAGTCGCTGCAAACAAGGCAGGTAAGTCCCGCAAGCGGGTTATGGTTTTTTTAATGGATAAGGAGTGCCCAATTTCAGGGCAGCAAGTCAAGGAGATTTTTGCGATATGGGCGGGAAAACAGGTGTACAGCGAAAATGGCCGAAAAATTTCCGTATACAGCCCCCTTGCCGGGCACGGTGCACCTGAATCCAGCACAATGGCATGGAGATGGGTTAAAAAGGTTGCGCCAAGGAGAAAACTCTATTTTGATGTCTTGGCTTCCCTGAAAATACGGACAATTTGCAAAATGTTGCCGTTCTCAATACCAATGGTGCGGACAGTTTTCAGAAAGTCAAAGCCAATGAAATCAATAACTTAAAACCTCAAGAGTATTTAATTCAAGGTCTAGAGTATCCTGCACCTAATCAGAATCGATTTTCTTCCTTTTCTTGATTTAAATGCAGGTTGCTCTAGTGGCTGTGCCTTATTGGTTTGTAGCTTTTTTCTGTAATTGCTTTTATAGTCTGACCAGGTTATACCAAACCACAAAAGGGATCTTGTTTCTAGTGCATAGTGCGAGCAAATCGTTACGATTTGCGGGTTAAGATATGCGCCATATATAGGGATAGGGCAAGATCGCCCGATCGCAATTGCTTGCAATTTGCCCTAGACTGAAGACAGCCCTTAACCTGGGGTTGACGGCCTAAAAATGGGTAAGGATCTTTTGTGGTCTATATCGTATTTGTGGGGCAGTCTGGTATTGCCAGGCTATAACCGCTCCAGGTGTGACCTGTAGATATATTGGGTATGTCCCAAAGTTGAGGAAAGCAGTGTTTTATGACAGGCCTGAATGAAATCCGTTCTATCTTTCTGGATTATTTTGCCAAACAGGGACATGATATTGTCGCCTCAGGTTCACTGGTGCCCCATAACGATCCCAGCCTGATGTTTACCAATGCTGGAATGGTGCCTTTCAAGAATATCTTTACCGGGCAGGAAAGCATAGCCAATCCACGTGCGACTTCAGCGCAAAAATGTGTCCGTGCCGGTGGCAAGCATAATGACCTGGATAATGTTGGCTATACAGCGCGGCATCATACCTTCTTTGAAATGATGGGGAATTTTTCCTTTGGGGACTATTTTAAGGAAGATGCCATTGCCTTTGCCTGGGAACTGATTACCAAAGAATATGGATTGCCAAGGGATAAGCTGCTTGTGACAGTCTATCATGAAGATGACGAGGCATACAGGCTATGGCAGAAGATAGCTGGATTACCTGACCGCCAGATTATCAGGATTGCGACCAGTGACAATTTTTGGTCTATGGGGGAGACTGGTCCGTGCGGCCCGAGTTCAGAAATTTTTTATGACCATGGGGAACAAATTTTTGGCGGCCCTCCTGGCAGTCCTGATGAGGACGGGGACCGTTTTGTTGAAATCTGGAACCTGGTCTTCATGCAGTATGAACAGGTTGACAGGGACACCCGGATTGACCTGCCAAAACCCTCAATTGATACGGGAATGGGGCTGGAGCGGATGGCTGCGGTTCTGCAAGGGACGCATAACAATTTTGAGATTGACCTGTTCCGTAACCTGATCAGTGCCTCGGTTGAAAAAAGCGGTGTCGCTTCGCAAGGGGAGCATGTCTTTAGTCACCGTATCATAGCTGACCACCTGCGTTCTGCCAGCTTCCTGATCGCTGATGGCGTGTTGCCTTCCAATGAGGGGCGGGGCTATGTTTTGCGCCGCATCATGCGCCGGGCCATGCGCCATGCCCACCTGCTTGGCACGAGTGAGCCGCTCATGTATCAGCTTGTTCCTGCCCTGATCAGGGAGATGGGGGATGAATATACTGAGCTTGGCCGTGCAGGTGCCCTGATTACAGAAACCTTGAAGCTTGAGGAAAGCCGCTTTAAAAAGACGCTGGAACGCGGCCTGAACCTGCTGGAAACCGAGATGACAACCCTGAAAAAAGGCGGTCAGCTTCCAGGAGATGTGGCCTTTAAGCTTTATGATACTTATGGCTTTCCTGTTGACCTGACAGAAGACGCCTTGCGCAGTCATGACATTTCAGTTGACCGTAAGGGTTTTGAGGAAAAGATGGAAGGCCAGCGTGAAAAGGCGCGCAAGGCTTGGTCAGGATCTGGCGGGCAGGCGACTGACAGTGTCTGGCTTGATTTGCGTGAAAAGCTTGGCGCGACTGAATTTTTGGGTTACCAGAGTGAAAATGCGGAAGGCAAGATTGTTGCCATCCTGGTTGATGGAAAACAGGTCAGGCAAGTCAGCAAGGGGGCAGAAGCTCTTATATTGACAAACCAGACCCCATTTTATGCAGAATCCGGTGGCCAGGCTGGGGATATAGGTCGGATGACTGGTGTGGGCGGTGCGCAGTGCAGCGTCAGCGATACTTTGAAACAGGCAGGGGCGTTGCATTGCCATGTTGTTTCAGTCACGGAAGGCAGCTTTTCAGAAGGTGACGTGGTTGATCTGGAGGTTGACCATGAAAAGCGGCGTGCTGTGAAGGCAAACCATTCTGCCACCCACCTCCTTCATGAGGCCTTACGCCAGGTTCTTGGCGAACATGTCGCGCAAAAAGGCTCGCAGGTTACTGCGGAACGCCTGCGGTTTGACTTTTCCCATAACAAGCCAATGAGCGTCGCCGATGTGCAGCAGGCAGAAGACCTGGTCAACGATATTATTTTGCAGAATAATGCTGTGACAACGCGGCTGATGGACATGGAAGACGCTGTTGAGGCCGGGGCCCTGGCCTTGTTTGGTGAAAAATATGACAGTGAGGTCCGGGTCGTTGCAATGGGGCAGAGTGACAGTGGACGTGGCAACGACAAGCATTATTCTGTGGAGTTGTGCGGAGGCATTCATGCCGAGCGGACAGGTGATATTGGCTTGCTGAAGATTATCAATGAAACGGCTGTCGCTTCGGGGGTTAGGCGTATAGAGGCTCTGACAGCCAAACAGGCACGCCATTTCCTGACGGGTGAAGAAATGGGGTTGCGCATGGCGGCAGACCTGCTGAAGACGACACCCAAAGAGGTTTCCGTTCGTCTTAAGGCATTGATCCAGGATAAAAAACAGTTGGAACGCGACCTTTCTGAAGCCAAAAAGAAACTTGCTATGGGCGGCGGTGCAGATGAAGGGGAAGCCGTGCGTGACCTTGGTGCTGTCAAGATGATGGCCAGGGTTGTTCATGGCATTGCGCCAAAAGACCTGCGTTCTCTCAGTGATGCTGGCAAGCAACAGATTGGATCAGGTATCGTTGTGATTATTGGCATTTCTGAGGATGGCCGTGCGGCGATCATAGTCGGGGTCACCAAGGATCAGTCATCACGCTTTAATGCTGTTGAGCTTGTTCGTACAGGGTCTGCCATTCTGGGCGGGAAGGGCGGCGGCGGACGGCCAGAAATGGCGCAGGCTGGCGGGCCTGATGGCAAAAGAGCTGAAGAGGCACTTGATGCCATTGAAAAGCAGCTTGTGAGCCAGTTGGGGGGCGACAGCTGACGAAAATGGTGGATGTTTTGCGCTTTTGCTGTTGCTCACACCACACCACACCACACCAACTTGCAAGTAATTGCGCATAACTTAACCTGCAAACCGATTCGGTTTTCTCGCCCACCACACCAAAAGACCTGCCACCTTGAAAGTGACGGGTCTTTTGGTGTGGTGTGGTTGCGAGACAGAAGTAAATTGCAGGAAAATATGCCTGCAATTTATGTAAATCCTGACCCTATTTTTTCTTCCGCAAGATGTTCCGCAGGGATGACATTGAACCGCGTTTCCCTTCTTCCTGGGCAGCAGGAAGTGCGCTGGACATTTGCTTGCGCAGGCTATGCATTGTCTGCTGTTCTTCAGCCACGACAGAAGGTTGCTGCTGATTCACAAGGTTCTGTGGTTGTGCTGTTGCGGTTTGTGCCTGAGCCTGAGCCTGCTGCATTAGTTCTTGCTGCTGGGCGGCGGCGGTTTGTGCCTGAAGCTGAGCCAACTCCTGCTGTGCTGCTGCGGCCTGTGCCTGAACCTGTGCCAACTCTTGCTGTTGGGGTGTTGGTGTTTGGTATTGCTCTTCTGCAACGGCCAGCATTTGCGGGCTTTCTTCGAAGAGATAGGCAGGCTGTTCCTGAACCTGTTCAGTCATGACGTGCCGGGTGTCCACAGGGGAAGGCTGTTCAGCATAGTGTTGTGCAAGATTCTGTTCGAGGGGAGCCTCATCAGCAGGCATTTCAATCCTTTTTCTTCTGAGAGTCGGCCGTGATTCTGGTTCAGTTTCTCTTGCTGTTGAAGGGGCGCATTGGTCCTCAGGCGGTGCTTCACAGCGGCCATCGGGTTGACTGCATCCAGCCTGTGGCTCTGCTGCGAGTGCATTGCTGTCCATAAGTCGGCCAGCCCTGCTTGCCACGGTTGCAGCAGAAGGGGAACTTACAGAACTCTGCGTTGTTGTTGCAGGAACAGCATTGGGGTCAGACAGCTTGTCATCGGCATTGTTGCGCCACTTCTTGATAATGACATCAAGGAAGTTGTCATCCTCAATCTCCTTGCTCCAGCATTCTGAGAAAGAGGTTGTGCCGCCATTTGGCAAGGCATCATCCGGCAGGCGTGAAAAACGGATACGCTGCGGCAAGGTTACACCGTCACCAAATACAATGGCTTCGCCTGTACCAAGGGATGGCAGGAAGGCCAGCATACTGGCGGCAGCATCTGAAATCGCTGCGCTTACAATATTCTGGTCTTTCTCGTTGGCCATCCGCATGGCAAAGACAGTATTGCACATGGACAGGATGGTGGCATCCAGTTCCGAAGGTCTTTGGGTAATAATGGCAATCGAGACCCCATATTTCCGTCCCTCTTTGGCAATCTTGGCAATTGAGCGGCGGGTAGGCCCAAAACCTGAAACCTTGTCATTCGGAATATAGCGATGAGCCTCTTCACAGACAAGGGTGATCGAAACCTTGCCACCAGACAACTGGGCAATATCAAAGCTGAGGCGGGCGAGAACCGAGACAACCACATTCACGATTTCCAGCGGCAGTCCAGTCATTTGCAGAATTGCAATTGGCTTGTCATTGACCGGAATCCTGAAAAGACGACCAAGAATTTCGCCCATATGATCCTGGACAGCCATCGAGCCAAACATAAAGGTATAGCGTGAATCCTGGGAGATGGATTCCAGTTTCATCTTCAGGGCCTTGTAGGGGCCAAGTGTCTTTTTGTGTTCCAGGCTACCCATTTTTTCCTTGATGATGTCAATAATATCAGCAAGGCGGTAAGGCGTTGGTGTGTCAACAGTAATGTGGCTGTTCTTCTGTGCCCTGACACGCAACAGGTCAGTTGAGGCCGCAACCTTGTTGTTGTCAGCGATATAGCGGTGTTTTGCCAGAGGAATAAGATCCGCCAGTATCTCAATCTGCGCCTCGTTCTTTTCAGGCTCGTTAATCAGAACCTCAATAATTTCCTCAAACGTCAGAAACCAGTATGGCAACTGTAGGTCTGAGGGGGTAATGATTTCGGCCATTTCCTTGAATGAATTGGCATATTCATTATGTGGGTCAAGCAAGAGAATATGAGCCTTGGGGTTCTGTTGCAGAATTCTGCGCAAGATCAGGGCTGTGGTATAGGACTTGCCGGCACCTGTTGTGCCAAGAATGGCAAAATGTTTGCCAAGCAGGTCATCAGTCCGAACCATGGCAGGAATTTCTGGTGCCTGTGAAATGGCCCCGACCTTCAGTGTTTTGGAACCGCTCCAGCTATAGGCCATTTCCAGGTCATGCCCAATGGCAAGAAAGGCAATGTCACCAAGACGGGGATAGGAGGAAACGCCGCGACGGAATGAAATGGCATGGTCATTGGCATCCTTGACCAGCTCGCCAACAAGTTCAACCTCTGCAATCCAGATCTCCTTTTCTTCTTCAGAGGTTACTGGGGCAGGGGCACTCAGGGCAGAAATCAGGCCAAGTGTGGTCGTATGCTTGGCATCAATCTTGATCAGGGTACCCATATCCGGACGGTTTTCCAGGTGGACAGGGGACATGACTGCATCAAGGTCAAGCATGATGACAGCCTGTGATCCGGTTACAGAGACAATGCGGCCAATGGCAGGCTGGCTTTCAATAGCACTTTGATGCCCGGCATCTATTTTTTCCATCCCCATTTGTAGCTCCTGTCAAATTTCATTTTGCGGCTTGTCGAAAGGATTATAAGTCCTGTGATTTTCATTTCTGTCAACAGCTATGGTTAATCCTGGTTTTTTATCAGGACTATAATAGTCCGTGATCATTTAGGCATTAACTGGTTAACAAAAAGTTTAGTTTACACATAATCTATAGTACTGGATTGCTGTATGGTTCAAATATTGTCTCATAGTGGTGACATGTCTTAATCTAGTGTGTCAACGGGTTGCCTGGCTGATAAACCCCTGTTCTGTCAGGTGATGACGGAGTACCTGCCTGCTGGTTGCTCATTTTTTTTGCCGGCTTTATAGGCAATATAATATCAAAGATACTGCCGACACCCTTTTCAGAACTGACCTCAAGGGCACCCCCGTGAAGTTCGACCAGTGATTTGGCGATAGGCAGCCCAAGACCTGTTCCCTGAAAATCACGGCTCAGATCCCCAATGACCTGTCCAAAGGGTGTCAAGGCAAGGCCGATATCTTCCGCTGTCATGCCAACGCCATTATCTGCAATGGAAATTTGAACCTTATTATTTTCCAGCAAATGGGCGAAGACAGTAATACTGCCTTTGTTAGGGGTAAACTTGATGGCATTTCCCAAAATATTGGTAAAGACCTGGCGCATTTTTCCTGGATCAAGTCGCATTTCAGGGATATTTGGCTCTACTGAAAAAATAAGTTCAAGTTCTTTCTCGGCGACCTGGTTTTTCAGCATGATGAGACAGTCATCAAGTAACTCACTCAAATAAACATTTTCAATGTTCAGCGTATGTTGGTCGCTCTGGATGCGTGATATGTCCAGGATTTCATTAATGATGGCAAGCAGCTGTTCGGCTGACTGGTTGATAATTCCACCATATTCCTGTGGGTCAAGGTTCGTGTGCTTGTCTGCATCACTCAGCATGGCGGAAAAGCCAATAATGGAATTAAGGGGCGTGCGTAGCTCATGGCTCATATTGGCAATAAACTGGGAAGTAATCTTGTTGATTCGCTCAGCCTCAGCCAGCTTGGCCTTTTCGGCCTTTTCGACTCGGTTCCGGTCAAGTGCACTGCCCAGGTTGGCAGTGTATTCGGACATCAGTGAGCTTTTCTTCTTGCGTCTATACCCTGCCATGTGCCTGCATAAGCCCCCATATAACGGTTCTCATAGAATGATAAAGATGTAGCCAAAATTATCTTGTTGCAATGAGCGGTACATGAAAGAAACAATGATAGCAGAACTAGTGCCTTACCATTAACAATTGGTAAACCTATAGATTGATTTGCTGCCTGTAAGCAAGGTGGAAGTTGGGGAACTGTGGCATTCTTGCCCTTTGTTGGGGCTGGGCCAACATGTTTTGCCAGACATATACGATGCGTTGCCTGGCAGGTTTTGTGTTTTGTAGGGGCACGGCGAGACGCGCCCCAGCGGTGTGTGTGGGTCAATGACCTTGATATTTTCCTTTAGGAAGTACTCATTGCCTTTTGCAGGTTTTGGTCAATCTTGTCGAGAAATCCGGTTGTTGATAACCATGCCTGTTTGTCGCCGACCAACAGGGCGAGATCCTTGGTCATGAAACCGTCTTCAATGGTATCAACGACAACCTTTTCCAAAGTCAGGGCAAAGTTTTTCAGCTCCTGGTTGTCATCAAGCTTGGCGCGGTGCGCAAGGCCGCGTGTCCAGGCAAAAATGGAGGCTGTTGAGTTGGTGGAGGTCTCCTCACCGCGTTCATGGGCACGGAAATGCCGTGTCACTGTACCATGGGCTGCCTCTGCCTCAACGGTTTTGCCGTCAGGTGTGACCAGCACAGAGGTCATCAAACCAAGCGAGCCGAAGCCCTGGGCAACGGTATCTGACTGCACATCACCATCATAGTTTTTACAGGCCCACAGGAAACCGCCGGACCATTTCAGGGCTGCGGCCACCATGTCGTCAATCAGGCGGTGTTCATAGGTGAGGCCTGCCTCATCAAACTTTTCCCTGAACTCCGCATCAAACACTTCCTGGAACAGGTCCATGAAGCGGCCATCATAGGCCTTCAGGATAGTGTTCTTGGTGGAGAGGTAGACAGGAAACTTTCGGTTATAGGCATAGTTCATGCTGGCCCGGGCAAAGTCCCTGATGCTGTCATCAAGGTTATACATTCCCATGGCTATTCCCGCAGACGGGAAATCAAAGACTTCATGTTCAATACTGTCTGAACCATCTTCAGACTCCCATTTCATGGTGAGCTTACCCTTGCCAGGCACCTTGAAGTCTGTGGCGCGGTATTGGTCTCCATAAGCATGACGGCCAATAATCATGGGCTGGGTCCAGCCAGGGACAAGGCGCGGTACATTCTTACACAAAATAGGTTCGCGGAATACAACGCCGCCCAATATGTTCCGGATCGTTCCATTGGGGGAACGCCACATTTCTTTTAGGCCAAACTCTTCAACGCGGCTTTCATCAGGGGTGATTGTGGCGCACTTGATGCCAACCCCATGTTTCTTGATGGCATTGGCAGAGTCAATGGTGATCTGGTCGTTGGTCTCATCACGCTTGGTGACGGACAGGTCATAATATTCAATATCAAGATCCAGGTAGGGGTGGATCAGCTTGTCCTTGATAAAGGTCCAGATGATGCGTGTCATTTCATCGCCGTCTAGTTCAACAACAGGATTGGCTACCTTGATTTTGCTCATAAATTTTTCCGTATTTTTAGGATTGCTTTGGCGCGGACTATAACGTTGCAAACTGGGGGTCACAAGGGGGCCGGGGAAAATATTTGGCTGTGACTGTTTGGCCTGTGACTGCATGTCCCTTTGAAAAAAAAATAAGATATGGGAAGCTGGACTGAAAAATGGATGAACCATACACACTCCTGTGACAAAGATGACATGGTGATGGCTGGCCGGTACAGTGCAATTTGCCTATCTGCTATCCTGTTATTGGATGTTAGTATTTTTAAAGAGAAATTGGTCTGATGCTAGAATTTATTCTTTTTCATGAAAAGCCTCTGGAACTGTTCAGGAAATTTCTGGAAGAAAAAGGCCTGGGGGCAGTCTATACCAAAGAGGACGAATATTATCAGGTTGCTTTGCCAGATGATCTGGATGATGACCTTTGGGATGAGGTTGAGGAAAAACATGCCGAGCTTCTGGAAATGAACCAGGCCCTGCATTATAAGGAAAACCCGGAAGAAATGCCGCTGGCCTCTATTGTTGTCACCCTCAAAGAGGGGCAAAAGGTAGATGCAATGGTTTCGCCTGATATCCTGATGCGGCTGCTGGACAGTATCTCCTTTGAAGAACTTGATGAGGTGGTGGCTGCCATTACCTATGCTGTTGAGAACCCCAATGCTCCCTCCTTTTGCGATACTGTCCTGGACAGGCGGCAGCAAAAATTGGACAAGGAGAACAAGACAGAAGAATAGTCAGGCTGGTCTTGGGAAAAAGGGAAGTTTCTGTTTATTTCCTGCTTTGGGTTTACGACACTGTTGTGAGTGGCCTATATTTCTATATATTACCAATGCAGCCTACTAACCACTGTCATGCCGCGCTCCGACGCGGTATCCATGCCGTGTAGTGTCAGCATGAAAAAAGACCAGCAATTTTACGTCTCAGAATCTCTCTACACCAAAACAAACATTGCCATGTCCAACGCAAATCTCACGGCATGGATACCGCATTTCTGCGGTATGACAGTGACAGGGGTATCGTCTGTTGTGTAAAAGTGAAAGATAGAATCAGGTAGCTCATTTTACAATTCCATGACATTCCCCATTCTCCCCATTCTAAAGGTTCGTCATGTATGATTACTTATCTTTCTTTAGGTCAAGCGCAGCCCCGTTAATGCAATAGCGCAGGCCTGTTGGCTGTGGGCCATCGGGAAAGACATGCCCAAGATGGGCATCACAGTTGGCGCAGCGCACTTCTGTCCTGGTGGCAAACAGCTTTTTGTCAGTATATTCACTGATTGCAGACGGGCTGGCAGGCTGGAAATAGCTTGGCCAGCCAGTTCCTGAATTAAACTTGGAGTCTGATGTGAAAAGGGCTTCGCCACAACAGATACAGTTATAGCTGCCGCTTGTCTTTTCGGATTCATAAGGGTGGGTAAAGGCGCGCTCTGTGCCATGTTTGCGGGTGACCTGATAGGCCTCTTCGCTGAGCTGTTCCTGCCACTGGGCATCAGTTTTTTTTATATTGATTTTCTTTTCTTCGGTCATGGCATTTCTTTCCAGTTGTTGCAACAGATAGTGTCAAAAACGTCCTGGACGCAAGATGAAAATGGAATAGTTTCTAGATAATCTCAATAAGGACTTGTATCTGGCGCAATATTTCCCTAATTGGTTTGCAGTCGATTGTTTATAACATTGTTTGGGCCTTAAATACAGTTCTGGTTACTGTGTTTGTTGTTTGCATGGCCATATTATCAGGTTGGGGGAGTATCGGGAAATATGAAACATCTGGGTCATTTTTTGAGTTCGGGGATTGCAGGGAGGGGACAACGTGTCCTGTTCCTGTTCCTGTTCCTTTTTGATCTCCTTGTCTTGTCAGGTTCACTTGCCTTTGCGGCCACTGGCACTGCTGAAGCTGTTAGGCTCAACCTGACAACCCATTGGGTTGGCTATACTTCCATCGCCATATTTGTGTTTGCCTATATTTTGGTGATGCTGGAAGAGGTGATTCACCTGCGCAAGTCCAAGCCTGTGATTATTGCGGCAGGCCTTATCTGGGCACTGGTGGGCTATGTTTATTCTGTTGAGGGCGGGGCAGCCCATACCCATACGACCGAAGCTGCCTTCCGGCATTTCTTCCTGGAGTTTGCAGAGCTGTTCCTGTTTTTGCTGGTTGCTATGACCTATATCAATGCCATGACCGAGCGCGGTGTGTTTGATGCCCTGCGGGCTTGGATGGTCAATAAGGGGTTCAGCTACAAGCAACTGTTCTGGATCACAGGCGGTATGGCCTTCTTCCTGTCTCCGATCATTGATAATCTGACAACCGCCCTGGTGATGTGCGCGGTAGTGCTGGCTGTCGGCGGAACCAACAAGAACTTTATTGTTGTCGCCTGTATCAATATTGTGGTTGCAGCCAATGCGGGCGGGGCATTCAGTCCCTTTGGTGATATTACGACATTGATGGTATGGGTGGCGGGGAAAATCCCGTTTGCAGGTTTCTTTGCCCTATTTATCCCGTCAGTGGTCAACTATATGATTCCGGCATTGCTGATGTACCGTGTGTTGGGGGATGGAAAACCAGAGGCCTCAAAAGACACGGCAGTGCTGAAGGAAGGGGCTTTGGGGATTATCTTTTTGTTCGCAATGACCATACTGACCGTTGTCCTGTTACATAACATCACTCATCTTCCGCCAGTCCTTGGGATGATGACAGGTATGGGCTATCTCCAGCTTTATGGGTTTTACCTGCGCCGCTTCAGGCATAGAGGGCCTGAAACGGCCTCAGGTCATTCTGCTGTTGGTTCTCCGGTTGCTTTTGATGTCTTCCAAAAAGTGGCGCGCGCTGAATGGGATACCCTGTTCTTTTTCTATGGCGTGGTGCTTTGTGTGGGCGGCCTGGGCTTTATTGGCTATCTGTCATTACTCTCGACCGCACTTTACGATAACGGGGCAACCATGGCCAATGTGACCCTTGGTCTGTTCTCAGCAATTGTTGACAATATCCCTGTGATGGTGGCGGTGTTGCAAATGTCTCCCGAGATGACCAACGCCCAATGGCTGCTGATTACTCTGACAACAGGTGTGGGCGGCTCTATGCTGTCCATCGGGTCAGCTGCCGGCGTTGCCCTGATGGGGCAGGCGCGGGGCATCTATACCTTTGGGGCGCATTTGAAATGGACTTGGGCGATTGCCCTTGGCTATTTTGCTTCCATTGCGGTGCATCTGGCGATCCAGTGGCTGCTGGGTAACCCATTATAATCAGGATTTGTATACGGTATGGAGCGAAATTGTGGGCTACCATTTTGGTAGCCCTTTTTGCGTCTGCAATTGTTGCGGGTGTCCTTAGGACAGGAGCTGTACCATTCAAAAAGCAGGGTAAAGTATGAGTTGATAGAGAGTAGTTCTTGAGTTCTCTTGGGGCAACTCAATAGAGTGTGTATTCTTCATGCTTAAACTATAAGTCGTGTTAAACTATAGCGGCAATAAGTTGTCCGTGAATAAAATATATGTGTAAAATATATTTTTATATTACTTATTTTAAAAAAAATATGATTAGTTCATAAAATAAAATATAGGGAACGGAAGACCAGGCCATGGTTTTGTCAGAATTCCCCTGTCCTTATACAATAGACAGGATGTATCAAATCTTCCTGTCTTGCTGAATACATGGTTTTATATAAGGGTTTTTATATATGGCTATGTATATTTACGAGGGGTATCACATTTTATAGGCTGCGACACTTTATGCAAATATTGTTGTTTACGAATGTAAGTAGTGTATTTATAAAGAATATATTCATGAATTTATTTGTAATTTGTTTGCAGTAATAATATATCTCACTATATATATTGATATAGACTTGTATATTTTGTTTGTTATTTATTTTTTACTAGGGATGGGTTGTTGCGGGCTATGAATGAACAAGTCGTAGATTGATGGGCATGGTGGCTTGTTGAAAGGGTCGCATCTTTTGTGATTTTCTGTCAGCAGTATGTGTGGTTAACCTATAACAAAGGCTAAGAATACTTCTTGTCTTGTGGAAAGCGGGCTTGGTAAAATGGAAGAAGAGAATTATAGTCAGGTCGAACTGGTGCACCTGACAGCAGAGGTTGTGTCTGCCTATGTCAGCAAGAACAATGTTGTCACAAGTGAGTTGCCTACACTGATCGGGGAGGTTTACGAGGCTCTGAGCAAGGCAGCTATGAGTGCTTCAACTCCTTCTTCTGAAGACTTGAAACCGGCGGTTCCCATTAAGAAATCCGTCACAGATGAATATCTGGTTTGCCTGAATGACGGGAAAAAATTCAAGTCACTGAAGCGGCATTTGCGGACTCACTACAACCTGTCACCGGAACAGTACCGTGAGAAATGGGGGCTTGCAGCTGACTACCCTATGGTTGCTCCCAATTATGCTAAAAAACGCTCTGCACTGGCGAAAAAGATGGGGCTTGGGCAACGCCGCAAGACTGATAAGGAAGAATAGTCATACTGTAAGGGTGTGATATTGAACGGCCAGTGCTGCAGTCATATTTCTGAAATATGACTGTTTTTTTTGTGCTGTCTGGCAGGGGGGTTCTCGGAGGGCTGCTGTTCAGCCAGGCTTGATGGATTGGGCAGGGAATGGGGTAGGGGGCTGCGCCAGGGTGTCCTGAATGTGCTCATATGTTTTGCTGTGTTTTGCTTAAGTATTACCTGTTCGGCTTTAAGAGCTTTGAGAAGTGACATATGTCTGGCCAGGCTATAGGTCCAGTGTCCAGCCTTGCCTCTGCGCCGTTCGCCGCGCAAGGCCTTTTCAATCTGGGCAACGACATTGAGGCAGCCCTTTTCTGAAAAATCAGCAATTTCACGCGGCCACATGGCTACAAGTGGTGGCAGTTCCCTGTGCCTGTCATAAGGTTTTGCTGTCGGGGTTGTGGCCTGCTGTCTATGGATCATGACTTATCCTCTTTCCTGTTATTCCAATCGTCATAAGTTATGACGCTTTCTTACATCTCCTGCATTGTCACCCCGCAGAAATATGGGATGACAGTAATAGGCAGTCAGGCCTATTTCGCTACAGCAAGAGTCAGCTATTTGGACGATTGGTGTTATATGCCTGGAAAGTATATGGCGGGTACATGCTAAGGGGAATAAATTCCTTTTTCTTGTCTCTGTGATATATAAAATGATACTTATTTTTCTGCTGAATTACTCTAGCGTAACCTGCAAGCAGGTTCGGTCAGTAGACCTTGCTCTATTCCCTTAATTGCGCATATTTTAACCCGTAAACCGTTTTTGTTTACTTGCACTATGTACTAGATTCTTTATCTTAACTGATTTTTATGGGCTTATGATCCAGTCCAAAGATGCTGGATGTGAGAGAAAAAAGCTGTCTGATAGAAAATACTTCTTGATGTGTAGGAATATATTCTTATTATATAGGCAATAGTTCGGACAGTTTTCACCCAACAAAAAAATAAGTGAGCCCTCAATTTGTGGGAAGATGGTGTTGTAAACGACATCAATCCTTCAAAACGGAGGAACTCATGGACATTGTAACAACTGTTCTGGA
>JAJRRF010000271.1 GCA_024279735.1 Alphaproteobacteria bacterium
AAGCGGCGCGGACAGCGACCCTGACGGTGACAAACTCAGCATTGTGCCGCAAACCAATGTGGCGGGATCAGCAGGCGGCATTTTTGCCATTGATGCAGACGGCGTAGTCAGCTTTGACCCAGGCGGCGCATTTGAAGACCTTGCCCTGGGGGAAACTCGTGATACAGTCATGGCCTATACCCTCAGTGACGGTGAAGGCGGATTTGATACCGCCCAAATCACCATAACAGTGCGTGGCAGCAATGACGGCCCAGTTCTGGTGGCAGGTGCAACCCTGGACGACCTGAAGGGGGATGATGCCCAAAGCATTACCCCAATTGATGTAACAGCGGCCTTTGCCGACCCTGACAGTACAGACCAACTGACATATACTGCTACTGGCCTGCCAGATGGCCTGATGCTTGACCCAGCAACAGGCATCCTGTCTGGCACGATAGACCCTTCAGCCTCCACAGGTGGCACGGACGGTGTCTATAACATTGTGGTCACAGCCACAGACCCGCACGGCGCAACGGTCACAGACAGCTTTGAGTGGACAGTTTCCAACCCCGCCCCTGATGCGACAGACAACAGTTTCAGCGTCACCGAAGACGACACAGCTGGCGTGATTGGCAATGCCCTGACTGCTGATACAGGAAGCGGCGCGGACAGTGACCCTGACGGCGACAAACTCAACATTGTGCCGCAAACCAATGTGGCAGGATCAACAGGCGGCACCTTTGCCATTGATGCAGACGGTGATATTACCTTTGATCCTGGCCAAGACTTTACTGACCTGGCTGTGGGGCAAACCCGTGATACTGTTATGACCTACACACTCACCGATGGCCAGGGCGGCACAGACACCGCCCAGGTGACAGTCACAGTGACGGGCATAAATGATGCCCCCATCGTGATACTTGATTCCGAGTTGCTTGACCAGTCTGGTGACGACGGCGAGACTGTTCAGCCTGTTGATGTTTCAAGAACCTTTCTTGATTTTGACACAGGAGACACCCTCACCTACACAGCAACAGGCTTGCCAGATGGATTGGTACTTGATCCACAAACAGGCATCCTGTCTGGCATCATTGCCCCTTCCGCCTCTCTTGGCGGGAAAGATGGGGTCTATACCATCGTTGTAACCGCAACTGACAGCCACGGAGCGACAGTATCAGACAGTTTTGACTGGACAGTATCAAACCCAGCCCCGATTGCTGGCGTTGACCAGCTGATCTTGAACGAGGACAGTATTGGCAGCGGGGATGTCTCCCTTAACGATAGGGATATTGATGGTGATGCGCTAAGCTTTACTGTCAATACTGAACCAGGTCACGGCCATGTCATTATGCAGGAAGACGGCAGCTATAGCTATACGCCAAATTCTGACTATCACGGCCCTGACAGCTTCACCTATATGGTCACGGACAGTGATGGCGGGAGCACAATACAGGTAGTACACCTGAATGTCCTGAGTGTGAATGACCGTCCTGTTGTGGTCACGCAACTCAGTGACCAGGAGCACAGGGAAGGCACTGACATCCGTCTCAATATTGCCAGTAATTTCTCTGACCTTGAGGGGGATACCATCCGTTATAGCCAGACAGGTTTGCCTGATGGCCTAACCCTGGAACCAGAGACAGGACTTATCAGTGGGACATTGAGTACGGCAGCTGCGCAAGAAGGTATTGTCAGGGTTGAGATAACTGCCCGTGACAGTCATGGCGGCCAGGTTTCATTTTCCTTTATCTGGTCAGTCCGTCCCCTGCCTGTGATCCTTGATGCAGCCCCTGCCCTTTCAGAACAGACACCAGAACATAGGGATTTTGAAGAGACTGAAAGGGTTTCCATAGGCGGGGCTTCACAAAGGTTTGCTGCTGACGGCATTATTGTCAGCACCCTGAATGGCCTGAAAAGTCTTGCCGGTACGTTTTACCATAGCACAGACCAGGATGGCCTGGGCGGTGGGACACAAGACAGGGCAAGTCTTGGCCAGATGGTTGAACGCATTTCTGATATTACCGGGACATCCATAGACAGTTGGGATATTGCAGGACTGACAGGTTTTTCTGTCAAGATGGATGGTTCTGACTCTTTGGGAACTGACAGCTCAGGTATGAAAGGACACCTGATTGTTGAGACTTTGGTGCGCCAAAAAACCCTGTATATTGAGATCAAGAATGACCTGTCCTTTGAGGATGAGCGCAAGGTCAAGACTTATCAGGTCACCATGGCCAATGGCCAGCCGCTTCCATCCTGGCTGAAAGTCTCTGACAAGGGTATGTTGATTGGGGAACGCCCTGTCCAGTCTGAACAGCTTCAGCTACACATCACAGCCCAGATGGATGATGGTTCCAAGATTGAAAAGGCGATCAATGTCAGGACACAAAATGGGGAGATCAGCGTCGCGCAAATCCAGGCCGCCGCACCAGCCAAGGTTTCGCCCTAAAACCTGTGGCTTGGCAAGAGAAGCTGCGCTTCTTGTGAAACCATTTTAAAGTGAGTTCACAAAGGCCAGCAATCTCGCCCTGTCCTGTTTGCCAAGGGCGGCGAAATCATCACGGGCGTGTTGTGCTTCCCCGCCGTGCCACAGGATCGCTTCAGTGAGTGAGCGGGCACGTCCATCATGGAGAAAAAAACTGTTGCCATTGACAGCCTTGCTCAGGCCAATACCCCAGAGCGGCGCAGTGCGCCATTCAGACCCTGTTGCATTATGGACAGGTCTGCCATCTGCCAGGCCTGGCCCCATGTCATGAAGCAGCAGGTCGCTATAGGGATATATGGTTTTGCCTGACAAGTGTGGAGAGGCAGAATTTTTGCCTGCTTCGGCTGTCCTAAAGGACGGACGGTGACAATTTGCGCAACCTAATGAGGTGAACAGTGCCTTTCCCTGTATGGCCTGATCCGCTGTAATATTACGTTGCGGTGGGACATCAAGGTTGGCAGTGTAAAAGGCCAGCCTGTCATTTAATGGCTTGCCAATTTCCAGTTTGCCACCCCAGCCAATATTGCCGTGCGGTGCGTTCTGGCATTTGGCCTGCATCTTGGTGCAGTCCCCATAATGCGTCCTGAATATTGGGTTTGAGATACCAATGTCGCTATGCAGTGCCTTGCTGGACTGTTCCAATACAGAAGGCGTTGAGGCTTTCCAGCCAAAGCGGCCGAGCATGAATTTTTGTTTCTCGGTGGACCAGACTTTTCTGGCCTTACCTGAAATACCATTGCGGTCCTTGTCCAAAGGGTCCGCATGGCTAATTATATCCTGAGCAGAAATTGCTTCAAGCAGACCGAGGCCGATCATTTGCGGGGCAAGTCTTGGGGAGATTTGCAAATCCTTATGGGGCGCGCCATATTTCCAGCCTGTTATGCGATAGAGGGGTTTTCGCAATGTGACCTTCTCACCGCCGCCCATATCAACACTAACAGGCTGGTACTCAATATGCAGCTGGCCTTCCCCGTCATGTCCCTGGACAGCCCTGTTTTGCAACTGGCTGCCATAGACGGGGTCAGGGATATGGTCTGCCTTGCCTAAAGAAAGCAAGGCCTTTTGTTTTTTGGTTTTCGCCGCAATAGAAAGTTGCAAGAACAATGAGGTCGCTGTCTCCCCTTTTTTCGGTGGCCTGCCGCGTCCATTACGAGGATGGCAACCCAGGCAGGAACGCGCATTATAGAGCGGCCCCAGTCCGTCTGAGGACTGTGTTGAGGCTGGCGCAGACACCCAAATCTTTTTAAACATTGCCTTGCCAAGCAAAAAATCCATCTTTTTGTTTTGTGGCATATATTTTGAGGGCTGGGAAAATGCCTTGTTGTCAAGACTATAGGCCGCAGATATTGCGCCTGACATAAGGGACAACATGGCAGCGAGGCCTAAAGGGATATAGAACTTTCTGGTCACTGGCATCGGCCCCTTTCCCATATTTGTCAAAACTGGTGTTATAGCAATCATTGGAATAAAACACCCTTGAATGTGATGCTTGCATCGCCCGCTCCATCGTCATAGTCGTACTTGCTACGACACCCCATTTCTGAAACTATCTTCTTGACAACATAGACATGTGTAAGACCAAACATTCAGAGATGGGTCATCAGATCAAGTCTGATGATGACGGGTTGAAAAATTTTCTGGTCACAAGCACCTGCCCCTACTCTTTTTCCAACAAATGCTCATAGCGTTTATCTGTCAGGGTCTTGAGGAAGGCAACCAGCGCATTTATACGCTTGTCATCCAGTGCTGGGCCTGTCTCTAACTCCTTCATCGAAATGTTGGCAGCAACTTCTGGCTTTTGCCACTTCTGGCCAGTTTCAGGATTGACCTGCCGCTTTTCACTCCTGGAATTATATTTATTGTAAAACAGGATCACTGTGCGCAAGTCCTTGAACACCCCATTATGCATATAGGAACCGGTCACAGCCACATTGCGCAAGGTGGGTACCTTAAACTTGCCGTCCTGCTTTGGGTCACTGACCTTTGGGTTATTGAGCAGACCATGGTCAACAAATCCCTTGCCCTTCATCGCCACTATTCTGGGATTGGAAGGCACGCCGATATTATGATATTGGTAATTGGAAAAGGTCTCTTTTTCCGCCACTTCTGACTTATGTAGCTGGTGACAGATATTGCAGTTGGTAAACTGCTGGGAGAAGAAAAGAAGCCGCCCCAATTCTTCCTGGTCCGTCAGCTTATACTCCCCGCGCAAGGAACGGTCATATTTGGAATCAAACGGGCTGAAAAAATCCGTCTTTTCAAAGGCTGCGATAGCCTTCGTCATTGACAGGTAAGCCTTGTCTGTATCCTGAAATACAGCCTCCCCATAAAATGTCTTAAAGGCTGTTATATATGAGGGGTTCTCTTTCAGCCTGGCAACAATAGAAACCTTGTCCTTCATCCCCATTTCTACTGGGTTAAGCGGCGGCCCGCCTGCCTGCCCCTTTAGGTCTGCCTCACGGCCATCAAGAAACTGTCCGCCCACATATATTCCATCCTTGCCTTTATGAAAAAGCGGGCTGAACTTGGCATAGGAGGCTGTTGGGGCATTACGGTCGCCAAAGGATTTTCCGTCATCCCCCAGTGACACCATCTTGCCCATACCTGTTTCGCGCGGATCGGCAAAACCTGTCTCCGGTGCATGACAGCTGGCACAGGACTGGCTACGGTTCTGCGACAGGTTTACATCAAAATACAGGCTTTTGCCCAAGGCCTCAATACTCTTGATGTCATCACTTGGTTTCTTGGCAGTCTCTTGGCCAGCCCCGGCAGATGATGGGAGGAAGGCTATCATGCAGCCCAAAACAATTTTTGTGATAGTCATAGTCATTCTGTCCCGTCTCGCTTCACGCATAATCTGTTGCCGTGCCTTATGATCCACAAGGCACTATGTTATCAATTATTATAATTGCAAATGATTTGCAATAGCGACATTTACCTAGTGCAAAAATCTCCAGCCCTCACCTTTCTGCACAAGTTAAGGTAACGGATACTACGCAAATTTCAAGCGATCATCATAGTACACGACTCTCTTCAGGCTAAAGCCTTTTGGACGGGCTGTTTTTTCGTTTGTGGGGCTAGGAACTTTTTAAGCAGGCGGATTGCTTCATCTTTTTGGTGCATGAGCAATTGCCGTAATTTA
>JAJRRF010000272.1 GCA_024279735.1 Alphaproteobacteria bacterium
ACGAAAATCCAACGAACACCTGCTCAAAACCTTTTCTTCCATGTTAGGTTTTGAGTTGAACTCCATTAAATCACAACCTGAATTCAAGAAGCTGTGTAACTACGGGACTATAGCAGCATGAAACTGTCCAAACTATTGATAGGTACGCTACCTAAAAAAAGCTGGTGCCGCGTTTGGGGACGGCGTTTGCGCCGCCGATCAGCCAATAGGAAAAACCGCCAGCCGCGCCAGACACCAGATAGAGAAATGTGCTGGCCTCGTCTGGCTGGGCAAAGGCCGCTGTCTGCGAAAAGCCTGCCAGGACAGGCACCATCAGCAGTGCCAGCCCGCCTGCTGGGGCATAATACAACACCGTGCGTATTCTGAGGAGAAAGCCCACCAGGATCACCGCCAGCACTGGCATATAGAGCAAATATCCGCCAGCAAGGGCCATCTTGATCCCGTCCAGCAGATAGCCCCCGACCCCGTAAAGGTAGATTTTGGGATCAGTCAGTATCAGGCCGTTCCAGGTCTCCTGCCGTTTCAGGGCAAAGAACACCGTGGCACAGGCCACCGCAGAGAGCAAGAAAGAGATCGTCACAATGACGAGGCGCACCAGTAATGACATCATTGTTCCAGCCCCTCCCCGGCTCCTTTGTCTGAAAGGCACAATTTTACCAGGCAACTACAGAAAAATTATGGCCAGCATCATCGCAATGCCAATACCATTTCCCCAGGCGGCTTACCGCCGCTTGCGGCGGCGTTGGCGGTAGACCCCGTCATCACTCATCAGGGTTGTCAGGATGCCCTCACGCAAGCCACGGTCGGCAACCCGCAAGTCCTCGCATGGCCACATCCGCATCAGGGCCTCAAGAATGGCGCAGCCTGCCAGTACCAGGTCTGCCCGCTCAGCCCCGATGCAGGGCACTGCAACCCGTTGTTCATAACTCATATTGACCAGGTTTTGGCTGACCTTGAGGATTTCCTCCGACTTCAGCCAGCAGCCATCAACCTGCTTGCGGTCATAACAGGACAGTTTCAGGTAAATCCCCGCCAGGGTGGTCACTGTGCCAGATGTCCCCAGCAAATGAGCCACGCCTGTCTTGAGAAATTCGCCGATCTTTTCATCGCGCTCAAACTTCACCAGATAGCCTGTAACATAGTCAATCATGGCCTCAAACTGCTCGGGGCTGACCTCCTTGCCGCCAAACTTCTCTGCCAGGGTGACAACGCCAATCGGAAGCGAGGTCCAGCACTTGATCTGCTCTTTCCTGACCTTTCTTGGCCGATATTTTCCTGAGCTGTTGCGGCCTACGTCCTTGTTGCCCTCATTGAGGTCAAGCCAGATCAGCTCTGACGACCCGCCACCAATATCAAACACCAAAGCCCAATCACAATTCAGATCCAGAAGGGAGGCACAGCCTGTCACCGCCAGGGTGGCCTCTGTTTCCTGGTTAATAATTTCAAGATTTAGCCCTGCCTCACGCTGCACACGGTCAATAAACACATCCGCATTTTTGGCGATGCGGCAGGCTTCGGTCGCAATCAGACGGGACTTTGTCACCCCCTTGCGTTCCATCTTGGAAGAGCAGATTTTCAGGGCCTCTATCGTCCGGTCCATCGCCTGTTCAGAAAGCAGTCCAGAAGCACTGACCCCCTCCCCCAGCCGGATAATCCTGGAAAAAGCATCTATCACCAAAAAGCTGCGGCGGGTTGGTCGGGCAATCAGGAGGCGGCAGTTATTGGTGCCAAGATCCAATGCTGCATAGGTATTATACCATCTGATCTTGGGCTTATAGGGCTGCCCAATATTTTGGCCAGACTTTTTCTGCACGGAAGATGAGCCAGAATGGCTGGACGACCCTGCCGCATTAGCTGAAGAGGGCTTTGCCGTTGCCTCCCCTGAAGGAGAGCGAGGCACAATATGCCCGCCTGTCTGATGCCTGGAAGACCCTGGCCTTTTATTCATAATCATGCTCCAGCGCCTGGATTATAGTGACAACGCTCAAGGACAGCCCCAAAAATAACCGAACCGTATATTTCTGCGTCTATCCTGAGTGTTGTGACATCCGTCAGGCGTCTATGCCGGAATTAAACTTGTTGCAACCCTATCATGTCCTGCGTCCAGGTAAACTGAAATCTTTATGCTGTGGCTGAATTTATCATGGAAACGCCTTGTCTGCCCCTTCCCTGCCCAAACTGTCCGTAATATAACCAATCATCCTGGCACGTATGTCGGGCAGGCCTGTGCAAAAATGCCCCTCCAATACCTGACCCAAAAAATGCCCGCTCAGGATAAAACCATTGAGGATGTCTGCCGTGCCATAGTTTTCAAGACAGATGTCCTGGCCAGGAGTTGCCAAAAAGGATGGCAACAGCAGCAGCCTGTTAGCATAGTCTGCGCCAGCTGTAGCTGTCACAGCTCTGCCTGTCCTTGGGGAAACATAATACAGGCCAGAGGTCTTTTGAGACAGTGCGCATTCTGACAGGTCAAGTCCAAAACCGACGGCCTCCAGAAAAGCCAGCTCCCAGACAATGAAGGGAATATGCCAGTTTTTTTCGTCCCTCAGCCGTGCCATCATCGCCATGGTGTGGTCATACAGGCGACTGTGTGGCTGGCGCTCAGGCAACAGTCCCAGATAAAAGGACAGCGTATTGAGGGCGCACAGGCGCGCGGGGTCATGAAACAGCACAGAGGCATAATTTTCAAGAAGCTCAATGGTGAAGGTTCCCAGCTGATCCTCAAAGCGTGAAGACCATTTCAGGTCAAGCCTGTTACCGAGCTGGAGAAGCGGGCGTTTTTTTGTGCCGCTGCCGCCAAAAACATAGCCCTTGTGGTAGCCATAGTTTTTGGTAAAGACTCCCAAGACAAGATGGCCTTCCCCATGAGGCCGCGCAGAAATAACAATGCCTTCATCATGCCATTGCATAAGTGATCAACCTGCCTGCCTCATTCTGATTTCTGTCCAGACACTGAACTCATGTTCAGCTATGTCGGAAAGTCCAGTCCCATCTCGCGGTAACGCTCAGGATCATCGGCCCAGTTTTCCCGTACCTTGACAAAAAGGAAAAGGTGAACCTTGCGGCCAACGGCACGGGCGATGTCCTGCCGTGCCTCCATCGAGATTTGCTTGATGGTCTTGCCCTGCTTGCCAAGGACGATTTTCTTCTGGCTGGCACGCTCCACAAAAATGGTCTGCTCAATACGGACAGAACCGTCCTTGCGCTTTTTCCAGTCAGAGGTCTCCACCGTAATCGCATAGGGCAATTCCTGGTGAAGGCGCAGATAGATTTTTTCACGGGTCAGCTCTGCTGCCGTATGGCGCATCGGCATGTCGGTGACATCATTTTCTGGATAATACCACGGACTTGGCGGCACAGCCTTTGCCATCCAGGCCTTCAGGTCATCCGTCCCGTGCCCCTTCAGGGCAGAAATCATGAAGACCTCATCAAAGTCCACAATATCTGTCACAGACTTGACCAGCTCCAGCAGCTCTTCCCTGGGCACCTTGTCAATCTTGTTAAGCACAAGAATACGCGGTGTCTTGTAATTTTTGAGGGACTTGATGATGGAAAGCACATCTTTGGTCAGCCCTGAAAGGACATCAACCAGGCAAACCAAAATATCAGCATCCCTTGCGCCGCCCCAGGCGGCCTTGACCATAGCATTGTCAAGGCGGTTATTTTCACGCGGGGAAAAGATGCCCGGTGTATCCACCAGGATCATCTGGGAGTCCCCAGCCATGGCAATGCCTCGTATCCGTGTGCGTGTGGTCTGAACCTTATGGGTCACAATTGACACCTTCGAGCCTGTCAGCAGGTTGGTCAGGGTTGATTTTCCTGCATTTGGCGCACCCAAAACAGCCACAAACCCGCACCTTGTCTTGGAGACTTCACTGTTTTGGTCACTATTATCCATTACACTTAACTATTTCCATATTTTCTCACGCCTCAGCAAATTTTCAGCAGCATTATGTTCTGCAATACGTTTGGAATTACCTGTACCCGATTCCGGAGCAACACCGTCTAGAATCACTTCGGTCGTAAAGACTGGCTCATGGTCAGGCCCTGTCCTGCTGACCTCTGAATAGACAGGCAAAGCCTTTTTATGTGCCTGCGCCCATTCCTGCAAAGTAGACTTGGCATCCGCAGGCACTCCCTCACTATTGTCCATAAAAGGCATCCATGACTGGATGATAAATTTTTGAGCCCTGTCAAACCCTGCATCCTTATAGAGCGCGCCCAACAAGGCTTCACAGGCATCTGCCAATATTGTTTCCTTCTGCGCACCCCCACTTGCCCGCTCGCTATCGCTCATAATGAGAAAGGTTCCCAAGCCTATCTTCTTGGCAACAGCATAACATGTTTCCTTACGGACAAGGGCATTATAACGCTTGGCAAGCTCCCCTTCACTGGCCTGAGGATATCTCTCCATCAATACATCGGAGATCACCAGCCCCAACACCCTGTCTCCCAAGAATTCAAGACGTTCATTATCAAGGTTGATATGGTTGGCAACCCTCGCGCTTGAATGGGTTAGGGCAAGTTCCAGTAATCCCAGGTCTCCAAACGGATAGCCCAAAATATTTCCAAGTGCGTCAATTTTTGATTTAGAGAGAGACACCATTTTCTCATTTCTATCGGGAAATAATGCAAACCACTTTAAGTCTGGCCAGACCCAAAATCAAGTAGCTTTTATAAACAAGGGCTTAGGACACCCACCAAATTCTAAAGGTATTTCGAAGCTTCCATGCCCCAGCCTCGATAAAAGGCTACACACGCAAAGACTTGAAAAAACGAGACCAGCGTATTTCAAAAGGCCAACGCCAGAAAGCCCACCACCTGTTGTTCTCAGTCGCGGAAAAGAATATTATACTGGCACGGCCAATAAGGTTTTGCGCAGGAACAAAGCCGACAAAATTCATCACACGGCTGTCAGCACTATTGTCCCGGTTATCACCCATCATAAAGTAATGACCTTTTGGCACAGTGTAAAGCGGCGTATTGTCCAACTGGCCATGCTTGTTGCTGTCCAGCACAAAATATTTCACACCGTTGGGCATCGTCTCCTCAAATTTCGGGATGGACTGTTCCAGCCCCCATTTGTCAGTAAAGACAAAATCCTTGACCCGCACTTTTGGGACAGCCTTGCCATTAATATGCAGGACTCCGTCAGTCACCTGGATTGTATCTCCCGGCAATCCGACCAGCCGCTTGATAAAGTCAATCTTGTCATCCGTTGGCAGACGAAAAACAACAACATCACCCCGCTTTGGGACTGCTGAAAAAATCCGTCCGCTGAACAGGTTTGGGCTAAAGGGTAGGGAATACTTGCTGTAGCCATAACTGGTCTTTGAAACAAACAGATAATCCCCGATCAGCAAGGTATCCTTCATTGATCCTGAAGGGATATTAAAGGGCTGAAAGAAAAATGTCTTGGCCAGGGTTGCCAGAATCAGGGCATGGATAAGAATTTTGACAAATTCCCATATGCCCTCTTCATCGTCTTTGGCTGTACTGCCTTGGCCTTGTTCACTCAAAGATATAATCCCCACTCCCCTGTTAAGGACACCCGCAAAAACAATCGAATCATTTAGCTTGTCCTTTTATCCGTCAGTGTCGTTTCAAAAATGCTTGTATAGCCAGCTATACGCCCTTTTTTGACCTAACTGACAAATAAAATACCTGCGCTATCTGAAGCACCTATTTTTGAGGG
>JAJRRF010000273.1 GCA_024279735.1 Alphaproteobacteria bacterium
ATATGAAGTTCCTTCGTCGTTGATGGAACACTTCAAATACCTGATTTTCCTCTTTGGGTCACATGTGACCCAAAGAGGAAATAACATCCCCCAAAAGTCCACAGCTCAAGTTACACTACCGACTTGTTCCACTATCCATAACCCCAAAAGGAAAAATGTGGCAGGATGAACACCCCAAAAACATAACAAAATCTTGGGGTTATAGATCCTGAATCAAGTTCAGGATGACAAAAATAATATATATCAATGGGTTAGCCATCTCGTTAAACGAGACTGGGGTTAGGTAACGTTCCGGTCAAGGACAGAGCCCTTGACCGACATGATGTCTCTCATTCCTGGGCAAAAAGGCGGCAATTTTTTACGGCGCGGGCTTCGCCCGAAGTGCTTTGCCCTGCGTCTGTGGCACACCCCTTGCCAAAATATCCCGTCCCCTGGCTGGCTGCGCACGGTTCGCTTGACGCTCTCACGGCTTGTCCGCTACGGAGACTAACGCCTTGGGACAAGGGTAAAAGGGTAAAAAAGCAGACCGCTACGAAGGTTGCCTCATGAGACGGAAGCCGAGGCTGCGGTAACGGCTATCGGGGATGTTCCAGTAGCGATAGGCGGAACGCAAGTACCCCGCACCGTCGTTCCAACAGCCGCCGCGTATCACCCGTCCCGAGCCTGATTTTCTATTCTCTGGATTATTGGCAGGACTGGTTTTGTAATAACCTTTATCATACCAATCATTTACCCATTCCCAAACATTGCCGTGCATGTCATACAGACCAAACGGATTGGCCTCAAAACTGGCAACAGGCAATGTCTTTCCTCGGAGTTCTCCTTTAGCCCCTTCATTATAAGGATAGTTACCATCATAATTAGCCTGATCCGTTGTAATTGTATTGCCAAACCAAAAAGGGGTGGAAGAACCAGCCCGCGCTGCATATTCCCACTGTGCTTCTGTTGGCAAGCCATAGATATGACCCGTCTTTTCGTTCAGCCAGTGTATATAGTCTTGGACATCTTGCCATGACACATTGATAACAGGTCTGCTGCCACGCCCCCAGCCCTCATCTGAGGGATTATGCGTGCAGCCACCATCTGTTACACAGGCATCCCACTGGGCAAAGGTAACAGGATAACGCCCCATCGCAAAAGGCTGGGTTAGTGTCACCTCATGCAAACTTTCATCATCATACCGTCCAGCCTCACCGTCAGGTGAGCCCATCATAAAACTGCCAGCGGGGATCATCACCATTTCAGGGGCAAAGGGGGCATCCTGAAACACCGCCCCAAGCGGGAGATGTCGGGTTGAAAGCGGCTTTGGTGGCTTTTGCCACTGGCCAAGACAAGCCTGATAGTCCCCGGCCTGCGACAAATCGCAATCATTATTGCGCAACATCTTGCCCCGCTCCTGCCAGAACGACCAGGGCATTTCCTGATGGCTTGCAAAAAAGTCATGCGGCAATGGCGGTGCATAGCCAATTTCCGCCTGATCAAAAACCGCGCCCGCAATCAGCGCATTTTTAAAAGTGCAACCAAGCAAGCGCGCCCCTGTAAAATTGTAGTTCCGGAGGTCACAACCCGAAAAATCAGCTCCAGTCAAATTTGCGAGGCGGAAATCCTTTTTCGGGTCAAGCCCCAATACCCTCACCAACTCCGTAAAATTTTGGGTCTTCGCCCTGGCAAGGGCTTTCATCTGCTCATTATAGCGGTCTGCTGTCTCTGTCATAGTACCATTCTTTCTTTTATGCCTCCAGTTTATCAGCAGGGCAATTCAATTCACAGATTATGTTGGTCAACAGTTATACTGTTGACCATAACGTTACAGATAAATAGTGGACTAATGCTGTAACGTTCCCATGAAGAGTTCAACTCTTCACCGACAAGGAGACAAAAACCTGATTTTGCACATGAATTGAATCGCCCTGGTTTATCAGGACAATTCAATTCCCAGGATTGCCTTCAGCCCCTTATTCTATACAATCTCAAAACCCTTGTAGGGGCGGACCCATGTGTCCGCCCTGCTTGCTAAAACGCTCATATTTATTGTTTTAAAACAGAAGGTTGCTTCTAAATCACACCCACTCCCACCATGACCCGTTACGAGAGAGGGCAGACACATGGGTCTGCCCCTACAGTCATTGTGCCTCTTCAAACTATCTGTGCAATTGTCCTGTCTCACCACATCCCTAGTTCTCGTCTGCATCAACAAACTCGACTGTTTCGGAACACAAAAGGCCGTAACCATCACCGCCAGCAACAACCTGGTGCGTTGCCAGCCAAGTGGCCAATATCTTTTTATTGCCAACAAAGGCTTTCCCTTTGCCATCGACAACGCCTTTGGCAGGCATGGCGGCAAGGCTGTCCAAATCTTCCTGCTCCAGCCCTGCCAGCTCCTGGTCAGAGAGCGGAATCAGGTCTTTGAGGTAAACCCCCATTGTCAGCGTCACAAAATCCCCTTCAGCAACGCCGCCAAGCGGGCAAAAATATTTCCTGGCAGCAGTGTCTTCCCCCGCCTCCTCCAGCTGCTCGATATTGTCAAACGGCACTGAAATATACCCCAAATGCCCCTCTCCTGCCTCAACCAACCAGGCCGGGGCGTGCCTGTTTCCAGCCACCTGTAGCTTTATCTCGGGGTTGTCAGAACGCGGCACAAACACCATGCGGTCTTCACGGGGCAAGGTCATGATCTCGCCAGAACTGCTATAGGTCTCGATAAAGACATGACGCACCCCCATATCAATCGAGTTCAGCGGGGCAATGTTGCAATTGATGGTAAAGCTCATGGGAATTATGTCCCCGTCCCCAGCCTGCTGGATGTTCAAGTCGAGGCTGGCATGGGCTTTCAAGTTCCCTATTCTTTTGTCAGGGCGGTAGCGGGCTTTCAGGCGAACCTTTTTTGAACCCTGCGGCGGCTTTTTCTCATAACGCTTTTTAAATTCTTCTCTTGTGCCTGTCACCCACTCTGGCCAGTCTGTATTAAATCCGAATTTTTTGGCGAGATTCCTTTCCGCGTCTGGACTAATTTTCCCTGTCTTACAGTAGTCCTTTAGGGTATTCTCATTGACCTCAATCAGCCTGGCCAAGGCTGAAACCCCCGGTTTTTGTGCCCCTGTCAAGCTGTCCCTGACAATCTGATGTCCCCCAAAATATTGGAGCTTGTTGGCCAACTCCTCAATAAACCTGTTTGCCACTTTTCTACCCCTCAGAATAATCGTTCACGGCTGTTTGGTTCTCACCGTAAAAGAAAAAACAACACTTGCAAACACCCCTGTTCCACCATTTGCCCACCGACCAAGCACCGACCAGCCACCCTGCAAATATATTTCCTATTTGTTCTGGTGTGCTAAAGGTGTTTCCACCGTCCCGGATGTTCTTCATGGTCAGTGTCACCACATAATGACAACAACAGGAAAAACACCATGAGCATCAGAAAATATCTTGCAAGTACAGCCCTCACCCTTAGCCTGCTGGCCGCGCCAGCTTGTGCTGCGACCATACAGAACCCGCAAAATATCCAGCAGGTCTCTGCTGTCAGTACGGCGGCGCGGGCCGGGCGGTGTCTTTTCTCTACGCCGTGCCGCAAAGCAATGGCAAAGGCCTTGCAGGAAGCTACTGAGAAATTTGGAGGCCTGATCCTGGATATTGGCGGGCAGATCGGCGAGATTTACCAGGCTTCCATCGCAGCGATGGAGAGCGGCGACAGGAAGGAGCTGGCCAAGGTCAAGAAGCAACTTGAAACAGCCTTGGCCGATCTTGCCGACCAGTCGGCCAGGAACAGAGAGCTTGAAGCCCGGAACAGGGTGTTGCGGGTGCAGCTCAACCAGATTTACCGCATTTTGACAGCCCTGGAAAATGATATGGATGTTGGGGTTTAGGATAAAGCTTGGAAAGACCCAACCTTTGCGCCTGCCCTAAACCTCTGGCAGCCCCAGTTCCTTGCCTTCGGGCTGGATGGGGGCGGCTTTGGTGCGGATGGCGGCGCGAATGCGGGCAGAGCGAGAACGGGGGTTTTGCGACAATTCTTCCTCGGTGGCAGCCGTGCCGCGCGCCTTCAGCAGTTTAAAACTGGGTTTTGGCGGAATAACATTTAGGTCAGGGAGATGGCGCGATCCCTGCGCCACCCGCCCAGCGCACTGGTTCATAAAGCGTTTGACAATCCGGTCTTCCAGCGAATGAAAGGTCACCACCACCAGCCTGCCGCCAGGCTTTAGCAGGGTTTCGGAGGCCATCAGAGCCAGCACCAGCTGCTCCAGCTCGGCATTAATATAGAGACGGAGAGCCTGGAAAGTACGGGTCGCGGGATGTTTTTTCTGGCCAGGCTTCTTGCCCAACACCTTGCTGACCAGTTCAGAAAGCTGTGAAGTACGGGTAAAGGGGATGTCCTTGCGCGCCTTGACAATGGCGTTGGCGATCCAGCGCGACTTGCGCTCCTCGCCAAAAACATACAGAATATCGGCAATTTCCTGCTCACTAAAAGTGTTGACCACATCAGCAGCACTCTGGCCGCTCTGTGCCATGCGCATGTCCAGCGAGCCGTCTTTCTGAAACGAAAAGCCGCGCTCGGCCTTGTCAAGCTGGGGGGAAGACACCCCAAGATCCAGCACAATACCGTCCAGAACAGGCATACCTTTTTCTGAACCTAAAACAGAAGCTGTAATCTGCGCCATATCACCAAAGCGTCCCTGCACCAGCATCAGGCGGCTGCCATAATGAGAAACTAGCTGTTGGCCAGCCTTAATGGCATCAGGGTCACAGTCCACCGCCAGCACACGGCAGTCAGCAGCGTCCAGGATGGCACGGCTATAGCCGCCCCGGCCAAAGGTACCGTCCAGATATATCTCAGTGTCTGTGGGATTTAGTGCCTGTAAAACTGGTGTGAGAAGGACGGGAATATGCCCGGTCTTTTCAAAGGTGTTGCCATTGCCCCCAACGGCATCACGACCGAAACTCATTCCTGTCCTCTCTCACTACCGCCCTGATGGCGGTTCCCCGCGCCGAACAGCTTACGTAACTCTTTAACCTTTTCCCGTGCCTTGGCACGGTGAATCTCAAACTTTTCCGGTTGCCAGACCTGGAACTTGTCGCCCAACCCTACAAATGTCACCTTGTCGGTGATCCCGGAAAATTCCCTCAGCCGTTTGGGCAGCATTGTGCGGCCATCCTTGTCCAGCTTCAAAATTTCACTCTCGCCGTAAAGCGCGGTTGACAGCTGGTCGCGCTCATCCGAATAGGGCGCAATCGACTGTAATAGGTCATCAATCGTCTTCACCAGCCTGTTGCCACCGGCATCCAGGGCATCACTGTCCAGGGATGGGTAGCAAAAGATCCCCTCGCCGCCTTCACGTGCAAGAACAGCACGAAAAGTGGCAGGTACTGAAACCCGCCCTTTCGCATCGATCTTGTTGGTAAAGGTCGAAACAAACTGATCCAAATCACTGCCTCAGGGAAGACTCCTGAGCCGCGCCCAGAAAACTTTCCCAAAAATTTACTCATGTCCGTTTTTTGGGTGGGACATAACCACCGCCGTGCTCCAGACCATTCTGTTTTGCCTCGCGCTATCAGGCAAAAAAAACTTAGGAAAAACACTCCCCCGAAAGGTTCATTTGGCTGAATGAAAGGACATTAAGCGTATAGTCCTGAGCACCCTTCCTAAGTTACCATGTCTGAATGGGTGAATATGGGATAGCATGGGAAATCATGGGGGTCAATGGTCCAGAATGGAGTTTTTATGGTTCTGACAGGGAAAACCGCATATTTACGCGGATAATTATGGTTAACAAAACATTTATTTTTAGAAAATTTGGAGGCAGGCCAACTTCTTAACCCATAAATACCCATCCAGCTCCTTACTTTCCCATCCTTTCCCAAAAGACAGGGCAAACATGTCGAGCAGAAAAAGAAGGACAAAGGTCAAATCCCACCACCTTGGCTCGTATTTTAGGCCAGTACCTAATACTGGTCAGGAACTCTGGGGTCAGCTTTCTGTTATCCATTTCACCTAATTCGGCAAGCCCTCACTTGTCCGCTCATATTCAGTCGCCCAAGAATTTCGTGCGAAAATTACTAATACAACCTATTGATGCATTGTTACTCTTGTTATATAGGTAGTTACACAACCTATAAGTGTTGAATTTTGAACTGCTACTAAATTTCTATAAAGGAAACTCGCATGCGAAAAATAACTTGTACAGGCGTTGCGCTGTTAATATTTTCCAGTCCAACCTATGCCGCCACTCCAGTCGCTTCCCTCTTGTCTCAACTCAAGCCACCGTCACTGGCAATAAATGGCAAATGCACGAATCTTTTGACAAAACGGGGTTATAAGAAAAATACTGTTGCTGATATCAAGAAAATCAAGGCTACTCTTGCCAATACCAAACCGGACAACGGTACTGTGTTGCTATATGACGATAAGTTCAATTTGATTTATTATCCCCGTTTCAATTCCGAAACGCAACACTCAGTTTGCTGATGGATTATGGCCTGTGATGGCGGGCAGGAAATATTGGGTCAGGGGCCTTGGTCGCCGCAGGCGATGCGCAGCACCCTTGATGCAAGATTTTTTGGCTG
>JAJRRF010000274.1 GCA_024279735.1 Alphaproteobacteria bacterium
GAACGCGACCTGCGCATGATGAAAGTCAGGGAAAAAATCTCGGGCAGCTTTCGTACCCGTGAAGGTGCAAAAACCTTTGCCACCATCCGCTCCGTCATATCCTCAGCCAAAAAACAAAAACTCAATATCCTTGAAGTTTTGTAAAATCCTGGCTTGCTGGTTATTTAAGCTGGGGAGTTACAAAACTTAATGTTTTTCATGTTGACAGTGCACGGCATGGATACCGCGTCAAAGCGCGGTATGACAGTGAATAGAGGTATTGTGTCACGTAAAATTCGACACATTTAAGAGGTCATCGCGTACTATAAAAAACCTTCATAGCTCCCCCTGTCCAACGACAAAAAACCCGTCCAAACCAATGGACGGGTCTTTTTATGTTATCAACTGATATTAGCAAAACCTACAGGGCTGCATAATCGCGCCAGTAATATTTTTGGCTCAGGTCAATATTGGCCTTACGTGATGGCTTCTTGGTTTTCCAAGCACTTACCATATTGCGGCTCTCCATGATCTGCCTGATCTTCATTTTTCGAGCCAGGTTGTCCTTTTGCTCCTTGGCAGCCTTGTCACCATTCTTGGCAGCCAAAGCAAACCATTTATAGGCCTGTTTCATATCTTTAGATTTTCCCAGGCCATTATAATTAATGATCGCCAGGTTAAACTGGCTGTCTGCCAGGCCGTATCTGGCTGCCTTGCTAAACCATTTGGTCGCCAGGATATAGTCAGCCTTGATCTGTTTCTGGCCAGAAAAAATCACACCCAGATTATGCATGGCTTTCACATTGCCGCCATTGGCTGCCTTCCGGTACCAGTCACGTGCCTTTTCGATCTGTTTAGGAACACCCCTGCCGCGCTCATACAGCGTGCCAAGCCTGTATTGCGCTGGAGCAAAACCCTTGTCAGCAGACCTACGATACCATTTTACAGCTTCCTTATAATCCTTCTTCACACCCTTGCCATTCTGAAACCGTCTCGCAACCTCAAACATGGCGGAAGCCACACCTTTTGCAGAAGCCTGCCGCAATGATGAGGAACCGATACGCACAGAAGGACGGGCAAACTTACCGTTTACCAATTTTTCTACTTTTTCTCCACCTGTCGTCAGGTCCAGGGCTTCATGCCGTCCCAGACTGCTTGTGACAACAGGTGCATCATTGATACTGCCTCCGGCGACCTCAATAATTTCAGTATGGCTGGCCACATCTGTATACTGGGTCTTGCCCACTGGATTAGCTGCCTTGTCATTTGCAGAAAGACGTTCAGTATTGGGCTTGCCCTGACCGGAATAGCTCCACTTGACCAACTTCTTTTCACCGACCAACCCCTGGCCTGCCTCAAGTGTTGCCACCTTCTGATTCACAGGCTGACTGACAGAAGCTGTCATCTCAGGTGCGCCCTGTGAGCCCTGCGATTTCAGGTGGTCATAGAACAGGTAACCTGACACGGAAAACATCAGCATGGAACTGATCGCCAGCAGGACTGAAGACTTCGCCTTACCCCTGGTATCACTTACGATCTTCTTTTTGTCCTTGACCAAACTTTCAAACCTTTGCTGGTGTGTCTGGCCAGAAAATTCAGTTGTATGGTATTCATTCATCCTCGCGGGGGTATGCTCCTGCTGCCCACCAGGCATTGGCACATTAGCCTGACTATCCTTGCCAATAGTTGTCCTGACAGATTCCTGTGACTGACCCTGGATACTATCTCCAGAGCCAACTGCCCCATATCCTGCATCGCCAGACTGAATGTCATGATTTACCATTGGCGCATTGACAAAATTCCTCAAAACCTGGGCGGAAATGGACTCATTAACGACAACCAGCTCTTCCTGAACCTCTCTCGTTTCCTCTTTTGCCTCTTCCTGTTGCGCATTACCAAATTCTACAGCCTTGATATCAGACTCTTTCTCTTCACTCATGATTAGTTCAGGGCTTCCCGCGACCTTCTTCTCAAAATCAGCATCAACCAAAATGGGCGCAGCAGAAACCATTTTTTTATCAGTGCCGATTTCAGACATTTTTTCATGAAGCTTTGCCAACGATGACTGCATCAGTTCATAGGCATCAGCCTGCTTTTCAACAGATTTTCCGAACCGAGCATTCATCTCTTTCAACTCATCCTGAACAGTTGTCATATCAGAACGGGTCACAGAATTTTCATCCGATTTCTCAAGACGCTCATTCAGCTGTTTCAGCTCATCCTGAACGGTAGCCATATCTGAACGGGATACAGCATGTTCCTTGATGGTATCCAAAACAACATGGGCTGAAGACTGGACTGCAATTTTGGAAGCTGTTATTTCTGCAACCTTCTGTGCCTCGCCAGTCATTTTACGGAAGCTGTCCTGTTGCAATTCCAAAAGACCAGAAGCCTTTTCCTCGCTTTTAAGCTGGGCTGCCATCAACAGAGCCAGACTATCCTCAATCTTGTCCAGACGCTGTTCATGGCCTGTGCCAGCCCGATCTTCCCCAACAATATCATCCTTGGAAATGACAGGCACTGGTGCATCCTGGGATTTCTGCGGTTCTGGCTTTATAGCAACAGCAGGCTCTTCATCTTCAACATTAACAGGCTTGGCAGGTGCTGGGGGCTGCTTGACAGCTGTGACAGAACCTACAGCTTCTGTAGGTATTTCGACAGCCTCAATACCCGCAACAGCCTCAGACCCTTTCTGCACTTTTTCATTCTTCACTTTTTCATCAAGTGATTTTTCCAAATTTCCAGCCACCATTGCCAGACGGTCAAATGCTTGTGAAGATTTTTTCTCTTCTGGCTCTGAGACAGCTGCCTTTTCAGGCTGCATCCTGACTGCATCATCCTGCCCAAATGACCCGTTAGAATCATCCTCATATGGCAGTTTTTTTCCTTCATCCCTGGCTGCCGATGTATTCTTAGTTTCTTCCTGGACAACAGTAGCCGGTCTTTCTTCAGAAACAATCCTGTCAAGCTCACTGGACTTGTCATTATGGAGACCAGAAAGTTCCTTCACTTCCAGGGCTGCCAAAATTTCCTGATAAGTCCTGGCTTCCTGTTCATCCTCATCGCTCATTTCCAGTACAGATGTCTGGTCCTCCCTTCTTGGCTGCAAGGAAGAACCTACTTCATCAGATACAGGCTTACCCTGCATCCCTCTTCCAGCCTGTCCGTCCTTACTTGGCTCAACCTGGCCAGTACGGCTATTGGACTGTTTTTGTGACATCTGCAAAAAGGCACGATCCTGCTCTTCCTCGGACAGAATAACCTGCCCATTACCAGCTCCATCATTCCCCTTATCAGCGTCGGGACTAAGAACCTTATCCACCTCCCCGCCTTCAGAAATTTCAGAGACGCGGTTTCGCATTCTCTCAAGAATCTCGTAAAAAGACCGGCTTGAAATATCAGCATTGCCCGCATTATTCTTTTTTTGCGCCACTTTAAGATTCTCCAAATATTATCGCTCAGGGACAAATGCCCTCATGATCCCGGTTTTTTATGGCCTCACCAAGAAAAATTCTTTGGTTTCATAAAAAATCCGGACATCAAATTCTTACCTAAATTTCAAGGAAAATGATTAATTTTGCATTAATCCTGGTAAAAAATTATGATGAATATTCAGAGGTTTTCCCTAAAGCCAGTTGATATTACCCGTTTCAAAGGCACGCAGCCTTTTCGCGCTACAGCGTGGCAGGCGACACACTTGTGTGTGCCCTTTGACTTCGCTTTCGCTCCGTATTTTCATCTAATAGGAAATTTTGCACGATTGTCTAAATTTTGCGTAACATCAATTCATAAAATAAAAAAATGGCGGACACTCTTAAAAACGTGATAAGAAAAACTATATTAAGAGTCTCATTTCCTTAATATAAGCTGATCCTTTCGATAGTATCAGTAGTAATCGGGCTTAGCCGCAAAAGCAGCCCCTTCCAAAATTTAGGATTTATATTTTAAAGAAGGAAACAGCCATGAAGGCCATTTTAAGAACTTCACTCACCCTTTTTGCCCTGCTCATGGCGGCCAGCCCCGCTTTTTCCCAAGCCAACAGGTTTACCATGACCCCATCCGACAATGGCTTTTTAAGGCTTGATACCCATACTGGAGCGATTTCCATCTGCAATAACAATGATGGCCAGTGGAATTGCACGAGCCTGGCTCCAAAAGAACAGAGCCTCCCTTCAGGCCGGAACAACGGAACTGTTTCCGACGATGTAACCAAGCTACAGCAAGAAAACAAGGAACTGAAAGCAGAGATAAGAAAACTTGAGGAAGAGATTTTCAAGATAAGCAGGAGCAACCCTGGGAACAAACAGCTCAAGCTGCCTTCTGAGGAAGATGTTGACAAGGTTATGGGCTTTATGGAACGTATGATTGAGCGTCTCAAAAAAATGGGAAAAAACCTTCAGGACGACAATACAAAATTTGGCACCCCGCTCTAGTGCATAGTGCGAGCAAAGCGAATCGATTTGCTTACACTATGAACCCATTAGTGTCTGACCAAATATTCAGGCAGAACCCTTTGACAAAAATATAGGAGACAGGATGAAACTAGGCTTTAATACGTCCACCAGCAGCAACAGGGGGATTTCTGCCAGCTCCCTGTTTCAACAAAACCTTATCCTGGAAATTCAGACACCGTGCCGTGGCTTTACCGAGATAACAGAACAGGTCAATCACTGGATTGACAGCCTGAAAATCGACAACGGCCTGTTGACAGCCTTTATTTGCCATACTTCGGCCTCCCTGCTCATCCAGGAAAATGCTGACATCACCGTCCAGTATGACTTGCTTGACCAGCTTGATGTCCTTGGGCCGGTTGCAAGCCATTACCGTCATTCCAATGAGGGCGCAGATGATATGCCTGCCCATATCAAGTCCATGCTGACCCAGACAAGCCTGACCATTCCTGTCCAGGACGGGAAAACGGTTTTGGGAACATGGCAGGGTATCTTTGTGATTGAGCACCGCTCCCAAGCCCATACCAGAAAAGTAGCCCTTCACTTTCTCGGTGAACAAACCTTGGATCAGGACAGTTGACAGCAGGAATCCAGAGCAACCTGCAAGCAGGTTCGGTCAGTCGACCTTGCTCTAGCCCTTTAACTGCGCATTTAACCCGCAAACCGTAACGGCTTGCTCCCACTATGCACTAGCCAGCCTTCTTCACTGGATAGCGACTATTTTCCCAACTGATCATGCCGCCCTGCAACTGGGAAACATCTTTAAAACCAGCCTTTTCCAGAACCCTTACAGCAGGGATAGAGCGTGTCGCAGACCTACATATCACAACCAGGGGCTTGTCTTTTTCAAACGGCAACGCATTGACCTGGGTTCTGATGATGCTGAGAGGTACATTGAGGGTTTTGGCAATATGCCCTCCCTCCCACTCTCCAACAGTCCTAACATCTATCAGGTTCGGGCGTTTTTTGGGATTTGCCAGCTGACGCTTTAGGTCAAGCGGCAACACTTCGGGTACAGACCCGATTGGCAGCCACCAAAATATGCCCACTAGAAAATCTTTCATACAATTATCGTCCCTTTATCAAACCTAAGGACACCTGCAAAATAACCGAATCGTTTCGCTTGATCCTTTATTTCTGAGAGTATCCTAAACCCGGTTTCTTCTTGCCTCAATCCGCTGTGCCTTGTCAAACAATGTTTCCCCTCCTGCCACACGCATTTCATCACATTTCATGGCAACCTCTTTTGAGGGTGAACCTGCCAGCGACAATGTGATTGCCACAAGGAAATTAACCGGGACTGCCAGGGCGGCAGAAGTCATCGCACTAAAATTAAGGAAGCCGTCAAACCCTATAAAAATACTGCCCAATATCATAAAGCTAGAAATTGCAAAACCACTCACCATCCCCGCCATAATTCCAAATCCCGTTGAACGCTTCCACCAGATAGAAAGCAACAGGGCCGGGAAAAACACAGAGCCAGACAGGTTCAGAGACCAGACCAGCATTTTGAGGACATCCGTTTCCTGTGTCAGGGTAAATGTTACGCTGATGACCAGGACAGCAATTAAGGTCAACCTCGAGACCAATAGCCTTTTGGTATTTGAGGCGTGCCGAAAAAGCAGGCCATGGAAAAAGTCACTGCTGACACTGTTGGCAATGACCAGAGCCTGCCCACCAGCTGCTGCCAGAGAGGCAGAAATTCCCGCTGCGGCCAGCATCCCAACAATCACAAAAGGGTATTCAGAAATTTCAGGCAGGATGAACAGAATACCGTTACGAGCAACTTTTAAATCCTGGGCTCCAACAATACCGTCCCCGTTCCGGTCTGTCATTGTCACCAGTTCCGCCACGTTGAGATGCTGAAACCATTCAGGCAAATGACTGATTGGCTGGCCAACGATAAACTTCAAGACGAGAAACTTGGTAAAGACCGCAAAAGCTGGCAGTGACAACAATAATACCACAAGAACCAACAATGCCCATCCCATTGAACGGCGCATCTCAGAAACGCCGCTGGTCACATTAGAACGGATTAACAAACTGGGTAGGGAAGCAAACCCCATCACAAAGACAGCCATCAACAACATAAATTCAAACCAGCCAAAGGCTCCAAATGCTTGCAAAAACGGTTTTGTAATATACCCCATGTCATAGATTGGCAGCCCCTCTTCCAGCGTAAAGGGACGGATAGCAGTGATTCCCTGAAGCGATTCCATTTCTGCCAGAGGACGTAACAATGTCCCATAAGTCAACTGGGGTAATGGCAGACCAGTATATTGGAGAGCCATAATAAACAGGGGGGTCATCAGCCCCAGAAAAATAACAATACCCTGGGCACTTTGCGTCCATGTCAGACCGCGCATACCTCCCGGCAGGGTTGAGAGGGCAACCACACATGCCATCCCGATGACAATCACAGGATAGGAGATTTCCGAAAACCAGAACAAGACCCCCGCGCCGATACGGAACTCTGCACTCAGCAGCAACATGGCGGGTGGGATAAGGCACAGCAATGCGACCAGCCGCAACAGGGAACTGTCATAACGCTCCTGAAAATATCCAGGCAATGTATAGGCTCCAAACTTTCGCAGATAGGGCGCAAACAGAACGGCCATTATAAAAATACCGCCAGCCATACCAATGACCATTGCCATCGCATCAAAACCAATAATGAACAGTGCACCTGTAATCGCAATAAGGCCAACACCCCCCAACGCATTGGTCGCCAAAGCAAGTCCATTAAAAAAGGCAGGGACACGCCGTCCCGAAATATAGAATTCATCAAGCAGGACAGAACGGGATACAATACCAATGGCAAGATACCCCAGAACAGGCACAGAAATCACAAGATGTGCCAACCAGATCGCATTGACACCTAGCCGCTCAAAAATAGTCAGCAGCAGGACTGAAGCAATGATCGCACTGGTAAAGAAGCCAAAATTTGTCCTCAGGTGAGGGTTTACATTTTTAAAAGATGAGTATGTCTTCATCATGAGAAATCCGCATTAGGCATGAAACATTAAGAAACTGCCCTGCCCCTAAAAATTAACCCTATCGAAGACAAGACCATTATTTGCCTTATCCCTTAAAAAGGGTATCTTGCCTAAAGAAAACTAGATATTTTCTGAAGCCCCATATTTGCGGTCAATATTATCCTGCTTCACAGACATCCAGAACAGCAATGCTGCCATAAGGAAAAGCCCGCCAGAGCCAATCAGGAAATATCCCAACGGAAAACCCAAAAAGGAAAAGTTGCTGAGCTGGCCATAAAAAACAGGCACAACAACTGTAATGCCAAAAAAGATTGACAACAAGAAGAAAACCAGGCTTTTGGTTGCGTTCCAGTGCCTGCTGCGGTGACGTTCATCAATCATTCTTACGGTTTCCTCGTCAAAATTGCTCCCTGTAGGGCGAACCTAAAGTCTTATCTAAAAAGACACGCCAGACTCTCAGGGTGATTCAATTCATATTTTTCACTATAATTGTAGAGACAGGGCATGCCCTGTCTTGCTTGCCACAAGATAAAACTAATATTCTTGATACCTTTTAAGGCAAGGCATGCCTTGTCTCTACGTTTTAGCCCTGCTTAAAATCCCTAATATCGATGGATTGAATTGCCCTGCCAGACTCTAGATGGGTTTGCTCCAGAATTTCAAGCCCCAAAGATATAAAGTTGAACATTATCATAGATTTATGTCTGCCTTACGTCCAGCCCCTCCAATTCACAATATTTTTTAAAGTGATATGGTAATTATACCAGCATGATAAGGTAGTGGCTGAATATAGCTGGCATCATGTTTCATGCAATGATAGGACAATGGATAAAATGTTGTCCTATCCATTTTCCCGAACCACCCAGAATAGCCAGCCATCCATCCCTAATTTCAAAGCCAGTTATCAGGTATTGCCTCCCATGAAAATCAAGCTTGTCACCTGGAATGTCAACTCAATCAGAACCCGGGTAGACCTTATTGCCCGCTTTGTTGAGGCAGAAAAACCTGACATATTCTGCCTTCAGGAAATCAAGTGTACCAATGACCAGTTTCCCCATCAGGCTGTCAGTGAAATGGGCTTTGGCCACACTGAAATCCAGGGACAAAAGGCCTATCACGGCGTTGCCACCCTTTCAAAAGTTCCCCTGAAAAGACTGGATTGCCATGATTTTGATGGCACAGGCCAGGCCCGTCACCTTGCTGTTGAGATCGGCATCGGGACTAGGACAAAAAAGCCCGTTGTGTTGCATAACTTTTATGTCCCTGCTGGCGGCGATGTCGCAGACGAGGACGAGAACCCAAAATTTAAATGCAAAATGACATATCTGCGGGAAATGGAAAAGCATTTTACCAAGATCGCGAAAAAGGATGCCGACCATCACAAGATACTGGTTGGCGACCTCAACATTGCGCCACTGGAAACCGATGTCTGGTCGCATAAACAGCTGCTGAAAGTGGTCAGCCATACCCCGGTTGAGGTAGAGGCACTGGGTAAGGTGCAACAGTCCTATAACTGGCTGGACATGATGCGCCACCATATTCCGCCTGAAGAAAGGCTCTATAGCTGGTGGTCTTACCGCTCAAAAGACTGGCGCAAGAATAACCGTGGCCGCCGCCTCGACCATATCTGGTTGTCACCCACCATGAAACCTGCCAGCCAGGCCCTCAAGGTTTACGAAACCGCCCGCGACTGGACAAGACCGTCCGACCATGCCCCCGTCATTGCGGAACTGGATCTGGATCTGGTTTAGGATGCCCTAAACGGCCTTGATCTGGTTACCCGACATATGGCTTAGTCTCTGGTGGATTTTATCGGAAAAATGTTCTGCGATATTGGGGAACTGCTCCATAAGGCTCTGCACTGTCTCTCGTGACAGTTGCAACACCTCGACCTCATCATTGGCAATGATGGTGTGGCTAAAGTGATAGTCAATCAGCATTGCCAACTCCCCAACCAGGCTTCCCTTCTCCAGGGTCAACTGCTTTTGCCCAGATGTCTGGCTGTCCATCACGTCTGCGCTGCCATTCAGGATAAGGTAGGCAGCATTTCCTGACTGTCCAATCTTTGCCAGAGCCTCACCCCTGTGAAACAGCAGACGCTCAGAACTGAATGCCAACAAGGACAGGTGCTCGTAGGCCAGTCCATTAAACAATGGCACCCTATGCAAAAATTCTATCGTTTTTTCAAGTTCCATTTTGAAGGCATTCCATAAGAGCCTGACTTAATATTCAGCCTGACCCAAAGATAAGGGACATATCCTGACTCGGCCTGTATGGTATCCACAAGAAACAAGAAACCATAACAAAACATTAACAAATCAAATTTATGACACAGTATCCCATAAAATTATGGCACTAATCGGTATCCGCCAGTCTCTGTAACCAATAATTCTGCATTTGAGGGATCTTTTTCAACCTTTTGACGCAAACGGTAAATATGGGTCTCAAGTGTGTGTGTACTGACATTGGCATTATAGCCCCAGACCTCATGCAACAGCACATCACGGGTTACAACAGTGCGCCCTGCCCTGTATAGATATTTCAGGATGGAGGTTTCCTTCTCAGTCAGCCGTATCTTGTTGCCATTCTCTTCCTCAAGAATTTTCCCTGATGGCTTGAAGGTATACGGGCCAATAGTGAACACAGCTTCCTCACTCTGTTCATGCTGTCGCAATTGCGACCTGATACGTGCCAGTAAAATTGCAAACTTGAATGGCTTAGTGACATAATCATTGGCACCGGATTCCAGCCCCAATATCTGGTCTGCATCACTGTCTTCAGCAGTCAGCATGATGACCGGCCCCTTATAGCCATCACGGCGCATCAGCTTGCAGCCCTCACGGCCATCCATATCAGGCAGGCCGACATCCAGAATAATCAGATCAATATGTTCCTTGCCGACAGCCTCAATCCCCTGCTTGACATTTCCCGCCTGGAGCAACTTAAATTCCTGCTGCATATCCAGCTGTTCGACAAGGGCTTCCCTGAGAATTTCGTCATCATCAACAATCAGAATTGTACGTATGGTACTCATTTCAATCACTCCATTTTTCTCAGGAAACCAGCTTTTTCGTCAGGTCAAGTTATGACAAAGTTGGGTTGCAACTATTTATCACCTAAAATCAGTATTTGCCATAGAGGATAAATCATAATAACCTGTTCCATTATACATTATCGGCCTAAACACCCAAAACCTAACCAGACATAACGCCTCTACACTGCTATAAAACACACTGACAAACCATTAAAAAACATGACTTATGCAATCTTAACAAAACCCGCCAGCACCATCCTGTCTTATCAGTCCCTTTCTGCATCAGACAGTACTGGCAGACTGGCTCTGGGGCAGTCATCCTGGCCGTGCGTCGCTGGAAAAACAGGATGCAGCACACGCAAACGTGAAGGGGATTTATCAACCCCTATCGGAAGATGGCCCATTACAACAGTCCATTACCGCCCTGACCGCGTCCCCAGGCCGATCACTGGACTGAAAACCCAGGCACTAAAACAGGGTGATGGGTGGTGTGATGCCGCCGGTGACCGTAACTACAATCGGGCTGTCACATTGCCCTATCCTGCCAGCTGTGAAGACATGTGGCGACAAGATCATGCCTATGATATTTGCGTGGAACTGGATTACAATATATATCCCCGCAGCAGGGGGCTGGGCAGTGCTGTCTTCTTTCACCTGATACAGCCAGACAGCCGCTTGACAGAGGGCTGCATAGCCGTAAACTACAGGGATATGCTGCAAATATTGCAAAGACTGTCAAAGGCCAGCTTTTTACGAGTATTATAGCCCCAAAATCGCATCAGTCCCTTTTGCCAAAAATGGCAGTCCCAACCCTTGCAAAAGTTGAGCCCAACCTGACTGCCTTTTCATAGTCACTGCTCATGCCCATAGAAAGCCCTGGCAGGCCATGCCTTTTTGCCATTTTCCCAAGCAGGGCAAAATGCAAGGCAGATTCCTCATCCACTGGCGGGATGCACATCAGCCCTTCAACCGACAGGCCGTAATCCTGCTGGCAAGCATCCAGGAAGGACGGCAGCTCCCCAGGCAAAATCCCTGCTTTTTGTGTCTCCTCCCCTGTATTGACCTGCACCAATAGCTTTGGAAATTTTTGCTGGCTGGCCATTTCTTTTGACAATGCCTTTGCGATCTTAGGACGGTCAACGGTATGGATCACATCAAACAGCGCGACCGCATCCGCAGTCTTGTTGGACTGGAGCGGACCAATCAGGTGCAGTTCAATATCAGGAAACTGCTGTTTCAGGGCTGGCCATTTCTGCTGGCTTTCCTGTACCCTGTTTTCACCAAAACAGCGGTGTCCTGCTTCGAGCAAAGGCATTATGTCTTCTTCGCTGTAGGTCTTACTGACGGCAACGAGTTGCACAGCTTCCCTTTTCCGACCAGCCAGCTGACACGCCTTGCCAATATTATCCAAAACTTCCCTATACCCTGCCATAGCCCAACCACCCTAAATGTTAATCCAAACGTCATTGATTTTTCTTAGACAATAAGGGAAGCTGGGACAATGCAAAAAATAGAAATAAAGCCAGGACTGGCCTATTATCCAGAAGCCATTACGCGGGACGGGCAAGAAAAGCTGTTACAGGACATTCGTTCAGTCATCTCCCAAGCCCCGCTCTACACATCGATGATGCCACAAAGTGGCAAGCCAATGTCTGTTCAGTCAACCAATTGCGGGGCATTGGGTTGGTACAGTGACAGGGTGGGCGGTTACCGCTACCAGGCCAACCATCCCTTTACCCAGAAAAATTGGCCAGCCCTGCCCCCCTGTCTCTTCGCCCTATGGGAAAAATATGCAGACTATCCCGATCCCGCTGATTGCGGCCTGATCAACTATTATAACAAAGATGCCAAGATGGGGCTCCATTCTGACCAGGATGAGCGCGACTTTAGCGCGCCTGTCGTCTCAATTTCCCTTGGCGACCAGGCCAACTTTATCATTGGCGGACTAACGCGTCGAAACAGAACCTCCAGCCTCAAACTCTCTTCTGGAGATATTATTGTGATGGGCGGCAAGATGCGGCGCATTTTTCATGGCATCTCAAGGCTGTACCCTGCTTCCTCAACCTTACTGGAAGAAGGCGGCAGGTTTAACATCACATTACGAAAGGCAGGTGAATGAAACGAAAAAAGATATGGGTCATGGATCGGGACAGCCTGGAAAAACTGCATACAGGTAGCCTTATGACACGCAGAACGAGGCTGCTTGCCTGCGAACAGAGACCTGAAATGAGCGACCAGGACGGGGGCAGCATTCCTGAAGAAGGGGCGATTGAGTTTAAGAGTGACCCCCGCTGGCAACAGGCCTATTCAAACCTCCTGCATGTTCTTTCAGCCAGGGAAAATTGGCCTCATAAGAAAAAACATCCATAAAAAAGGGATGCCCAAAGCACCCCTGATATATCCAGCAGAAAGCTGGAAACAACTTTAAAGCCTGATTCAATATTCACACAGGCTCTTACTGCTTCAGGTAATAGTTCAAATTATCAATTTTACCCTGAGCCTTCGCCAAACCAGCACCCTTGGCCTTTTCATACCATTCCAAGGCGCGGTTTGGCTCAGGCTGGAATCCCTGGACACCCAGTTTCTCAAAATAGATCGGGTCATAGGTGCGCCCCATAGCCATCGCCGCTTCTGCGTTACCGCCAGCAGCAACCTGACCATACAAAGAACGCGCAGAGATAAGGTCACCCAACCGATACAGGTTATTGCCGCGCTTCAGCAATAGCTTTGCTCGCTGGGCAGATATTTGCGGAACCGGTGCAACTGCTGCGCCCACAGCAGCAGTACGCTGCTGACGTATCGGCTCAGCCGTATCACCATAATTTTCCTTAGAAAAGGTACGGCCAACCGGAATTCCCTGGCTCAAACGTCGCGGCGCACGAGCTGGTGCAATAACTCTGCCTTGCGCCCTTGGACGCTGGTATCTGCTAGCCTTTGCCGTTGGCAACACACCGATACCATCATCCTCATTTGCTTCAGAGATACCTTCAGGCAATGTCGGCAACTTGGGAGCAACCTTAATCGGTGCAGGTGCTGGCTGTGGCTGAACAGGCACTGGATTATAGGCCGCAACTTTTGGCTCAGGCTGTACTCTTCTTGGAACTGCTGCAACCACAGGTGCAGGCCTGGAACCAATAGCAACCTTAAAGGTTTTTGGTGTACCGACAGCTGTCCTGGCATCATCCTTAATTTTCTGCATATAAAGGTCGATTGTTCCCTTATAGCCATCCAGAGCCGTGAACTTCAGTCCCTTTACAGCGTCTGGCGCAACCAGCCAGTTACCATCCCCCATATCCACTCCGGAAGATAATTCTGCACCATCCGGCATTCCGCCAATACGAATATATTGATCAGCCTTCACCTTTAGGACTGTCGCATCAAGGTTAAGAGGGACATCCTTGCCCGTTTCAGAAAACCGTGTATTTGACTGGACCGTCTTTGTCTGTGCCGCTACAGGAGCTGATGGGATCACCACCGGGGCTACTGGAGCTGGCATAACTTGCACAGCAGCCACTTTTCTTTCGACCACAACAGCCCGGGCTTTTTGCACCTGCGCTGGACGTGATGGCATTGCCTGTGGGATCAGGGCTTCGGGAGCTGACACAACCTTCGCCCCAAGCTTGTCTGAAGATATGCCAGTGGTTGACAAAAGGTCTGGGTTCATCACAACGGCACCAACACCACCTGCAACCAACACCCCCCCTATCAGGCCTATAGCCCCCATGCCTTTACCACTTTTTTCAGTCACAGTTTCTGTCTGATAAGTGGCTTGTGCTGTATTTTGCGGCGGCATATTATTATTTTGGATCTGTCCCTGTCCCATAGACGACGGCTCGCCATAGGATGAACCAGAAGACATCCTGTTGCCAGAACCTGCATTAGGATCACTAGCCATACGGAAACCACCGCCAAGTTGCTGGCTGGCTGTTGCACCGCCACCAACAGAAGCACGGTAAACATTACCCTGCTCCTTTTCAAGCCTACTTTGCAGGCTTGACCCAAGACTGCTCCCGACAACACCTGAAGATTTTGGCCTATCCATACTTGCAGCAAGCTTCGCCTTTTCTTCACTCTCAAAAGCAGGTTTATATGTAGGGTTAACCTGAATCGATGACCCTGGTTTTTCTTCAACAGCAGGCTTCACTGAGTCAGGTAACAAACTCCCTTTTGAGGCACTCTTATGGGCATCAGACAGGGAAGTGACCGAGCCAACGGAAGAACTGGTAATCTTGCTTTTGCTGCCAACTATGCCAATATTTTCCAGAACCGAACTGTCCATCGGCTTCGACGGATTTGGTACAGACGTATTTCCAACCGCAAAAAGAGAGCTACTCCCTGTTTGCTTTTGAGAGGCGGAAGCCGCAACAGAACCTGCATCTTCCAGAGTAGACTGCAACTTTTCAGCTTCTTTTTTTACTTTTTCCAAAGAGGATTCACTTCCCTTGTCAGAACCTATTTTTTTTGAACTCGCCATCTAAAAAACTCCCGGACACCTCAAAATACTAAATACTATGAATTTCAGCCAGACAATCCCAAAAAAACTATAAAACTTCATAACCCCAGACTGTGAAGCCCTGAAGGCTAGTTTACTTTTTTCTTTTGCCACTGGATAAACTGCTGAAACAGGGCATTACGGTCTGAAGCAGACAACTTATTAGCATCTCCGCCAAGGCTGCTCAAAAACCCCTGAAAGTTTTTCTTGCCATTTCCAGCAGAACTAACCTGGCGGGCAACAACCTTGCGCTGAACCTTATTATTTTTCAGCCAGCTTTGCGCAGCACTAAACCTTGTCCAGCCAGGGACAGTAGAGTTCAGATTAACCTCTTTCCACTTTGGATGGCGCGGGAACTCCTGAAACTTTTTAAAGTTTGCAAAAAAAGCATCTATGAATTTTGATACTTTTCTATGGCGCGTCGAGTTTCTTTTCCAGTTATACACAGCCATAACAGCCCCAACAGATACAGTCTCAACATATTCCTTAGGCGCAACCAGATCAGGGTAGTCCTCATTGGTCAACGAGGCCGGAAGATAGTTTTCCTGCAAGGCATCTACAAAAGTGACATCAAGAAAGTGAACGCGGTTCTTGAAGGTAATATTCTCAAAGCCCCTTGAAGGCTTGCCCGCCACGTAGACCACCGCATCAAGCTCACCGCGTTTCAGCATTTCATTGGCCGTTTTCTGGTCAAAGAAAAAACGCTCCACCTTAACCTTGTGAGCATTAAACACAACTTCAGCAGTCATCGCTGTGCCAGAGTTCTTTAGGCCAAAATTAACACGCCTGCCGCCCAGGTCGTTCAGGCATTTGTAATTCATGTTGGCAAGGACATGGAACTCTTCATTATAAAGCTTGGTAATATATTGCAGCTTATTCTTGATCCCAGGATAACGCCTTGTCCTATTAAAGAAATCAAGCACATCAGAAGGAACAATAGTGACATCCACTCCCTTAAGATAAAGCAGGTCAGCCACATTTTGCTGTGAACCCTGCCCTACAATAGGAATAATCCTCAAGGAATTGCCATTGTCCAAGACCCGAGCCAGGTCACTGGTCGCGCTCAGGGCGGTACTGTCAGCATTCCCTGTGATGACCCCGACAGTTCCCTTGTTGGAACTATTCAGGCTGGCTCTGTCCAACCGACTTTGTGCCACTGCTTCAGAAAGCAGGGGAAGCTGCCAAAACAGGATTCCCACAGCAATTGCAAAACCTTTGTACATGATAAACCTACTCCTCAACACCACAAACCAAATAATATATTCAACAACTGCCTGCTATACTGAACCCTGCGCCTACCCTCCATAACTGAAAGAATAGCAAAAAAAATGTCATTCCCAAATAAAAGCCAGGAATATCAGTTAATATTTACCGCACAGTCCAGGCAACAAAGACCCTGCATCACCCAATATATCCCTAAAACACTATACCAGAATATAAATCGCCATCCTCGGAAACTTGTTTTTTATTTTAAACTATGGCAAAAAAAATAACATTTGTCGACTTAATCAGGGATGCTTTTGCAAGCTATCCCGTTGATTTTCTTGAGTGTTGCTATTCCGTCTCGCTATTTCCTATAAACTAGGTTATAATTTTACATAACCCATATTTTGGGTGTATTTTGCTGATGAAACCATTTGAATATCCTGGCAACATTTCAGCAAGAAAAATATGTTAGCGGATATTCCCCATAAATAATATAAATAAAGGAGTGGAAATGACCGTAGGAGAATATATCAGGAACAGGAACAAACAGGTTATTTTTTGTCGGCCTGAAGACAGCATCCAGACAGCAGCAAATCTCCTGAGTTCCAACAAGATCGGAGCCATGCCCGTCAAGGATGCCAATGCAGACCTGGTTGGCATGCTCTCGGAAAGGGATATTGTCAGGGCATTTGCTGAGCATAGCAGCGCATTGGCCAACAAACAGGTCGCTGACTTCATGACAAGACAGGTGATTAGTTGCAAGACTGATGACAGCATTCCCTCCGCCATGGAAACCATGACCAACAGGCGTATCAGACATTTGCCCGTCTATGACGGGGACAGCTTTGCTGGTGTCATCTCGATTGGCGATACGCTGGCCGTCCGTCTGAATGACCTCAAGGTTGAGCGCGATGTCTTGAAAGACCTTTCTATCGCTTCACGATATTAGTATCTGAGCTGATATCCAGTCATCAATCTAGCTAACCAACCCAAAAGGTCTTTGCCAGTCGCCTGGCAAAGACCTTTTTAATTCATCCAATGCCCTGGAGGGATCAGGCGTTGAAGAAATTTACAGACAAGAAATCCTGAATACTCTCTCCTGCCTGCACATCAGACATATGGCTTTTCCCTCCAACTTCAAGGGCAAGTCCAATCTTTTTTCTGGCCCCAAAATAAAAAATCACAACAAGTGCCTCCACTTGTTGTGACTATTTTCTAACATATTCAAACAAACATCCGTCAAATCCCTTAAGGGATTTTCATCCAATTACATACTTTAACACCCCAAGGTCAGCCCTTGTCAAAAACATTGGCCAGACCGATATTGGAAGGCTTAAACATTTTGTCTTCAACCGCCTTATCCATGCTCAGGTTGCCAATTTCAATCCTTGTATCCAGCCCTTGCGCATCCCTAATAACCCATTCCAGCAGGTCAAGCTTCTTGCCATTAGCAAAAACCAGGCGGATCTGGCCAGCAGCATTTCCTGACTTATCAGCCAGGGAAACAGATATTTTCTCAGCACTTTCGCTCATATTCAAAATGACAGCATCCCTCATGATATCGACATTTTCAGAGAGCAACATTCTGAACGGCGTAGACTCCAAAGGGTAACGGTCTACTGTTTTCAGGTCATGGTCTTCAATAGAAAGATATTCACCATCAGAAATAATCATCAGCAGGCTTGGTGAAGCATAGTCAAACCGCATCTTGCCAGGACGCTGGACAAAAAACTTGCCCTTTTGCTTGTCCTTGTTTGGGTTTGTCTGCCTAAAACGCCCCTGGAGACTTGTAAAACTGTTCATGTAGGTGTTCACCCTTTTCAGGGTGGTCATTTGCTTGCTTGAGATCGTGATGCCGCCCTTTGCAGCATTGACCTCTGTGTTCCAGGCTGAACCCGTTACTGCGTTGACAGGAGCCTTGCGATCATCTGCAAAAGCTGAATGAGTTGCCAAGACCATAACGCCAGCAAGACTTAACGCATATATTGATTGTGTCAGTTTCGTCATAACACGAGTTCCTTGAATAGCTAAATACCGCATTTAAATAAACGCCCATACATTCTTAGGTTTTGTTCTTGCCCCAAAAAACGTCAACTTCATGGCAAGAACAGAAACATGGGGGCTAGCCTCAATATCAGCCCCAAAAACCTCCCTACTGTGATAAATATACACCCGACAGGGGCAACCACACAAAGGGAAAAACAAGAATCGGACAATCAAAAGCTACCATATCTAAAGGTGCTAAATATGGCAGAAACGAGGTCGAAACCACTATATAACAATTAAGGCTGTGCATGTGTATAGAGCAAAACCTGGCCCTGAAAACAAGACAAAGCCCCCCCTGGAATGTACCAGAGGGGCTTTTCCCAATTCAAATTTTGAGTTTTGCCTGAGCTTATATCATATCACCCATTTGCGCATCTTCATCATTGCGCATCAATATTTCGCGCCTGCCAACATGGTCAGCCTGACTGATAAGACCCTCATCCTGCATACGGTCAATAATTGAGGCCGCCTTGTTATAACCGATAGAGAGGCGACGCTGGATGTAACTGGTAGATGCCTTCTTGTCCCGCAGGACAATGGCTATCGCCTCATCGTAAAGGGCTTCATTTTTGTCCCCGCCACTTGCCGCAGGGATAACTTCAGCTTCCAACTCTTCCTCTTCACCTTCTGTCACAGCATCAAGATATTTAGGTGTGCCCTGCTTCTTGAGATAGGCCGTAATTTCTTCGACTTCCTCATCAGTAACAAAAGCACCATGAATACGTTCAACCTTGCCGCCGCTCTTCATATAAAGCATGTCACCCTTGCCAAGAAGCTGCTCAGCCCCCATTTCACCGATAATGGTACGGCTGTCAATCTTGGAAGTCACCTGGAAACTCATCCGGCTTGGGAAGTTGGCCTTGATCGTACCTGTAATGACATCAACACTTGGACGTTGCGTTGCCATAATAATATGGATACCCGCAGCACGCGCCATCTGAGCCAGACGCTGAACCGCGCCCTCAATCTCCTTACCGGCGCAAACCATCAGGTCAGCCATTTCATCGACGACAACAACAATGAATGGCAACTTTTCATATTCAAGCGTTTCAGTCTCATAGATGGCTTCACCTGTCTCAGCATCAAAACCGGTCTGGACTGTACGGGTCATGAATTCGCCATTCGCAATGGCTGTATCCACCTTATTGTTAAAGCCGCCAATATTCCGGACACCCATCTTGGACATCTTCTTATAGCGTTCCTCCATCTCTTTCACAGTCCACTTCAGGGCAAAAACTGCCTTTTTAGGGTCTGTTACAACAGGGGACAACAGATGGGGAATGCCTTCATAGACTGACAGTTCAAGCATTTTGGGATCAATCATGATGAACTTGCACTGCTCAGGTGTCATGTTATAGAGCAGGGACAAAATCATGGTATTAATACCGACAGACTTACCCGAACCAGTTGTACCTGCAATCAGGAGATGCGGCATTGCAGCAAGGTCAACAGCAACACTCTGGCCACCAATATTCTTGCCAAGCACCATCGGCAAACGGTAATTCGACAAATGCTGCGCCTGGGACTCAAGCTGCTCACGCATATAGACAATCTGACGTGACTTGTTCGGAAGCTCAATACCAATCAGGTTCTTGCCGGGTATAACTGCAATCCTGGCAGATATAGCACTCATATAGCGGGCAATATCATCTGTAAGGCCAATAATTCTGGCGGACTTCACTCCCCTGGCTGGCTCAAGTTCATACAGTGTCACCACTGGCCCCGGGCGCGCATTGACAATCTTGCCCTTGACCCCAAAGTCAGCAAGAACTTCTTCAAGTCTCTTACATTCAACCTCAAGCTCTTCATCTGCAACCAAAATCTCAGAATCTGACACTGGCGTTGCATTCATCAGATCCAGTGATGGCAGGGCAAAATTACCTGGCGCAGGCAAGCCTGGGCGTGACTGGTATGCCAATGCCCCTGGAACAGTTTCAGGAACTGCTTTCTGGGAGAAAAAGCTAAAGATTGATTTCGCCTTTTCTGGCTGCCCAGCAACCGGTGTCGCCATATTGCTGACTGGCACGGCCTGCATTGCAGGGGCAGCACTCATGGCTGTAACCATAGGAATTTCCTGCGGGATTTGTTGCTGTGTAACTGGCTGCGGTATTTGCGGCACATTTCTAGCCACATTATCAGCAGCACCTGCAAATATGGCACCGCCTACCCGTGGCTCAACCCGCCCACCATTAATACTACCAACGACCGGAATTTTTTGTCCCGCAGATGGAGTTGACGGTGCTGATGACGGCATATTGACAGCCTTCGCAACAGGCTCTCCTCCATTTTCGTAACCCTCAAGCTTGGACACCATATCAGAAATAGAGGTATTTGAGAGGTTGTCCGCCTGCCCTGCCTGAGACTTTGCCCTCTTGCCAAGCATCATCATTGACAGGTCTGCCACAGTAATGGCAGCAGCCACAGTCGCGGCCCACAAGCCAATAGCTGGCAAAAGAAGCGCATTCAGCACAAGTGTCATTTCTGGTACAAGGCCAACCCATGACATCATGGCACTGGAATAACCCAGAACCTGATCCCCGATCCAGCCACCAATACCGTTTGGCAGAGGCCATGCTTCAGTTCGTTCAATATTAGACAATGCGCCAGCCAGGATGAAGACAGAGAGAGGCCACATTAGCAGCCTCACCAGACTCTGGTTTGGCATTTTCAGAGCCATCAGATGCCAGCCCCATGCTGCCATCGGCAAAAACACCCAGATAGATGCCAGACCAAAAATTTGGAAAAGGATATTGGAAACAGATGCCCCATAATACCCCAAAAGGTTCTGGACAGGCTTGTCTGTCAGGTTCTGCATACTGGGGTCAGAAACAGACCAGCTTCCCAGGCTCATCCAGCCCGCAACAGCGAGAACAAGAAACAACATTCCGATGAAACGCAAGACCCCGTTTTTTAGGCCTGACTGAACAGAACCGGGGAGCAAACGTGTGTGGGTAATATTTTCCGCCAGAGACATTATCTTTTGAACCTTCAAAGTCAGATGAGCTTAACAATATGTTCCAATGCTTCCCTGGTTTTATCAATGTCATGAACCATGGCAACGCGCGCATAGTCCTCACCGGGATTTTTTTCACCCGATACATTTTTGGCCAGAAAAGCACCTGGAAGTATTTTGACACCAAAACCTTTCCAAAGTGTTGACGCAGCCTTGACCCCGCCCCCTATTTCAGAAAAATTTAACCACAAAAAGAAACCTCCCTTAGGTTTTTCATAGTTAAAACAATCACTTATAATAGAATCAGCCAGGTCAAACTTTAACCGATATAGTTTACGGCTGTTATCCACATGGGCTTCGTCAGACCATATTTGGGTACTTACCAGCTGGATCGGCAAAGGTATCTGGGGACAGGCTACATTCCGAAAAGCCATATATTCTCCTATAAAACCAGCATCCCCCGCACAAAACCCTGACCGCAGTCCTGGGACATTTGAGCGTTTTGAAAGGGAGTTAAAGGTGATGATATTTAGAAAAGGGTCAACTCCCACAATCTCCCCCATACCACGGGCAACTTCCAGTGCACCTTTCGGCGGCAGGCCAGAATAAATTTCTGAATAGCATTCATCAGAAAACAACATAAAATCATGTTTTCGCGCCAGCATGATCACTTTTTCCAGATACTCCTTGCCTGCAACAGCCCCCTGCGGGTTGGAAGGGGAGCACAGGTAAAAGGCCGCAGTACGGTCAAGTAAAGCCGGGGACAGGGCATCCAGGTCAGGCAAATAAGAGCTGTCCTTGTCACAGGGCAGGTAAACAGGTTCGCATCCCGCTGCCAGGGCTGCGGCTGCATAACACTGGTAAAACGGGTTTGGAATGAGGGCAGCAGGCTGCTTCCCAAACTGCTTTCTCCCCTTGGCAATAAACAGGGCAGAGAACAGCCCTTCCCTCGAACCATTTAGGGGCAGGATATTTTGGGGAGCGGTAATAACATCTGCCAGAACTGGATAACGCCGCCAGTGCCAATCTTGCAAGGCTTGTTGCAAGTCAGGATGCCCCGCAATCGGGGGGTAGCTCATAAACAGGCCTTCATTCTCACTGATAACCTGCGCAACAAAGCCAGGCATTGCATGACGCGGCGCACCAATTGTCATGTCAACTGGCTCACCTCCTGGCGGAATGCCGTCCAGCAATGTGCGCAATTGGGCAAAGGGGGAATTTATTGTGCTCAGTTTCATGGTTTTTACTCATTGTTTATGAAGGCCTGTCATTCAACAGCAGGCAATATCACAAAACCATGAAGTATAAAATGGATTAACAGCTACAAGCCTAATAACCTCAAGGCAGTTCAATTCATATATTTTAGAGATTTCAAACAAGGTTTAAGCGTAGAGACAAGGCATGCCTTGTCTTAAAATCTATCCAAAACAACCGTTTTATCATATAGTCAAGCAAGACAGGGCATACCCTGTCTCTACAGTTTCAGTGAAAAACCATAAATTGGATTGCCTGCAATAACCACCAGTTCTAATGCGCACCAACAACCCGTTTTTTCTTTTTCTTCCTGACATTCCGCCGCCGTTTCTTCTTTTTCTTGATGACTGGCCTGCCGCAAACAGTTGGCCTCAGGTTTGCCGGAGCAAGTGCCAGCTCTTGTTTTGTGACAGCAATATTTTTAATGGTCTGTCCTGGGAAAAATGTCCGCTTCCAGGCCAAACGGTCAAAACCATAGTCCAGCAGTCCGGCAATCCTCTTATGGCGTTTCTTACCGTTCCGGCTTCCAAACACAACGGCAACCAGGTGCACATTCCCCCTTCTTGCACTGCCCACAATATTATAGCCTGAAGCACAGACAAACCCAGTTTTCATACCGGTAGCACCTGGGTATTTTTTATGAATCAGGGAATTATAGGAACGCAACCTGCGCTTTCCCATCATCATATGCCCCAGTGTAAACAATTTTGCATGTTCCGGGAAATCCTTGATGACCGCAGATGCCAACAGCCCCATATCATGGGCTGTGGTATAATGGGCAACATTATGCAAGCCGTTTGGATTAACAAAATGGGTGCGGGTCATGCCAAGCTCATGTGCTTTGGCATTCATCATACTGGCAAAGCCCTCAACACTGCCGCCAAGCTTTTCTGCAATCATCACAGCCACATCATTGGCAGACTTGATAACCAGAGCCTTCAAGGCTGTGGCCACCGATATTTCAGACCCGACAGGCAATCCAATCTTGCTTGGCGGCTCCTTAAGGGCAGTCTCAGTGGAAATCACCTTATCTTCCATCGTCAGCTTGCCATGCTTGAGTGCCTCAAACATAAGATAGGCCGTCATCAGCTTTGTGGTTGAGGCTGGATGCCATAACCTGTGCGCCTCTTCTGCATAAACAACTTCACCACTGTTTATATCAAACACCAGGGTCGGAGTTGCCCACGCAGAACTACTTACAAAAGGAGACAGACACACAAGTAAAAAAAGAAAAGATCGGTACATCATAATATATCTCAACGCCTCAGAAAATTTTATATTTGGATGTTATAGGAAATAACCTGATTTCATCCAAGTAAAATCATGAACCATATCCCCTTTATCCTTGCGCCGTGATGTAAAAATGATCCCCTTAACATTTTCAGATCCAGCACGGTCTCCATTACAGAAACCCACACAAAAGAACAGCATAAACCTGCCTCCACTCTAGGACGGCACGTAAAATTGGGCAAGATAAATAGAAAGTTTATTTCAAGGCGCAACTAAAGTGGTAATGCAATACCAAAAATGGTGCCCCTGGCCTGACTCGAACAGGCACGCCCTTGCGGACAACAGATTTTGAATCTGTCGCGTCTACCATTCCGCCACAGGGGCACTAAAACCATTAAATTTTTCAAGAACAGAAATAATGTGTGCGAATGAAACATCCTCATATCATATTCTTTTGCTTTTGTAGATATTTTTATTGAATGTTCCCCTATTTTATTTCACCACCAGGAGAGCAAAGCCTGCTACAAAAAATGGTAGTCTTAAAAGACACTGCCCGGAACGGCACCCAACTATCAGGATATGACGAGACCATGCTGCGAAAAATATATGACTGGATGATGAAAATGTCAGCCCATCCCAGGGCTACCCTGGCACTGGCAATTGTCTCTTTTGTCGAAAGTTCCTTTTTTCCCATCCCCCCCGACATTATGCTAATCCCGATGGTGATAGCCAAAAGGAGCAAGGCATTTTTCTACGCTGCTGTCGCATCTGTTTCTTCGGTTCTTGGCGGTGCAGCAGGCTATGCCATCGGATTCTTCCTGTTTCTGTCCGTTGGCGAAGGCCTGCTTGACTTTTATGGCTACTCTGAAAAATTTACCTCATTCACCACCTATTACAAGGAAAGCGGCTATGGCCCCTGGATTGTCCTGATGGCAGGCATCACCCCCTTTCCATATAAGGTCATTACTATTGCCAGCGGTGTTATCGGCATGAATTTTTATATTTTCATGATTGCCAGTATCATCGCTCGCACACTGCGCTTTGCCGCTGTTGCTGGCCTACTCTATTATTTTGGCCAGCCCATCCGTGAATTTATAGAAAAATATTTTGGCCTTGTTTCCATCGTATTTTTTGTCCTGCTGGTTGGCGGCTTTGTTGCCATCAAATATATGTTCTAAGAATTTTATGGAGTAAACTGAATGGACTTCCTGCTGCGACCACAAAACATGACAGTACTGGCATTGCTGGCAGCAATTGGCGTACTCCTGACAGCACTGGCTTTCCAGCATATTGGCGGCTACATCCCCTGCACCCTGTGCTACCTTGAGCGTTATGCCTATTATGCGGCCATTCCCCTTTCCCTACTTGCCCTGCTGGCCTTCAACAGGGAACAACATAGCGTTGGCCTGGTCATCATGGGCATTCTGGCACTGGCCTTTCTAGCCAATGCTGTCTTGGGTGGTTACCACGCTGGGGCAGAATGGAAATGGTGGCCTGGCCCTGCGACCTGCGCTGCAACATCTTCTGTCTCAGGCAATGCAGGCGGACTGCTTGAAAGCCTAAAAACCATCAAGGTGATCAAATGTGACGAGGCCTCTTTCCGCATGTTTGGCCTGTCCTTTGCAGGCTATAACGTCCTGCTCTCACTGGCTCTTGCCGGCCTGCTCCTCAGCTCTATAGGCAAGGACAGAAAGAAGGCATAAGGGTACCATCATAAAAATTACGCCCAACATGCCCTTAACCATATCCATTAAAAGGAAAGGGTAGTGGCCGAAACCTGTTTTTTATAAGCATCTGATTTTAATAAATAATATCATGTCAAACCCACTAAATCTTTATGCGTCTTAATCGCAATAATCTTTATAAAGGAATACCGTATTTTCGCAGTTATACTATTTTTGAGAATGTCATAAATAGCAATATCCTACGAAGTTGACGTAACCATTTGATTGACATATTAAAAACCTATCAACGGGCTTCGGCCACTACCAAGAAATTTATGCAGTTCTGCGCCCAAATACAACGTTTTATCATCGTTTCTAGGCCGAATTTTTCCTTTCTACATTGTCCAGGCTGGATTTAAAACGACCATAAGCCTTGCAATCTCTTATATTTGTGTGAATGCCGTAGTTGCGCTTGTCCTTCGCTGCACTCGGTTTTGAGTGCCTCAACCTCACAAGAAACATGGTGTCCCCGAATGAGAGAGAGAGAGAGAGAGGCATCACCTGGCCTTATCCCGTTGCAGCTGCCACTCTTGCTCAGCTCATTATTTCCTTATTTTTGAGGCAGAGGACAAGACCCTTCAACATCCGGTACGCAAACCACAGAAAGAGAGAGCCAGCCGCAAAAAAAATAATCACAAGGCGCATGACTTCCCCTTTTTCAGATTCACCCACCAAAGAAAAAGAGGCTGCATCAATATTTAACAGCACAAGAACAAAACCCAATAACAGGACTGAAAAGAAAAAGAACCGCTTCGCGGACTGTAGCTGCCAGACAATATGTGTGCCTTCCCATCCTGACATTTTCCTCATCTGAAACCCAAACAGAAAGGCTGCCACAAAACTTAGCCCCATTGTGACACCTGTCACAAGATAGCCAATATAAACCATCAGCACATATCTTTTCTGGTCACTCCACATAACCAAGCCTCTCTGAAACTCACAATTTATCTTCAGGTAGCCTAAACCTCAGGCGGGGTGTCTGCCTTGTTAAAGGCCTTGATAGAGACCTCTACACATTCGCCAATTGTTCTGGAAATGGTACATTGGTGCGCCGCCCGCTCGACAGAAGCCAGGCGTTTTTCGGGCAGTTCTGGCCAATAGACCTCCATATTGATCGACTTGTAGACATTCGGGTCGCCGCCAAATTCCCAGGACAGCCGCATCACGATATTCTCAATATCAACATCAATCCGCAGGCCGTAATGGTCAATCACTGCAAAGGTGCAACGCGCATGACAGGCCACCCACAGCCCAAGCGCAGACAAATGGGGCATCTTGCCAACCAGCTCAATATCCCATCCGCCCTCATGCAAATCATAAAGCCGCAACTCTTTTTGGCCAAGCACCTGTATTTTCATCTGTCCCATTCCTGTCCTGTTGTTTTCACTGGCCTTTCCCCTACCATAAAAACCCAGAACCCATAACGAAAAATTATGCCTACCCCACTTCCCGCAACCTTTCTGCATCTTCCAGGTCGACAGAAACCAGCATAGAGACCCCCTTGTCGGCCATGGTGACACCAAACAGGCGGTTCATCCGTGCCATAGTCTGGGGATGGTGGGTTATCACCAAGAAGCGGGTGTCGGTCAGGCTGTTCATTTCATCCAGCAGGTCACAGAACCGTCCCACATTTGAATCATCCAGCGGGGCATCCACCTCATCCAATACGCAGATTGGCGAGGGGTTGGTCAAAAACACCGCAAAAATCAGGCTCATCGCTGTCAGGGCCTTTTCACCGCCAGACAGCAGGGACAACACTTGCGGTTTCTTGCCAGGCGGCCTGGCAAGAATTTCCAACCCAGCCTTGAGCGGGTCATCAGACTCAATCAGTTCCAGACGCGCCGTCCCACCGTTAAACAGGGTGGCAAACAGCTTTTGGAAATGGGCATTCACAACTTCAAAGGCCTCCAGCAACCTAGCACGCCCTTCCTTGTTCAAGCTTGCAATAGAGCCGCGCAACTTGGCAATCGCCTGTTCAATATCTTCTATATCCTTGGCCATCGAACCCGATTGCGCTTCCAGTTCCTCCAGCTCAAGGTCAGCCCGCAAATTAACACTGCCCAGCCTGTCGCGTGAGGATTTCAGCTGTCCCAGGGATTTTTCTATCGCTTCTGGCGTTGGTAGGCTGCTTTGGTCAGCAATCTCGGCGATCCCCAGACAGCCCTCCGGCAGGCAGCGGAACTGTTCCTTGATCCTGCAAACCAGTTCAATCCGCTTCTCACGGCTGCTTTCAAGCTTGGCCTCGGTGCGGGCGCGGGCTTCGCGGGCATTACCAAGATCATTACTGAGCTGCACCAAAGCCTTGTCATGATCCCTGAGCTGGTTTTGCGCCTCCTGCAAGGCATCGGCGGCCTCACGCCTGTCCTGCTCTGCCCCAGCAATCTTGTTCATAAAGGCAGACTGCTTTTCAACCAGGTCTTCAGGGCTGGTTTCCAGAACAAGCAACTGCTCAGCAACATCCTCAAGACGGTCTTCCAGTTCCCCAATATGGCTACTCGCGGCATCCTTGCGGTTTTGCCAGCGTTCCAGCTCTATTGTTATCGCTGACAACCGCGCATTTCGCTGTTCATGCTCCCGTGCCAGGGCATTGAGAAGAGCCTTGGCCTCACTATAGTCGTGACGCGCTTCGTCAGTCTGGTCACGGGCAATATCAAGTTCCTGCTGCAAATTCTCCAAGTCACGCCCTGTTTCCAGCAATGGCGCAAGCCGTAATATTTCCTGCGACGCGCTCTTGAGCTGGCCTTGCAGGCTGGCCTGTGTTGCCTCATGGCTGGCACGGCTTTGGCGCAACTCACCCAGCTTATGCTGTGCCTGGGCAAGACCGTCGCGTGCCTGCCCTATCTGGGCACGGTTTTCCTCAACACGCAACATTAAATCCTGTTTCTGGTTACGCGCCTCGTCCAAGATCATATTGACCTCTTCAAAGTGCGCATTGGCCTGCTCAACGGCAGTAAACTTGCCCTCCAGCCCTTGTTTCAACTCCTCAAGACGGTTGCGCTCTTCCAGTCTTTTGGCGGCTCCCGACAGGCTTTGGGCAGAGCGGGTATAGCCATCCCAACGCCACATGTCCCCATCAACCGAAACCAGCCTTTGTCCTGGCTGCAACTGCTTTTGCGCCCCATCCCCTTCAGCCTGACTGATAATGGCTGTATGGCCGAGCCGCGCCTTTAGGTGAGTGGGAGCCTCGACAATTTCTGACAACAGTTTCACTTGCCCCTGAAAAGAAGACACGCCAGAATCACTGGCGACATTTTTCCAATGGGCAGGGGCTTCCTCCTCAACCGGGTCTTCCAGCTCTTCACCAAAGGCCGCAACAAGAGCCGCTTCATAACCAGGCTGAACCTGCACCATGTCTATAATGGCTTGCCAACTGCCATCGCCGCCTTCAGGGGTCAACAGCTTTTCCAGTGTCGTTATTTCAGTTTCCAGCTTTTGCGCATCCATCCGCGCTATCGAAAGCAGTTCCTGTTTTTCTGAACGCTGGCTGTCATATTCCGCCAACAGCACCTCCTGGCTCTCTAGCTCTTCGCCCGCTTCTTCAAGCTGATCCTGTGCCTGCTGCAATAGCTCCCCAAGTTCACTGACAGACTGCTCCAAAGTTTCGCTGTCTCCCAACAAGGCCAAAGTCTTATCCAGTTCAACCAGCTGGTTTTCCAGCGTCTCTTGCCTGTTCTGCTCAGACAACAGGGCCGTTTCCGCCTGTCTTATTTGCGCTGTCATCTCCGCATGGCGGGTGGTCAGAACAGCCAGGTTCTCCTCTGCCCCCTGCATGAGAAGCTGAGCCTCATCCAGGGCAAGGTGCGCCTGTTCCTGCCTATTTGTCCCGCCCTCACCCACAGCAAGACTCTCTTGTTCCTGCCTAAGGGTTTGCAGGCTTTCACCTGCCTCAATGACCTGCTGTTTCTCCCGTTCGGTATCTTGCTGGAGTTGCCCCTGCTGCTGGGAAAGCTCCTCTTCACGAGCCTGCCTACGCTCCTCTTCTTGTGTCAATGCCTTATGCTCAATATTCAGGCGTTGCAGAACGGCAGCCGCAATCGTTTCCTTCTCCCGCAATGGCTGGAGGGTCTCTGACTGGCTTTCCTGTAAAGCGCGCAACCGCGCCTCTGACTGGCTATGCTCACCCACCAGTTGCAAGGCCTGCTGAAAAGCCTGTTCAGCCGCCTCAACCCTGGCATGGGCATATTGCCACTGCACATAGAGCAAGGTTGCCTCACTTTGGCGAATTTGCGCAGAGAGATTTTTATACTGGGCAGCCTGGCGCGCCTGGCGTTTCAGGCTGTTGACCTGGGTGGAAAGCTGCCCCTGAATATCCCCCAACCGCTCCAGGTTGGTTTCTGTATTCTTCAGGCGCAATTCAGCTTCATGGCGGCGGGAATAAAGACCCGATATGCCTGCCGCTTCCTCCAGAATAACCCGCCTGCTCTGCGGTTTACTATTCACAATCTCACCAATACGTCCCTGTTGCACCAGAGCTGGAGAACGTGACCCTGTTGAGGCATCTGCAAACAGCAACTGGACATCCTTGGCACGAACCGGCAGGCTATTGATTTTATAGTCAGACCCCTTGTCGCGCTCAATGCGGCGACTGATCTCAATAATATCACTGTCATTAAAGGCAGCAGGAGCCGTGCGTGAACTGTTGTCCAGTGTCAGCACAACTTCAGCAACATTGCGTGAGGGACGCTTGTCTGTACCAGAAAATATCACATCATCCATGCCAGAGCCGCGCATATTCTTATAGGAGGTCTCGCCCATCACCCAGCGCAAACCTTCAAGCAGGTTGGACTTTCCGCAGCCATTTGGGCCAACCACACCCGTCAGCCCCTCGTCAATGAGCAGCTCAGAACTTTCGACAAATGACTTGAACCCTACCAGTTTCAGGCGCGTAAATTGCACCAGACAAACTCCTGCCAATAGCGTGTGATTATAACAAACGTCCCATTATAATGCACATCGGCCACCTATTGGCAAGTTACAGGCCATTCACTGGGGGATAAGTCGCACTCATGCCAGCCTCTCATTGGGGAAAAGACATTCCTCCAAACTTTAATATTGACGTTAGACTGCCATATGCTGCAAAACTTTGGCAACTGACACCTTTTCAGGACAAAATAAAATTATGACTGTAAAAGTTCGTTTTGCCCCCAGCCCGACTGGAAAACTCCATGTCGGCAATATCCGCACTACCCTGTTTAACTGGCTTTATGCCCGCCATCATGGCGGTGTGTTTATCCTGCGGCTTGACGATACAGACAAGGTACGTTCCACAGCAGCCTTTGCCCAGGGGATCAGGGATGACCTGGACTGGCTTGGCCTGGAATGGGATCAGGAGTTCAGCCAATCAGAACGCTTTGAACGTTATGATGCTGTGACCCAGGGTCTCAAGGACAGCGGGCGGCTCTATCCCTGCTATGAGAACCCCGATGAACTGGACAGGAAACGCAAACGCCAGCTCGCCCAGGGCAAGCCCCCGATTTATGACCGTTCCGCCCTGAAGCTCACAGACAACCAAAAGACAGACCTTGAGGCTGAAGGCAGGACAGCGCATTGGCGTTTCAAACTGGAAGAAAGGGACGTTTCCTGGCAGGATCTGGTACGAGGCGACCAGCATATTGATGCCTCTTCCCTGTCCGACCCTGTACTGATACGCGGCGACGGCAGCTATCTCTACACCCTGCCCAGTGTGATTGATGACATAGACATGGCCATCAGCCATGTGATTCGCGGCGAAGACCATGTCTCCAATACAGGGGCGCAAATCCAGATTTTTGAGGCACTTGGGAGAAAACCGCCTATTTTTGCCCACCATAACCTGTTGGTCAAGGCAGACGGGCAGGCTCTGTCAAAGCGTTTCGGGGCATTATCTGTAGAATCCCTACGTGAGGACGGACTTGAGCCTCTGGCCATTATTTCCCACGCCGCCACTATCGGAACTTCAGACCCAGTTCAGGCCTTTCCTGAGCGCAAAAAGATAGCGGAGAATTTTGGGTTTGATAAACTGTCCCGTGCCCCTGCCCGGTTTGATGAGGAAGAGTTACGCGGCCTCAATGCCAAACTGCTCCATATCCTGCCTTATGAAAAAGTCAAAGGAAGGTTGTCAGAAATAGATAGCCGGCTTGATGAAAAGTTCTGGCAGGCTGTCCAGGCCAACCTGTCTGTGTTTGAAGATGTCAGAACCTGGCAGGAAGTTGTATATGACCAGATTGATCCAGTGATTGAGGACGGGGAGTTCTCAGACCAGGCCGCAAAACTGTTGCCTGACGGAGAACTGGACGACACCAGCTGGAAAACTTGGACCAGCGCGGTGAAGGAAACAACAGGACGCAAGGGCAAAAGCCTGTTCCATCCTCTTCGCCTCGCCTTGACGGGACAAGAGCGCGGACCTGAACTGGCCGCAATGCTCCCGCTTATGGGGCGAGACAAGGTTCTCAAACGTCTTAGCGGACAAAGAGCCTGAAGACCCCTTATTCAGAAAAGTTCACTTTCTAAATATGCTGGGCAGGATGGGCGTTGGTTTCGCCTTCGCTCTCTGTCTCTTTCTCTTGCCTCTTCTTGTTCTTGTCACTCTGGATTGGCTTAACCTGTTTTTGCATGATCGCAACAGGCAGGAAGATTTCTGTTCCAGCTGCCTCTGTGTCGTGAATGATGAGTTCATAGCCACGGGCTGTAAAAAAGGAACTGGCATTGAGGTTGGCGCGTACCATTAAGGTTGTAAATCCAGCCTCACGGGCAGAGGTTTCTGCCTTTTTCAGCATCAAGCTGCCAATGCCTTCACGGGCAAACAGGGGATGGGTATATATTGAGGTAATATATGCTGATTTTTCGCCTGGATCATGCTCTGTCCAGCCAGATGTACCGACCAATTCATTATGAATCCAGGCTGTCTGTAATTTTTGGTACATCAATTCTTTGGCATATTGCCCGGTTTCAATAAGAGCCATACGTGCTGCAAGCTCCATATCCGAATGATAGGCAGTGCCAAGCACCTTTACAGACAATCGGTGCAAATAACGGATAGAGGCAAAGTCATCAATCGTTGATGGCTTGACTGTAATCATGTTTGTAATACTGTGAGACAGTGTAGTTGTATGTACCATTTCGCCCTCATTTATTAGTTGTATATTACGATTAGATCGTTTGAATTTGGGTTTATGATGGTATGAATTTGGAGATACAAAGGCCATATCTTGCACAAGGCCTTTATACTCACCAGGACAAGCCCCCTCTTTTTAAGTGCTGAAAAACCTTGGTGAAAGCAGGGTTGACAGGCTTGTCCCTGAATTGGCAACAGCAAAATATATGGAATTGCCGCCAAAGTACCTGGCTTTATGGCACAACACATAATTTTGCCTCAAAATATTCAGGCAATTATGTCCAAAAAGCAGGTCTTCCCTAAACATTATAATATTCTTATGTTTTAATACTTAGAGCACCCTCCAAATGAACCAAATCGCTTAGCTTGTTCTTTTGCTCGCCAGCGTCGTTTCAAAAATACGTGTATAGCCCGCAGTCCAGTCCAAGATTTTCCTGTCACCTTGATAGCCAAACACAAAAAAACCCAGTCCTGGCTTCAGGACGGGGCTTTTCTTGAGCTATCTTTGTTCGGACACCCTCAAAAATAACCGAATCATTTAGCTTGTCCTTTTATCCGTCAGTGTCGTTTCAAAAAGTCTTGCATAGCTCGCTATACATCCCTTTTTGACCTAACTGACAAACAAAATTACTGCGCTATCTTGATCCTTTATTTCTGCTTGTATCCTTACCAGAGTCTATCGCATTCCCAGCTTTCTAAAGATCCATGTCATTGGGCATAGCCCAGTAAGGCCAGACTGGAACAGGTTTGCCCCGATAAAGGCTGTGAACCATAGCAAGCTTGGTACGGTAATATCAATATGTCCAAGATAATGTGCCGCAGCCAGGCTCAGCATAATGAATAGGCCTGCCATTGACATTGTAAGACTTTGTGCAGTCATGAAATTGTGCTCCCAAAAGATGATTGTCCAGAACCAAAATGATAAACAACCGTTATTGTTATACAGCCTGTCCTGTCAATATACGGAAGATATTCTTTCGCAAAAGAGGGATGAAAAGACTAAGCACTTATAATTATTTACTATTTTGCCTGAATTATTATTGATTAATATCACCTACTATAAGACAGATAGAGCAAAAACACCATTGATTTATTGTTCATCCCAAAAAAGCCCCTGACAAGGCAACATCCTTGTCAGAAGATTTTTCATATTTAAAGAACATCTCTCTATCTTGTCATCCCAAGACGCAAGATCTTAGGATCTACACTGTGAAGATTGCAGATATAAACCAGCTTTGCCAAAAGGCCAAAATCTTCAGCATGGATGGCAAGATCAAAGTCTTGCCATGACGAAAATGAAAAATAGAGTGTGGGTCAGCCATCACTTTAACACTTAAATCAACGCTGTTAATATTGCGGGTATCATTAGGATACCTTACTCCAGGAACCATCCCTGTTACGGCACGCACGGCCACGCATGGTTTCCCTGCGGCCATCAATATAGATGGTATGGCGGAAACGTCGGCACTGTTTCCTGCCCATTGAATAGGAGCGTTCCGGAATAATTTCTCCGCGATGACCACTGTCAGGGTTGTTCCACGCTACAGCACGACCTGAGCGTCCAGATTCCAGGGCATCAAATTCAGCCTTGGAGGCTGCCAACTGGTCTGCCTTGTCGAGGGAACGGCCAACCGAGCTGCCAACAATACCGCCAACCATAACGCCTGCCATGGTTGCCAAAATGCGTCCACTGCCCTTGCCAACCTGATTACCCAATATACCGCCTGCAACCGCGCCAACAATAGCCCCTCCGTCTTCCTTGTTCAAACCACCATTAGAGCTACACGCTGACAATGAAAGCGAAAGGACAACAACTGAAATTAAAGAAATATTTTTCATGACTTTTCTTCTCTGCATATTGGTTAAATGTATTTTGTCTGTCTGACGCATGGCACAAATACGCAAAATCCAACAGTTTTGTTGCGCTTATCTACTATATTTCATTGAAAGGTGCAACAAGAATACGTTGAAATTAAGAATGCACCTTCCTGGCAACCTTTAGTTCAACGCAATAAGCTGCGCCTTATCCGTCAGCAGCACCATACGGCCACCAGCAATGATGGGGGGCAACAGGCTCTTATAGCCAATATTCTTCTTTTTCACAATCTTTCCGCTTTGAGCATCAACCCCAATCAGCAGTCCCTTTTTCGAGACCAGCCACAGGGTATTGCTTGCCAGAACCGGCCCACTCCAACGGCGCGACATAGACAGTTTGGTCGTCCAGCGCACCTTACCTGTCTTGTGATCCATAGCAATAAGCTGTCCGTTGACATCAACCACATAAACCGTATTGCCGCTGACCCAGGGCATCTGCATTGACCTGATGTTTTTGTTCCAGATCCTGTCACCAGAACCCAGCCTTGTTGCAATCATACGTCCTGCATGACTGACAGCATAGAGGACATTGTTATGGATAACAGGCCGAGCAGGGTCACTCATAGCCGCAAGCGATGAACGGTTGCGTGAACGTGACAGGGATTCTGCCAGAGAGGTCTCCCCAGTATTAATATTATAGGCGATTACATCTCCTGAAGAATAGGGTACCACCACTGTCTGCCCTGAAACTGCCGGGCTTACATTGTCCAGGATACGCGCCTTGCCAGTACTGCCAATCTTTGACCAGACCTCATTGCCTGTAGCAGCATCCAGGCAAAAAACCTGGCCTTCTGTACTGACAACAAAAATTTTGCCCTGGGCTGCTGTCGGTGAAGTCCTGATCGGCGAGCCAAGGTTCTTTTTCCAGGAAATCTTCCCGTTAGAAGGGTTAATTGCATAGACACGGCCATACCCTGTTGCAGCAACAAGCTGGCCATTGTCAATCGCAAGGCCGCCGCCATAACCCTCTTTTGTACCTTCTGTTGCAGGCTTCAGCGATGTTGACCAGACCTTGCTGCCGCTGGACAGGGAGGTTGCAATCACAGTGCCGCGAACATCCATTGTAAAGACATGGTTGCCATAGACGACAGGAATAACCGTCAGGCGGCCAGAAGAACTGGAGCCATAACCTACATTTGTTGACCAGGCTGGTGAAAGACCAGCCTTATAGTAAAGGTGTCCAGGATTATTGCTGGCAGTGCCCCCAGGCTGGGTCCATCCTGCATTCTGGACAATGGTTGGTAAAGAAACAGGGGTGGTTGCCCTTGTCGAGCTGGACACCAGGCTGGATTCCGGCTTCAGGACAGCAACCCGCTCCCCAGGCATAATCACTTCCTTTTCCTTGAACGGGTTAAGCTTGCTGACAGAACTGGCAACAGACCCCAGTGAGCCACATGAGGCCAGACCCACCGACAGGCCGACCAATACAAGGACAGAAAGTTTTGGAAGCTGTTTTACCTGCTGTCTGGCTTTTGCCTGCTGTCTCATTTTTGGGTGTGCCATCTTCAATAATGATCCTGTAAAAATTATGTGTCCTGACATGTCTATGGGTTACCCAACACATGCACATCATCCTGACCAGCCCTCCCCCAAAATCCAGACATCGAACGTTTGGGAGAATAAAATATATTAGGGCAGCAATGGGTATGCTGCAAAATATTAATGAACAAAAGCCGCCTTTGTCGCAAAACTAAACTGTGAGTGTGCTGTAAAAACTATATTTTTGATCATTTTTAGGGGTTCTGCCGATGACTGAACCCAAAAAACATACAAAAACCACGCCCCTTTATTCTCATTTTGAGAGAAAAACGAATCACTCCAGCCTTTTAGAAAACACTATCAGGCTCAATTGTTGCCTTTTAATGGCAAGCGATATTTTTATGAGATGTGTGGCATTTTATCCTGCTATCCTGGGCACTTCAATTCATGGTCTTAGTTATTTGGCGCGAATGGGTTTGAACCCGCTTGCAACGTTTTTTCGTCTTCCGAACAAACCAGAAACGTGTGGAATGGGTCATAGTACACGACTCTCTTCAGGCTAAAGCCTTTTGGACGGGCTGTTTTTTCGTTTGTGGGGCTAGGAACTTTTTAAGCAGGCGGATTGCTTCATCTTTTTGGTGCATGAGCAATTGCCGTAATTTATCAAGCCCATAA